>JBKPRQ010000165.1:0-11722 GCA_046734635.1 Verrucomicrobiota bacterium
TCAGAAAGAAGCCATTTCCAAACTGGTGGAGTCCGCGCGCGAGCAGATGTTCTTCCTGGATTATGCGCCAGTGCTAGTCACGTCATCTTTAACTGGAGAACACGTCGGCAAGTTGTTTAGGCTGATCGAAAAAATCCAACATGCGGCGCGACAGCGTGTCGGTACGGGAGTTCTAAACCGATTACTGCGACAGGCGTTTGAAGCTAACCCGCCACCGACCATGAGGTCGCGACGCCTCAAACTCTTTTATGCTGCCCAATCGAAAGGAAAAGACGATCACCCACTGGAACCTCCGGAATTCGTCCTTTTCGTAAATGATCCAGGTCTGTTGAGTCAAACGTACAAGCGTTACCTTGAATCTTACATTCGCCACGCGCGCTCGTTTCCAGGGCTGCCGATCCTTCTGACGTTGCGTCCCCGCGTGAAGACTGGGGCGCCAGCATCACGGCGACGAGCGAAGTAAACAGTTATTCGGGCTCCTGGCGACCGGGAAGATTTTCCCGAAGTGATTCAGGAATGCGATATGTTCTGTGCGCGAACACCGCGAGGAAGCACTGGATTCGCGGGCGAAATAAGCAGAAACTGAGCAAGGCGCCGCACGTTTGATCGAACATTCTCCCCGGCGTGCGTGTCTGAAGGAGACCGTATGAAATCTACGCAGGAAATTACGCAGGAAGTTCGGGAGCTGGGCCAATGGATTCCAGGGCTCCGCCAACAGGTTGGTCACGTCGTCATAGGCCAGAAATATTTGGTGGATCGTCTTCTACTCGGCTTGCTTGCGAATGGGCACCTCCTGCTCGAGGGCGTGCCCGGGCTGGCCAAGACGCTCACAGTGAAAACAATGGCAGCTTGCATTCAGACCGGTTTCCAAAGATTGCAATTCACCCCGGACCTTTTGCCTGCGGATTTGGTCGGCACCCTCATTTACAATCCGCGGACGGGAGAGTTTACCACCAAGCTGGGTCCGATCTTTTCAAATTTGATTCTCGCCGACGAAATCAATCGCGCACCAGCCAAAGTGCAGAGCGCATTGCTGGAGGCGATGCAGGAGCGTCAGGTGACAATCGGCGAACAAACCTATCCCCTTTCCGATCCGTTTCTTGTGTTGGCGACACAGAATCCGATCGAACAAGAGGGCACGTACCAATTACCCGAGGCGCAACTGGATCGCTTCATGCTCAAATTGAACATCGGTTATCCTCAAAAGTCCGAGGAACGAAACATTCTCGACCTGATGGCCACCTCATCACCCGATTTGCGAGTTGATCCGGTGGTCGACCCCAAGCAAATCATCGCCGCACGCGCCGTGGTCAACAGCATTTACATCGATGACCGCGTGAAGGACTACATCGTGGACGTCGTCTGGGCGACGCGTGAGCCGGCAGCTTACAATCTGCAACTCGAAGGACTTATTCGTTATGGAGCGTCACCGCGCGCGACGATCTATCTTGCGCTCGGCGCTCGAGCCCACGCCTTTCTGAACGGCCGCGGTTACGTTACTCCCCAGGACGTCAAGAGCATCGGTCCCGACGTGTTGCGGCACCGCATCATTGTTAGTTACGAAGCCGAAGCGGAAGCAGTCACCAGCGAGACGATTATCGAGCGGATCTTCGCGGGGTTGCCCGTTCCCTGAGTCCCTGGTGAATAGTGATCGCTGACTGGTGAATAGTATGGCAGCCGCCAAATCCTTTCGTGACTTGAAGGTGTATCAAGCGGCGGGCGAGGCGGCGTTGCGCGTCTTTGAAACCTGATCACCATTCACTGATGGAACCGGCCGAGATTCTAAAAAAGATCCGAACCCTTGAGATAAAGACAAGAGGCCTCGTCGAGACCGCCTTTGCCGGCGATTACCACAGTGTCTTCAAAGGTCGTGGGATGAATTTTGAAGACGTCCGGGAATATCAACCGGGCGATGAGATTCGCGCGATTGACTGGAATGTCACCGCAAGGATGGGCAGCGCGTTCGTGAAAAAATTTACGGAAGAACGCGAGTTAACCGTGATGCTGGTTGTAGATGTGAGCGCGTCGGGAAATTTTGGGAGCACAACGCAATCGAAACGCGAATTGGCCGCGGAAGTCGCGTGCTTGCTCGCTTTCAGCGCTATCAGGAATAACGACAAGGTCGGGCTTATTCTCTTCACTGATCGCGTCGAACTTTTTATTCCCCCAAAGAAAGGCCGCTCCCACACGCTGCGACTTATTCGAGAGATTCTGTTTTTCGAACCAAAAGGACGCGGCACGGAACCGGCCCTTGCCCTCGATTATTTGAACAAAATTGTCACGCGACGCGCCGTGGTGTTCTTCATTTCGGATTTCCAGGCGCCGGATTTTTCGCGCGCGCTGGCAGTGAGTGGACGCCGCCACGACTTCGTGGCCATTCATATTCACGACGAACGAGAGAGAGCCTTGCCAAATATTGGAATCATTACCCTGGAAGACGCCGAGACCGGCGATCAAATTGAGATCAACACGGCCGATCGCACAACGCGAGCGCGTTTTAGCGGGCTTGTGGATGAGCGGGAGCACGAGCTTGCGCGCGTGCTACGCCGGAACAATATCGATGCAATCGCTCTGCAAACCGGCAAAGATTATCTGCCGCAGCTGCGGTCTTTTTTCAAACAACGCGAGCGCCGCATTGGCGTTCGATAAAGAGTTGAAGGCATGGTCATCCTGAGCGGAGCGCAGCGAAGTCCAAGGATCCCGCGAACCAGCCGGTGGGTAACTTTACGGGATTCCTCGACTTCGCGCGAAATGACGGCGCTTTTGCCGATCTCGATCTTTGCCGCTGAGGAGTTCCACGATATTGCACCGCCGATCGACTATTCGCTGCTCTCGCCGTGGCTGATTTTTCTCGGAGTGTTCGTTTTGCTCACCGTGATCGGTCTCATCGTCTGGTTTGTTGCGAAGTCTTTTCGGCGCCCGGCGCCGCCTCAATCATCGCGCGATCGAGCGCTTGCATTGCTCGAGCAAATACGGACGCAGATCACGGCGATTAATCCATATCGTTTCAGCATTCGTGTGTCCGACATTCTCAGGAGCTACGTGACGGAACAGTTCGGGTTGCCGGTCACGCGGCAAACCTCTGTCGAGTTTTTGAATGGGCTCAGAGGTTCATCTCCATTTTCCGAAGACGAAATGTCGCTGCTGGAAGATTTCTTGAATCGCTGCGATCTGATCAAGTTCGCACGGTACGAGGCAACAACGTCGGACAGCGAATTGTTACTGGAAGAAGCGATCCGTTTTGTGAAAGGAGGTCAGCCATGTTTGATTGGTTCAGAGGCAGTGCGTTGACCTTTGCGCATCCGTGGCTGTTGCTGTTGCTCCTGGCAGTCCCGTTACTCGCCTATTTGCGTGGAAAACGAGGGCCAGCCGCTGCGCTTACTTTTTCATCCACAGCGAGTCTCCGAGCGATTGGAAAACAGAGCGCTGCGCGTGCAGGCAAAATTCTGCGGTCACTGTTGCTGGCTGCGATTGCGGTCTTTGTGATTGCGCTCGCGCGTCCGCAGCTCGGCAAGAGCCTTACCCAAATCGAGGCCAGCGGAATCGACATTATTCTCGCACTGGATGTTTCCGGATCGATGCTGACCAAGGATTTTACAATCGGCGGACAAGAAGCGACCCGTGTCGATGCGATCCGCGAAGTCACACGCAAATTTATCGAAGGCCGGCCAAACGATCGAATCGGGATCATCGCATTCGCAGGCCGTCCGTATGTCGTTAGCCCTATGACACTGGACCACGATTGGCTTTTGCAAAACCTGGATCGCGTGCGGATCGGGCTCGTCGAAGATGGCACGGCCATTGGATCGGCCATGGCAGCCGCGGCTAACCGATTAAATGACAAACGTTCAAAAAGCCATGTCTTGGTTTTGTTAACCGACGGGGAAAATAATTCGGGCAAGATTCCACCAAACACAGCGGCGGAGGCGGTTAAGGCGTTAAGGATTCACTTCTATGCGATCGGCGCAGGGATCAACGGAATCGCTCCAACCCCAATATTCACTCCCAGAGGACCGCTCACAGATGCATTGGGCAATATTCTTTACGAAAATCAACCTGTGCACTTCAACGAGGCGGGTTTGAAGGAGGTCACCAAGATCGCGGACGGCAAATTCTTTCGCGCGACCGATACGCAATCGCTCGAGCAAATTTATAACGACATAGACAAACTGGAGAAATCGACGGTTAGCGTGAAGAAATATCAGCAATACCGCGACTTGTTTCCGTTGTGTCTGATGAGCGGCTGTGGGCTTTTGCTGGCACAGCTTTTGTTGTCGCAAACCATCTGGAAAAAACTGCCATGAATTTCGAAAAGTCACGTTTAGTTCCGCCGCAACGCGATACTAGATACTGGATGGTAGATTCTGGATGCGCCCATCTAGCATCAAGTATCCAGCATCAAGCATCGTTTTCGCTATGAGTTTCGGCGCACCACATTGGCTTTGGGGATTGCTTCTGATCCCGCTTCTAGTTGCGTTGTTCATTCGCTCGGAACAACGCGGACTCAAGCGATTGCAGGAATTCGTTTCGGCGCGGTTGCTGCCGCAGCTCGCTGGAACGGTAAATCGTCCTCGCCGGATATTCAGATTTGCGTTGCAGCTGCTGGGACTTGCTTTGGCCATTATCAGTCTGGCGCAGCCGCGCTGGGGCTACACGTTCGAGGATGTAAAACGCAAGGGCCTCGATTTGCTGATCGCCGTGGATACGTCGCGCAGCATGCTTTCCAATGACGTCCAACCGAATCGCCTCGATCGGGTCAAACTCGCGATCCAGGATTTAATCACTCAGTTACAGGGCGATCGGGTTGGTCTGATTGCATTTGCAGGTCGCGCGTTTCTGCAGGCGCCTCTTACGATTGATTACGATGCTGTGGTTGAGGCTCTGAACGATCTGGATACCAAGACGATTCCCGAGGGCGGTACCAATATTTCGAGCGCAATTACTTTAGCCACCCAGAGCTTCGGCAAGAGCGCCATGGGAAATCGCGCCCTGGTCATCTTCACAGATGGCGAAGAATTGAGCGGTGACGCCTTGAAGACGGCAAAGGAAGCGGCTGATGCCGGGGTGCGAATTTTTACGGTGGGCGTTGGGACGCCGCAGGGTTCCCTCATACCTGTGACCGGCGACGATGGTCAAACCAGTTTCGTCAAAGATTCTTCCGGCCAGGTCGTCAAGTCGAAGCTAGATGACAAACGTTTGCGCGAAATCGCTCAGGGTACAGGGGGTTTTTATCTTCACTTGGAAAATGGACCCCGCTCGATGCAGCAAATTCAAAATGAAGGTCTGGCGAAGATGCAGGCCGCTGAAATGGATGTGCGTTTGTCGCGTCGCCCGATTGAGCGTTACGAATGGCCGCTGGCCGCAGCGTTAATCGCTCTCGCGTTGTCGATCCTGATTCCCGAACGAAAACGAGCGCGTCAGAAAGCCTACGCTGCGGCGCCTGCGCGTGGCCTGGCCGCAGCGCCTGCTCGTACGACCGCTGCAGCTGCACTGCTCCTGCTGTTCCTTTCGTCGTCTGCCTTTGCTACGGCGCCAGGTCTCGATGCGTATCGGAGCGGAAAATTCGAGGATGCCTACGGTCAGTTTCAGCAGACCCTAAAGACACATCCGCAATCGCGAGCTGAGGACAAGCTCCAGTTCGACTCAGGCGCAGCTGCTTACAAACTGAAAGATTACAGCAAGGCGATGGAATCATTCAGTCAGGCGCTGCTCTCGCAGGATCTCGGCCTGCAAAGCAAAGGGCATTATAACCTTGGAAACACGCTTTATCAGCGGGGCGAGACGCAAAAGAGCGACGACAAAAAGCTCAGTGACTGGACGAATGCCCTCGATCACTACGAGCAAACGCTCAAGCTCGATCCGCAGAACAAAGAGGCAAAGGACAACTACGACTACGTAAAGAAGAAGATCGAAGAGCTGAAAAATAAAAAACAGGAGCAACAGCAGCCCTCCCCTTCCCCGTCACCGCAGCAAAAAGATAAACAGGACAAACAAAACAAGCAGAACCAGCAGGATCAAAAGCAAGATCAGAACCAACAGCAGCAACAACAGGACCAACAGCAAAAGCAAGACCAGAACCAGCAGCAACAGCAAGGCCAGAGCGAGCAGCAGCAGAAAGACCAGCAGCAATCACAAAATCAGCAATCACAAGGCAAGGACCAAAAGGATCAACAGGAAAAAAACGACCAATCCCAGGCGAAAAACGAGCCGCAAAAAAAACCGCAGCAGCAGCCTGGTGAGACCCCTTCCCCGTCGCCAGGAGCCGACAAACAACAAGGCCAACAGCCTTCGCCATCGCCAGGGGAACGGGAAGGTGAAGAATCGCCGAGCCCAGGTGAAGGACAAAATGAAACGCCTTCCCCATCACCGGGAGAGGGTGAAGGGGAAAATGGAACGCCATCACCGACTCCGGGGGACTCCAAAAAATTTGCCGGCGACGTGAAAGGAGCGGGCGGCGAAGACAAATCACAGAAGCCGCCTGACAAGAACGCGCAGGTGGCCGAAGCCGAACCAGAAAAGGAAGGGCAGATGAGCGAACGGCAGGCCGAGGCGCTTCTGGAATCCATGAAAGATGAGGAGGCGCGGGTCCAACTTGATGAACGCAGGGCAACGCGCCGTGTCTATAAGGACTGGTAAGGGACCTGGAGAGTTGATGGTTGAGAGTTGATAGTTGATAGAAATGCGCATGCACTGTCGGTGGTTACTTGCTGTCTTCGCTGTTATCGCAACGGCGCAGTTCGCGCATGCCGATTCACCGAGCGTGACGGCGGTTTTGAATAGTTCTGAAGCAGCGCTGGGTGAAACGGTGCAGTTGGAAATCCGAATCAATGGAGCGCGCGGTGCGGAAGCGCCAGAGGAAATCTTCGTAGACGGGCTGGAGATTCATCGAACCGGAAGCTCTCAGCGCATCGAGATGAACAACTTAAAACTGACCTCAAGCACGATCTACGATTACACGGTCATGCCACTCAAGGCGGGAACATTCACCATCCCGCCTCAAACCATTCGCGTCGGAAACAATACGCTGCGCACACCGGCGTTGACATTAAACGTCGCGGATTCGTCGGGCCGTTCGTCTGGCCCTTCATCTGCTGGTCGATCTGCTCGCGATACGCAGGCCACCAGCGCAAATAACATGGTTTTCGCCGAATTGATCGTACCCAGCAAGACCGCGTACGTCGGTGAGACTGTTCCCGTTCAGATTCGAATGGGCTTTGATCCCCGCGTTCGCCCACGCCTTATCGAGCCGCCGGAGATCACGGGACAGGGATTTACCGCGCAAAAGTTGCAACAAGCCGGCGAAAATACTGAAACGATCGGCGGCAGACTCTATGAGGTCGTGACGTACAAGACCGCAATCGCCGCTGCGCGGGCGGGGAAATTTGAGATCGGGCCGGTAAAAGCGAAGGCGCAGGTTGTCGTTCCTCGCAGGCCCAGCGCGCCGCGCGCGCGCCCTCGGTCGCCGTTCGACCTTCTTGATCAAGATGATCCATTTTCCGACCCGTTCTTCTCGAATCCGTTCAGTCAACTTGGCGAACGCCGCGAGGTGGAGATCAAAAGTGAATCTGTAGCTCTTGAGGTAAAGCCGTTGCCGCCAAATGCACCGCCCAGTTTTTCGGGCGCGATTGGAAATTTCACAATGGCAACCGAGGCAAAACCCAAGACCGTGCAGGTAGGCGATCCCATCACTGTTACGACTACAATCTCTGGGCGCGGCAATTTTGACCGTGTCAATGCGCCAGTCGTTGAAGACGAGCGTGGGTGGCACAAATATCCGCCGTCATCCAAGTTCAAGCAGGACGATGAAGTCGGCATCAGCGGCACGAAGACGTTCGAGACAGTGCTTTCGCCCAACGAGAAAAAGCAAGGGCTACCTTTGCTTGCGTTCTCTTACTTCGACCCGGTGAAGGGACAATATGTGACCCTTCACAGCGAGCCGATTTCGATCGATGTGCAGGGAGGCGCGGCCGTTGCCCAAAACGCAGGGGCGGGTCAGCCGGGGGCAACTCCCCCGGCTACAGCAGCCCCGCGACCGGCAGTTCCTGCGACAACTAAACCACAGGATATTTTGTATCAACTGACGGACCCGCCGAAGAAAACAGACTCATTTGTTCCGATTTACACACGAAAGGTTTTCTGGGCTGCGCAGCTCATTCCATTGCTGGGTTTGATTGGATTTGCAGGTTGGAAAATTCGCCGGGCAAGAATTGATAATCGCGAGGCGCAACGCATCGCTGCCCTGCAACATGAAGCGACCGATCTGATGCACAAGTTGCATCGTAACGACGTATCGCCGCGGGAATATTATGCCGAGGCATCCAGAATTATTCGTGTAAAAGCCGCTCTGGCTTCGGGCAATCGCCACATCGATCCAAACATGGTCGATGTCGAGACTGCGGCAGAGACTTTCAAGCTTAACAGCGATTCACGGGACCGGCTCCGCCGGTTGTTCGAGCAAAGCGACGAATGGCAATACAGCGGAGCGCATAACGGTCCTGGAAGAATCTCTTCTGAAAGCCGGCGCGAAGTGCTGGAACTAATTGAGAATTTGAGATGAAGAAGGTCACGTCGAAAATTCGTCGACGACTCGCGTCGCGCTCCGAACGCAAAGCGTGTAGCCGCCTCTCTGTGGGAGGCGTGACCAACGCGCGCCATACAGACTTGGCGCCGCGCTTCGCACAGCGAAGCGGCTACAGTGTGATTCTTCTGAGCGCCATTTTCTGGTCATTCGCCGCCGGATCCGTGTTTGCGCAACCGGACACAGACTTCACGAAAGCGAACCAGGATTACGCAGAAGGCCATTTCAGGGAAGCGATCTCCGGTTACGAGACCCTCGTCCGAGCAGGACAATGGAGCGCGACGCTGTTTTACGATCTCGGCAATGCCTATTTCAGGACGGGCGACTTTGGCCACGCGATTCTCAATTACGAACGAGCGGTCGCTCTGGAGCGACATCATCCGGAAGCCACGGCTAATTTGCAGATCGCGCGTGATGAAGCGCGTTCGCTTGAGCTACAGCAAAGCCGGCCGGAACGCTACTTGCAGTTCGCGAGCGTCAACCAATTTAGCATTGCAGCGGCGGTCGCCGTTTGGCTCGCCGCGTTTGCGGTTGTCATCCTGCTATTTGCGCGCCGCAGGTCGGCTACATTGATCGTCACGTTGATTTTTTGCCTGTTGATCAGCGCCGTCTCGATCTATGCTGCGTATACTCTCGAACGCGGGACTAACGGGAACACGCTGGCCATCGTAACCGGCAAGGACGTCCAAGCGCGTCTTGCGACGGCGGACACTGCAAACAGCATCCTGGCATTGCCACCTGGCAGTGAGGTTAAAATCTTGAGCACCCGTGGGGATTGGATCTACGCGGCGCTACCAAATAACTTGCGCGGTTGGATCCCGGCCAAAGACGCGCAGCAGGTGCGACTGTAATTGTCCTTCGTTTGTTCTAATTTGCTTCGCTCACGAGACACGCGAAATGCACCAAAATAACAGAGGTGTCGCATATTAGTTTTCGCGTTCTTTCGGGCGTTTAGTGGGCGAATTCACATGAAGGTTGCAGCTGCTCAGATTTCTTGTTCCCTCGGTGATCCCGAAGCAAATCTGCTCAAGGTTCGGGATTTTTCTCGCGGAGCCCGGGACCGCGGCGTGGAACTGATCGTTTTTCCGGAGATGACCGACACGGGTTACTCCATGTCCGTGATTCAAGCTCACGCCGGTTCGTGGACTAACGGTTTTGTTCCCGGGCTTCAGGAAATCGCCGCGAAGCTTTCCATTGCCATTGTGTGCGGTGTATCCGAGAAGGATGGCGCGTCTGTTTACAATTCGCTGGTCTTTGTCGATCGCCAGGGTCAAATCGCTGCGAAATATCGAAAGACCCACCTATATGCGGTGGCTCCCGTTGAAGAACAGAAGTGTTTTGCTTCGGGCGACACGTTCGGGAGTTTTGCCCTCGGGGATCTGCGCTTCGGTTTCAGTATTTGCTACGATCTCCGGTTTCCCGAGCTGTATAGAAAGCTAGTCGTGGAGGAGAACGTTGGCGCTCTTATCGTTTCTTCTGCATGGCCGTTCCCGCGCATTGAACATTTCCGAACGCTTGTCCTGGCGCGAGCAATCGAAAATCAGAGTTATGTGATTGCGTCGAATCGCGTCGGCAAAGATGAAGGTTTATGGTTTTGTGGGAGCTCGGCGATTATCGATCCTCGCGGAGTCGCGATTGCGTCCGCATCCGCCGATCGTGAAGAACTAATCGAAGCCGATGTGTCTCAGGAAATCGTTCTCTCGATTCGGGACCGTGTAAAATCTCTCGCACACCGGCGACAAGATTTATACGAATAGAATCACGAGACGGCGCTAAGCGGCACAAATTTGCTTTCGTGCAAAACGACGCGACGCGTCCCGCGCAGTAATTGCCACCATTGTCTGGCTGAGCCCAGAACGATCAGGAGCACCAGGACAAGAAAGAAAACGGCCACAAACGCGTCAAATCGCCAGATGCTAGTCTGCCTCACCAAATTAGCTCCTTTGGCTGGATCCGTAATCGTTGTCACCTGACTTAGGAGCGATTGAGCGCCGCTCAAAAACCCCAGCCTCGGATCAGGTGAGAAAACTTTCAGGTAGCCGGCAGAAAATGTGACCGCGCACATGAAGCAAAGTGGGATCAGGGTTACGAAGAGATATTTGGTCTTTCGCATTTTGATCAAAAGCGTTGTGCCCAGGCAGAGTGCGATCACCGACAGCAATTGATTGGCAAGACCGAACAGCGGCCAAAGCGAGTTGATGCCGCCAAGAGGATCGATCACGCCCTCATACAAAAACCATCCCCACGCTGCAACGAGTAGAACACTGGAGAATAAATTCGCAGTCCACGAACGCGTATTTCCGAGAGGCCGCCAGAGATTACCCAGAAAATCCTGAAGCAAAAATCGTCCCACGCGTGTTCCTGCGTCGATCGTGGTTAGAATAAACAAGGCTTCGAACATGATCGCGAAGTGATACCAGAGCGCCAACGCCGTCGGCTTCGTTGTGACCCGCGCAAACATGTGCGCCATGCCGACTGCAAAGGTCGGCGCTCCGCCGGCGCGATTGAACATCGTCGATTCTCCCAGGTTCGTCGCCAGCTTCTGCATTTCTGCCTCCGTTACCGGGAAGCCCGCCGCGGAAACTCTTGCGACGACTTCGGTCGGCGCGCCCTTTGTGTTAATAGCGAAATACTCTCCCGGTTGAAGCACGCACGCTGCGATCATCGCCATTAGGGCGACCATCATTTCAGTCACCATCGCGCCGTAGCCGATAGCGCGGATGCTCGATTCGCGCGTGATCATTTTCGGTGTTGTGCCGGAAGCAATCAGGGAATGAAAACCGGACACTGCGCCGCAGGCAATGGTGATACATACAAACGGAAACACTGGTCCCGCAAAGACAAGTCCGCTGCCGTCGATGAATTTGGTAATCGCCGGCATTTGCAATGTCGGATTGATCAGCATCACAGCAGCCGCAAGCATGGCGACGGTGCCTAGCTTTAGAAATGTGCTGAGATAATCGCGCGGCGTCAGCAGCATCCACACCGGCAGGATCGAGGCTGCGAGTCCATAAATCATGATTGCCCACGCCAGCCATTTCTGGTCATGACGAAACCAACTTTCAATCGCGGGAAAATGCGCGAGGAATTGTCCGCCCCACACGCCAAACGCCAGACCGAGTAAACCGAAGATCGTGACCGCCG
>JBKPRQ010000166.1:0-11791 GCA_046734635.1 Verrucomicrobiota bacterium
CGCGAGAAGCTCGCTAATTCTCGCAGCCAAATTTTGGACAACCGACAAATGGTCGATTTGGACTGCCATTTGGAATTGCCGGTGCCAATCGACCAGCTTCGGATTGAACCCGATTATCCCAACCTGGTCCGTGCAATGGAGGAATGTGAATTCAAATCGTTGCTTCAGGAAGTTCGCGACGAGGCAGAGCGAGTCAAAGGCGATGCCCAAAGGAGTCTTTTGTAGTCGGGCCGAAATACGTGCCTTTCGTAATTGCCTGACGCTCATTAGCTAACGGTCAGACACGGATTTTTCGTAAAAAACTTGAACGCGCAGCGCTTCGTACTGTCAAACTCAACAGGTTAAGGCGATTCGGGCGGTTGCACGTTTTTCTTATATTCGTTGTTTCTCCTTAGCGTGCGCTGCCCGAATCTTTTTTTGTCTATTTGAGACGCCCTGCTGGGGGCTTTCCGGTCGTATCGGGATTTGCAGATTCGTCTCTATCATACGCTTCCGGACGGGCCCCGGTTGATAGACGTTTTTGACTTTCGCGTTTATCGTTCGTTCGCTTGTCGGGAAACTTTTTTGAATCCCAACACGCAATTTCATTAAGCAAGTTCAGCAGATTTCGATGAAGCCAGACCATTACGATCCAATCGCCGCGGCTCTTAAAGAAGACATCGGCCAGGGCGATATCACGACCGACTTTTTCGTGCCAGAAACGCTTCATGCAACGGGCCGCATTACCGCACGTGAAAATGCCATCGTTGCTGGGACAGGAGCGGTAGCAGAGGTTTTTCGGCAGGTCGATCTTTCCATAGACATCCAGATTATTCGCCCCGATGGCGACGAAGTGGTCGCCGGCGACGTCATTATGGAAGTGCGCGGTCTAGCGCGTTCGATTCTGAAGGCCGAACGCGTCGCCTTGAACTTTTTGCAACGTCTCTGCGGCATCGCGACCTTTACGCGCCAATTTGTCGATGCCATTGGAAACCATCCAGCCAAGATTCTGGATACACGCAAAACCTCGCCAGGCCTGCGGGCGTTGGAAAAGGCTGCGGTCGTCGCTGGCGGTGGCATGAATCATCGCTTTGGCTTGTACGACATGGTGCTCGTAAAAGACAATCATCTGGCCACCTTCGGAGGGCTTTCCAGCTTCGCCGATCGAATTCATCAGCTCCGCAAAGAACGACCGAACATTCGTATCGAAGTTGAAGCTGATGATCTTGAGCAAGCCCGCGCTTTTGCCGAAGTGGACGGCATAGACGTCATTCTTCTCGACAACATGCCGCCCGCCCAGATGCGAGAGGCTATCGCTCTGAGGAAGGGCAATATCCAGTTTGAAGCAAGCGGTGGCGTAACGCTGAAAAATGTGAAGCGCATCGCCGCGACGGGAGTCGATTACATTTCCATCGGTGGCCTAACGAACGCCGCCCGGGCAATCGATATTGGCCTGGAAATGACGCAGGTGCCCGGTTGAGACTTGAAATGCCACACCAGCTGGTCGCTGAGGAATTGCAGGCGGGTATCGGCAGTTCCGCAATCGCCCGGGAGATCATTGTCCTCGAGCAAACAGACTCGACAAACGATGCAATTTTAAAGGCTGCGAAGGCAAATCTGAGAGCGGGCTTGGTTGTCTTCGCAGAACATCAAACCGCCGGGCGCGGTCAGCGCGGTAATCGATGGGAATCGGCAGCAGGCAAAGGACTTTGGTTTTCGATTCTTTTGCGACCTGAGATCGACCTTTCGAGTTCACCGAGACTCACTGCCTGGGCGGCAGAAGCTATTTCCGGTGCAATCCAAAACGAATTTTCTCTGATGCCCACGATTAAACTTCCAAACGATGTGCAAATCGATGGACGCAAAGTCGCCGGTGTCCTGGTAGAGATGCGGGCACAGGAGAAAGCGGCGCACCTCGCTATCGTCGGTATCGGAGTGAACGTGAATCAATCGGATTTTCCGGAAGAACTGCAAGACAAGGCAATTTCCCTGGCGATGGCGCTTGGCAGACAAGTCGATCGCCAAAGTTTTGCCATCGCTCTGTTGCGAGAATTGGATCGGACCTATCGCGAAAAGTTTGCCATCCCGGGACTGTAACCGAGGGCGCTGACCTCGGCTCACTCGCTCTCGGCGTGCCGCGCCAGCCAATCGCGATAGATATGCGGCGAAATTTCCGATGGCTTGATCTCGCTGCGCCCGCCCCAGAAAACGTTGGTGTACGAAACCGGGATACCGCTGGCGCGAAGATGCTGATCGATGGCTGCTTTATGATCGAGCAGCAGTTGTTTATCAGTGCCGTGCGCAACCGCCATGATGTTGACGTTCTTGAATTCCGGGCCGGCTTCGCGCCAGTAGCAATGCGTCAGAATGTGGTGCCGGCCGACTTCGCCACCCGCTTCAATTTCACGACCGAGCGGCACCGCCCAATGAAATAGTGCGTTGAATCGGGTGACCCGCACACCGCCTGCTGACGGCTTGACATGTTCCAGAAAAGTTGAAAAGCGTCCGATGATTTTTCGCGCATTCAATTCTTCCGCGACATGAAAAAATTCTTCCACCTGCACATCGGCTTCATTGGCACGCGCAACCCATGGCGACGGCGTAATCTCTTCCGGACTAAATTCGCGTTTCAGTGCGAGGAGAACATTCCATTCACGCTCACTCAAATCGACGATCTGCACCGGAATGATTTCTGCCGCCTGATCTGCCTTGGTGCCGGGCTCAATCGTTTTCCGTCGAACATGTCCTACCCCAAGGGTGAAAATTCCTTTTGCCGGCATGATGCGAAAACGTTCAGCCCCCACTTTTTTCGCCAGTAACTCGCAATGCGCTTCCAACGAAAATCCCTGGGGGACCTTCACGGTAGTCCAAAGTTTATAGTCGGATCCGGCGGTCACAGTGTCGGTGGAACGCAACACGACATGTCCCGAAAAAGGATCCTGTCGAAACATCCAGTCGAAGGCGGCATCGATTTTGTCCTCGGGAACTTTCCACGCCACTAGGGCGCCCTTGGCCAGGTTTGTCGCAAGCAACGTTTGCCGGACGCGTCGTATCGTTCCGGCACGTAACATTGCGGCGATCCGCGCCATGACAACATCCACACTGACACCTGAACGGTTGGCAATTTCCTGAAACGGTTCGCGCACGAATCCTTCGATTTTATCCTCTGAAATCGCCAGAATTTTCGCGTTGATCAGATCGTTATGTTCAATCGGCAGCATCGCTAAATTATGGCACACATCGGCCGGACGGGCATGCTCCGCACGGTTAAGCTTCGTGCGTTGCGAACGTGGTTTGGGCGTTGAACGTTTGGGTAGCATGATCAAGGCGATCTTTTTCGACGCGCTGGGAACGCTTTTCTATTTGACCCGGACTGTTGGCCGCCACTACGCGCTGGTCGGCAACGAGGTGGGCCTTACGCTGGATCCACACCAGCTCGATGATGCGTTTTATTCGGCTTGGAAGAAAATGCCGCCACGCGGTGCGATCGATGGTCCGCGCGAGAACGATGACAAGGGTTGGTGGCGAGAGCTCGTCAATCTCGTGCTCGCGCAGGTCGCACCGGAATTAAGCGAATTTGATCGCGATAATTTTTTCGAGATCGCATACGAACACTTTGCGGAACCCGGTGTCTGGGAACTTTATCCGGAAGTTCCCGGGGTCCTGGAGCAATTGCAGCCGCATTTTCAACTCGCCGTAGTCTCAAATTTCGACGGGAGATTGCGCTTCATTGTCCAGCACCTGGGCATCTCAAAGTTCTTTGAGCACATTTTCATTTCAAGCGAGATCGGAGCGGACAAACCTGATCCTGAAATTTTTCGTCGCGCGTTAAAGTTAACTGATCTCAAGCCAAACGAGGTTCTTCACGTCGGTGACGATCCAGAAAGGGATTGGAAAGCCGCGACTGGCGCTGGCTTGTCGATCTTTAGATTGGAGCGACCTAAGAATTCACTGCGCGATCTGGTCGCAATGTTGAAATTGTAGGCCAAGCCCTACAATCTTGCGACACCGCTCGATCTGGATTAGAAAACGTTTCCGGCGCGGGTCGGTAGCTCAATCGGTAGAGCAGCGCCCTTTTAAGGCGTTGGTTCCGGGTTCGAGTCCCGGCCGACCCATCATTTAGTCACTCCCAATACTTCATTCCGGCAGGATAGTGATCTCTCACCAACATAAATGCATTTTCGTGGAGGTCCCCAAGACGGGCTCGACCAGTATCAGAGCGATTCTCGGTAAGGCGTGGAAACCACATTTGAATCTGTGGCAGATCAAAAATCAGATGGAAACGTATTGGACGCGCTACGGTGGACGGAAGAACCGCGTTCTGGCGTCTTTGTATTTGTTGCTGTCCGAAGAGCGCCGGAGAGAAATCGGACGCAAACAATTCGAGGGCTACTTCAAATTCGGATTTGTACGCAATCCGTGGGACCGCGTCGTCTCGCTGTACGAGCGCGCTGAAGCATTGCAACTCAGAGACAAAATGACGTTCGACGAATTTGTCGATTGGATTCAATACAGCAGCGCCACCTGCGTCCACTCATCGCCGCACCGATACCAATTGGATTGGTTCGTCGATCCCGATGGAAACATGCTTGCTGATTTCATCGGGAAATTCGAACGGCTCGATGAGGACTGGGCTTTTGTCGCGAAGAAGCTCGGCGTAAACGAGAGCTTGCCCCATCAACGAGCCAACCCACGCGCCCGGCACTACACTGAGTATTACACGCCGCGAACCAGGGAAATCATCGCGAACAAATTCAAAGTCGATATTGAGCGGTTTGGCTATGAGTTCGCCGGATAAAATGAAAGCAATCGTGCTCACATGTGATCGCTATCGAGCGATCACGGAGCACATGATTTTTCAGTATGACCGGTTATGGCCGGATCATCCGTTCGTCTTTCACGTTCCCTATCAGGCGTTAGGCGGAGCGGATACCGACGGCATTAAATATCTCACGGCACCGTCGGACATTAAGGGGACAGTTTTGCATTTGCTAACGGAGATCGATGACGAAGAATGGATTTACTGGTGTGTGGATGACAAGTACCCGATCCAGCTCGTCACCGATAAAATCGCGAGCCTGATCTCTCATGCCATGCGTTCGCCGGAAGTTGATGGCCTCTTATTTTGCAGATGCCGGGCAACATTGAATAACCCCCGGCTGACTCTCTACCCGCGAAAAATTAAGAATCCATTTGGCGACATTTATCTGGAGCGAAAAGCGTGGTTCCAAATTTGGATTCACCAAATCTTGCGCGCCAAAGTTCTGCGGCATCTGTTTACTCACCTGCCGGATGACATTTCCAGCGCGAAGGCGATGGACGAGTTCAAGAACGACGTCCCCAAGCTGCCAGAGCACCGGTTATTTGTGACGAAGGAAAATTTCGCTGTTTTTGGAGAAAGCACCCGGCGTGGTGTGATCACGCAAAATTGTTACGAGAGCATGATCGCGGCGGGGATCGGATTGCCTGAATGGTTTCGCCATCCCGACGGGGAATACGTCACGCTCGGAAAGTTGTAGCTCCTATCGCTGTTCGAACGTGTAGCCACAACGCTCGATTTCAGTCGCAAACCGTCTCTGCACCAATTCGCGAAGCTTGTTGTCGTAATATTTCGAATAATGTTCGCGGCTGGAGCGGTTATATTGCGGTAGCGTACCCGGCGAGATGTTTAATGCTGCGCAGACGGTGTTGAAATCTTCAGCGAGATTCTCAAAGCGCATGACGTAATTAACGTTTTGGAACGAATCATTGCTGCGTTCGCGTTCATTCAAAGCGAGGTAGTCTGAAACTGGCAGCGCCTTCTCAATAACCTTTTGGAATTTTTTACGATCCCACGCGGCCGGGCTTTGCGTCGGTGTAAAATATAACGAAATCATCCGGTCCCACGGATTTCGTACACAGGTAAACTTGTAGAGGCTCGCGAACTCCGCTTCGCCAAGAGCGGCCCTGTACTCCGCCAATGTTGAATGTTTCTTAAGCTTGTACTTCGGATTGCGCAGCCCAAAGCGCTCGACCCCATCCTGTTCTTCGCGCAAAGCCACAACCTCGTCCTCGGAGTAATCGCGCAAAACGCTCTGAATCGAATTACCAGCCGTCTTTGGGATGTGAACAAATAGAAAACGTTTCTGAAACGAAATCATCAGCGCGCGATCGTGAAGCTATTGTACGATGCTTGCCAAAATAGGCGAATACTGGCGGTTACTTATCAGTCGTGCGACCTGTTGCTCGCGGGAAGCAGTGCCGTTCCATGATCCTGTCCCACAAACACAAATTCATCTTTATCAAAACGGCAAAGACCGCCGGCACGAGTATCGAGGTCTTTCTTTCAAAACACTGTGGCGCCGCCGACGTCGTGACGTCGATCGAACCCCTCGTCGAAGGACATCAGCCGCAAAATTACGAAGGATTTATCAACCCGCTTCCCGAAATTCTCGAAAGGCCGGGCAAAATCTTTTCCGTGTTGCGACATTCAATCACCAGTCGCGAAAAATTTTACCGTCACATGCCGGCGTCCGAGGTACAAAGGCGCGTTCCGGCGCATGTTTGGAACAGCTATTTCAAGTTTTGCGTGGAACGAAATCCGTGGGACAAAGTTTTATCTCACTACCACATGCACGCTGCGCGCGAAGACGGTTCGCTCTCGTTCGATGAATATCTCGCCCGTGGTCGGTTCCCTGTTAACTATTTTCGATATACCGATCGTTCCGGAAGAAAAGTCATTGTCGATCGTATTCTTCGCTACGAGAACCTGCTCGCCGAGCTCGGCGAAGTCTTCTCGCAACTAAATATACCCTTCAACGGAACGCTTGGTGTTACGGCAAAATCGGAATACCGGACTGACCGCAGGCCGTATCAAGAAGTCTTCAACGATAAGCAACGGCGAATCGTCGAAAAGGCATTCGGCAAAGAAATCGAACTGCACGGTTACCGCTTTTGATGACACGGAGAGCAGACAATCTTGTCTGCGGCTTTGACATGGATAGGTACCGAGCCTCCGTTAGTACACGCAACAACTCGCGCAGCTCTCATCCACCTCTGGTGTGGTGTTCACAGTTCGGCGCATTTCGGTGGGGTTACCGGGAAAAGCCAATGCGCTGCACCAAGTCTTGAAATCTCGGGTCCGACCTGACTGATTTGAAGAGTGGCGAAACGTTCAGGTTAACCAAATGAAACGAGTGCTCCGCGTATGCTTTTTCGAGCAATTGAAATGCCCGTTCATTGTTACCAAGCGCCACGTGGGTCGCCGCTACTTCGTAGGGCGACACATATTGATGCTTCGAAAGCTCATCCAACTCATTGAGTATCTTGTTTGCCTCATACACCCTCTGCGACATCGCATATGCATGACCGAGCGCGGCTCTCATTAACGGACTGCCTCCTGACAAAGAGACCGCCCTTTGAAACTCTTCGATGGCTGCATCAAAAACCTGCTTTTGCTCGTAAGCGAGGCCCAGATGCCAGTGAGCGACGGCGAAGTTCGGATCCATCTCGATGGTCCTGCGGCATTGATCGATCGCTTCATCGTAGCGACCTGCATAGTACAGTGTCGCTCCCATAAACGTGTTCATTACAAGCGATGCCGGCTCGAGCTCCAGCGCTTTTCTCATTTCCTGTACAGCTTCTTCCAATCGACCCGTAGCGGTTAGATAATGAATCGCATACCACTGATGAGCCGTGGCATAATCCGGCTTGAGTTCAATGCTACGCTTAAACTCTTTCTCCGCCGTCGCCCAATCCCAATAGTAGTTCATGCTGATATGCGCCAGCGAGGCGTGCGCTTCAGCAAGTGTGTTATCCAGCGCGAGCGCCTTTAGTGCCGATTCCTTTGCCTTCGGCATGGCCTCGTGCGGGGCCGCAAAATTGTAAAACGTCAGTGCAGTATAGGAATCCGCCAACCCCACGTAGCCCAGAGCGAAATTCGGGTCGCGCTCGATCGCCTGTTGGAATTGCTCGAACGCTCGTTTGATCCCGTCCGCGCTGCGCTTGTTCCAAAAATACCGCCCCCGCAGGTAAAACTGGTACGCCTCCGGGTTTTTGCTGTCGCGTTTGACAAGCCGGTGCTGCTCTTCGCCGGATAATTTCAACTTCAACTTCTCCGTGACCTCTCGAACGATTGTTTGTTTGACTGCAATCACGTCCGAGATTTTGCGCTCGTAGCCTGCACCCCACAGTTGCGCGCCCGTAGTGGCATCCACCAAATCTACCTGAACGTTCAGAGCGTCTCGCATTTGCCGCACTCTCCCGGTCAGCACAGCCGTCACCTGCAACTCGCGCCCAACCCGCCGCGGATCGACGTCCTTACCCTTGTAATGAAAAGCCGTCGAGCGTGCGATCACTTTCAGTTGCGGCAACTCGGTCAGGCTATTGATCAGCGCCTCAGCAATTCCCTCCGACAAATACTCGGCGTTCGGGTCGTTGCTCGCGTTTTCAAATGGCAGCACTACGATGCTCTTCTCCGCTGATGCATTCGTCATCGGGTTTCCGCCGGAGGCGGCGACCCGCGCGACAGGTTGGTTTTCCTTCGGTGCGAGCGAGTCGACGATTTGTTCGAAGCGTGGGTCGCCACGCAGGGGGTCCCACCATGGCATCAGTTTCAGGTCGCCATAGCTAACGCTGCTTGGAAGCCGGCTAGCGCGGGCAAGCTGTTCGCAGGCGAGATCCTTGTCGCCAACCCAAGCAGCGATTCGGGCCAAACATACAATCATCGCAGGGCCGCTGCGTGCATCTCTTTCCACAGGAAGAAGCTCAACGCCCCGCCGACCTTCGCGCAGCGCTTCATCTTTTCGTCCAAGTCCGGCGTCAATTAAACCAAGTATGCAAAGGGCACCAGCATCATCGGGGTTGCCGCGAACCAGTTTCTCCTGCTCTGCGCGCGCGGCAGTAAAGGCGCCACGTGCTTTGGTATCGTCTTTGGCCATCCGAGCGATAAGACCTTCCATCAGACGCGGACCGTATTTTATTTTTTCAGTGCCTATACTGTTATCACCGAGCGCGACCAAAGCCTCGCCAGCCGCAGTAGCGTCGTGCTCTGCCAATGCACACAACAGCCAGTAATCGGCAACACTTTGAAGTGCGGCTGGATCTTTCGCGCGGATTTCCTCAATCAGTTGATGCTCGGGGCCGGTGTTAGCTTTCCAGTCAATTTCCACGTTCGCGCGATCCATTTTCACCTCGAGGTCGTCGGGCCTGAGCGCTAACGCACGGTTGAGGATGGCTTCTTGGTCGGCATAGCGCCGAAGATCATCATAAAGGATCGCAATCTGTCTTAGGAGGTTGAAGTTGCGCGGATCGAGGTCCAGTGCGTACTCCAAGTTTTGTGTCGATTCTTCCCAGCGTCCTTGCCGCCTCGCGATGAAACCGACCAGCTGGAATGCCCAAGGGTCATTTGGCAGAGTAGGATGAGCTCTCTCCACTTCAGCCAACGCACCATCATAATCACGATATCCCCAATAAAGATGCCAGGCACGCGCCAGATGCGCTTCGCCTGCATCGGGACGGAGACGGAAGGCCGCCTGGATAGCCGCCTCAGCCAGCGCCAGGCGCGCAGGCGTGCGATCCCAGCCATCGAAGTAAACGTAGTCGTGAGTCCAGGCCAGTTGGCAGTGCGCCTGGAAAAAGGTCGGGTCGTGCGCGACAGCCTGGTTCAACAGATCAGCCGCTTTTAGCAGATTCGCTTTCCTCGTTCCGGTAGAACCCACAGAAGTGTCCAGAAGACAGTTTTTGGCACGGTTATAAAAATCGAAGGCCGTGAGATCGGCTGTTGGTGGTCGCTCAATGGCCACTTTCTCCGCAGCTGATATTTTGGCGCGAAGGCGCTCAGCGACTTTTTGCGCGATTTCGCTTTGGATCGCGAACACGTCTTTCAAATCGCGATCGTATTGCTCCGCCCAGACGTGCGTATCGGTGCGTGCGTCGATCAACTGGGCGTTTATATGGAGCCAGGCTCCGGTCTTCCGTACGCTGCCTTCCAACACGTGCGACACCCGAAGCGCATCGCCAATTTGGTATGTGTCTCGCTTGCCGCGATATTGCATCACACTCGTACGGCTGATCACCTTGAGATCGGCAATCTTCGCCAGCTTAGTCAAGAGATCGTCCTGGAGGCCGTCGGCAAAGGAGGCGTCCTCTCTGTCGTTACTCAAGTTTTCAAATGGCAGCACGGCAATGCGTTTCTCGGGCGCTGCCGGACTGGAAACAGTTTCAGCAGTTCCCGGATAGGTGCGCAGCGAACGAAAAACGAAGAATGCAGACGCGCCGAGAAGCAGGATGACGGCGCCTGTGAGCGCGGCGTGGGTGCTCCGAATGCTTTCGGGGCTTGGCCATGCGTAGCAACGTCGCAGCGATGTTGCTAAGTCCTGCGTGTCAGGCCGGGCAGCTGGCTCGATTGCGAGCATCGATTTGAGCAGCAATCTCAGGCGAGACGGAACGCGCGCTGCTTTCAGTTGTTCAATTGGAAGCGCGTCCGATTTCTGGGCGCGGCGGATTTCCTCAATGTTGTGGCCGGCAAATGGCGTTTTCCCAGTTAGCGCAAACCAGAGCGTGGCGCCTAACGAATAGATGTCGGAACGCACATCGACCGGTCCGCTTTCGAATTGCTCAGGGCTTGCGAAATTTGGTGTGCCGATGAATCCTTCGTGCGTTTGGTCCATTTCTCCTCCGGCATCCGCGATCGCCTTGGCGAGTCCGAAGTCGATGACCTTCACCTGCAGTTCCCCCGTGTCCGCGTCGCCTCGCGCCAGCATGATATTGGCGGGCTTCAGGTCGCGATGGATCAAACCGTGGGTCGCCGCAGCTGTCAAAGCGCGCGTGATTTGCTTCGCGACCTCAAGCGCCTGTCTTGCATCAAGCGGACCTTCCCGCCGTACGCGAGTGTCCAAGGTTTCGCCCTCGACCAACTCCATTGCGTAATAGCAGCGGCTGCCATCAGGCGAAGCGCCGAACTGGAAGACGGCAGCGACATTCGGATGCCGCAACGCAGCCGCGGCGCGGGCTTCACGCAAAAAGCGTTCCCGCACAGCTTGTGAGTCCCGACGGCTCGGTACCACCGGCACTTCGATCACTTTCAGAGCGACTTTGCGACGCAACACATTGTCCGTGGCGAGATAGGTCACCCCCATCGCGCCGCGACCGAGTTCACAGAAGGAGCCGTCTTCGTGTCGCACGATCTCGAAATCGCCGAAGACGAATGAGGCTGGCGACGCGTTCTCAACCAGCGACTCATCAAGCCCCGTTCGGAGCAGACAAGTAAGGCAATCCCCTTTTGCGTTCAACGGCTCGCCGCATACCGAGCAGGTGGCGGCGACGGATGCCACCGTTGTTCCCATGGCGTGTCTCCCTTAGCCTCTCGTTAATACACGGAGTAGCTCGTGTAACTCTTCGTCCACCTCCGCTTCGGTCTCCACAGTTTGACGCACTTCAGCACGCAACACTTCCCGATAACGCGCGCGAAGGCGAGTAACATGACTACGAAGTGTTGACTCCGTCATACCCAAACGATCCGCCAGGTAGGAGTAAGCTGGTGGCGGCCCGGTGGACCCGGCAAGAAAAATCCTTAGCTCATTGAAAAGCTTCTCTTTGGCCTCGCTTCTGTAATCTGCCGAGAGTCGTTCCAGTCCCGCTGTGACCAAAGCTTCTGCCCAGCTGCGATCGAAAATCAGTTCTTCAGTGCCTGCGGTTCGGTGGTTCTGGAAAACCGATTCCGCCTCTTTGATCTGCTCTTCGTGCAAAGGCAGAAAGTCTTGTCCGCCACCACGCTTGAGCGTTCGTTCTCTGTCAGAAGCGTCCGCGAGGAAATTTTTCAACGAGGCAAGCA
>JBKPRQ010000167.1:0-5718 GCA_046734635.1 Verrucomicrobiota bacterium
GGCATGCGATCTTTCCGGCCAGACAACGCCCGCAGATCTGGCTGCGCTTATTCGACGCGCCGAGGTAGCGGTAACCAATGATTCCGGCTCGATGCACGTTGCCGCGTCGCTCGGCAAACCGATGGTCAGTGTGTTCGGTCCGACCAACCCAGTTCACATCGGGCCGTACGAACGACCAGAATCGGTCGTGCGCGTGGATTTACCCTGTTCGCCCTGCAATTATCGCCGCTTAAGCCAATGCCCGTTTGACCATGCCTGCATGAAGCAAGTTACTTCCGCGATGGTGGTGGAACGCGTACGTGAAATTCTGTCTACTGCAAAAAGCCCTCCAGACGTTGTAGCGGCGGCCGCCGAGTGAAGAATCAGGCGCTTGGCACAAACGCCTCGACATCTCATACTGGCGCGGAGTGAGTAGAACGAAGGCAATTTTCGTTGGGCTACTTGTTGGATTGCTTGCCGGTGTCGTGATGACGACGGTGATGTTATTCCTCGCTGTACTGGGCGTGGCTACACCGCTGGTGATCATCGGCGATCGACTTTCAGTTTTCATCCCGCCGGGTCCGTTTCTTTCCCTTATGGGGAAGGTTGGCGGCTACAATCACCTCAAGCAGCTCGGAGTTGGATCAACGATGGCTGGTCAACTCATCGTTGGTGCAATCGCCGGAGCGATCCTGGGATTGTTCTCGCGACGCAATCCCCGACGAGCTTCAGCGCCCTGGACCATGTCGATATTCGTTTTGCTGCCAATCGTCGTGTTCGCAATCGCACTTTGGCCAGTTTTGGGCACGAGTTATATCGGGCTGCCTATCGGTGCTGCACGATTGATCACGCTGGTCGGTTTCGCGCTGTGCGTATTTGTGTTCGAACGAACGCTGGTGACTGGTTTTCGATTTGTCACGCAACGAAGAATCGGGAATCGCGAGTACGAATTCAGTCCCGCGATCGGGCGGCGTGCTTTTGTGCTGGGCGTCATCGGGGCAGCAGTGACGGGCGGAGGGATCGCACTGGTCCGCAAGCTTTATCGAGCTGCGACGTTCAGTTATGACGGCACGCAATATAAAGGCAGCGCTGTAAAGGCGATCACGCCTAACGACTTGTTCTACTGCGTGACCAAAAACGTGGTTGATCCCAGCGTGGATGTCGATCTTTGGCACCTCGAAGTAAATGGACTGGTGAAAAACCCG
Organism: Verrucomicrobiota bacterium; assembly: GCA_046734635.1. Classification (GTDB taxonomy): domain Bacteria; phylum Verrucomicrobiota; class Verrucomicrobiia; order Chthoniobacterales; family UBA10450; genus Udaeobacter. The sequence goes on from JBKPRQ010000167.1 coordinate 1,185, forward strand.
TCCACCTGGCGGTTTGACGACCTGTTAGGGCTCGAAACGAAAGAGCAGGAAACAACACTGATGTGCATTAGCAATGGTCTGGACGCCGGCCTGATCAGCAACGCCGTCTGGAAAGGTTTTCCATTGCAGAATCTTCTGAACCGGGCGATCCCGCTGTCCGGCGCTGCACGCGTGCGTTTTCAGGGTGTCGATAACTATGCCGACACAATTCCGCTCGATAAAGCGCTGCAACCAACGACGCTTCTTGCCTATGAAATGAACGGCGCAGACTTGCCCGACCGCCACGGTTACCCATTGCGTCTCATCGTCCCAGGTTACTTCGGCGAAAAACATGTGAAATGGCTCACTCGAATCGAGGTGACCGACGCGAACGCGAAGGGATTTTACGAGGCTCAAGGGTGGGGCCCCGATTTCATCACGCCGACAAGATCGAGAATTGACGTGCCGGATGCCTGGTCGTCGATTTCGTTAGGCAAACTAAACGGACCGATTGAAGTGAAAGGAATCGCCTACGGTGGCGACCGCGGTATTTCGCGCGTGGAGCTTAGTAGCGACGGCGGCAAATCGTGGCGTGATGCCGAAATCTATTATTCCGGCGGCAATCTGGCATGGTCGCTCTGGAAAACCGAATGGATGCCGGAAGGAGTAGGTAATTACACGCTGGTCGTTCGCGCTACCGACGGCGAAGGCCATGTCCAGGAATGGGAAGAAGATAGAGGCCCATTTTCCGGCACAGCTGGTTTGCATCAGATTGGCGTCCAAGTGACTGCGTAGCCAGGCTGTGTCTCCGGCATTTGGCGAGCGAAGCGGCTTAATTACTGCGAGTTAAGCCGACAACAACTTGCACTGTGTGCTAGATTTATCGATGGAAAGACTGATCATTATCGGAAGCGGCTGCGCCGGATTAACGGCGGCAATTTACGCAGCTCGCGCGAATCTGAGTCCATTGGTGCTGGAGGGTCGTCATCCTGGTGGACAGCTCTCCACCACCACGCTCGTTGAAAATTATCCTGGCTTCCCGGAGGGAATCGACGGACCGCAGCTCGTTCTGAACATGCACAAGCAGGCTGAGAAATTTGGCGCGAGATTTTCATACGCGGAGGCCACCGATTTCGATGCGAGCAACCGACACATTCGGATTAAGGCCGATGACGAATGGTTGGAGACGGAAGCGGTTATCATCGCCAGTGGAGCCTCGGCGCGCTATTTAGGGCTCGGAAATGAACAGAAATTGATCGGGCACGGGTTGACTTCGTGCGCCACGTGCGATGGCGCATTTTACAAGAACGTTCCGGTCTGCGTCGTTGGTGGAGGTGACTCTGCGGCAGAAGAAGCTTTGTTCCTTACGCGTTTCGCTTCAAAGGTCTATTTGATTCATCGACGCGACAAGATGCGGGCTTCCAAAATCATGCAGGGGCGCGTATTTGCGAACAAGAAGATTGAACCGATCTGGGACACCGTCGTTACCGAGTATATCCCAGACGAAAAAGGCGAAATGCGGGCCGTGCGCCTGCGCAACGTGAAGACGAATGAAGAGCGGGAATTAGCCGTGGCGTGTGTTTTTGTGGCAATTGGCCACGATCCGAACACGAAAGCTTATCGAGGCAAGCTCGACATGGATTCAGACGGTTATTTGATCACGAAGAACCTGGTCGAGAGCGGGCACCCTGGTGTATTCGTAGCAGGCGACGTCGCCGATCGCGTTTACAAACAGGCGGTGACCGCGGCCGGCTCCGGCTGCGCAGCGGCGATAGACGCGGAAAAATACCTGAGCGAACTGGAATCCGATGCTTGATCGTTCCTCCTGTAGCCGCTTCGCTGCGCGAAGTGCCGCATTGGTCTCTAAAGTATCTGTGCATTGCGTCGCCCACAGGGCGACGGCTACAGTGCGAGCTTGAAAATCTGCGATCTGACCCAGTTTTACTCTCCGCGAAGCGGTGGTGTAAAACGATACGTTCAGGAGAAAATCGCGTACATCAGTAATTACTCACCCGATGACACGCATGTGCTCATCATCCCCGGTCCAAAAACTGAAGTGATAACGAATGAGCGATCACGAGTTTATTCGATTCGATCGCCGTTAGTATCGAGAAGCTCGCGTTATCGCGCTCTGCTAAATCTCCGTGCAATGGAAGAGATCCTGGAGCATGAACGTCCTGATCTCATAGAATCGAGCGATCCGTATCAGATCGGATGGAAGGCAATTGCAACGGGTCATGCACTGAGAGTGCCTGTGGTGGGCTTTTATCACTCGCATTTCCCCGAAGCCTATCTCCGGGGCAGTACCAAATTCTTGGGCGAACGCGGCACCCAACGAGCGATGAAATTGACCCGCGCTTATGTGCACAGGCTTTATAATCGTTTTCAAGCGACGCTGGTTCCGTCCGAAAAGCTGGCTGGCCTACTTTCAGATTGGGGCGTGCGCAATGTTCGACCCGTTCGGCTCGGAGTAAACACTGGCGTTTTCAAGCCTGTGCCGGATGACGGAGCCGCAACTCGCCAGTCGTTAGGTATCGGGTGCGGAGAGACGTTACTTCTCTATACGGGGCGCCTTGCCAAAGAAAAAAATACACAAACATTGTTCCGAGCTTTCGAGATTCTGCGCCAGCGGGGACACGATAAGTTTCATCTCCTGGTGATCGGTGACGGACCGCAGCGGAGCAAAGTCCAAAAATTGCAACGCCGCATGGGAAAGATCTCGTGGATCTCGTACTGCGCAGACTCCGCCGACCTCGCTCGTTACTATCGATCCGCTGATCTTTTTGTTCATCCAAGCGTCCAGGAGACGTTTGGACTTGTGGCCTTGGAAAGCCAGGCCTGCGGCACACCGGTCGTTGGAATTCGCGGGAGTTACATGGATCGGATTATTTGTCACGACCAGAAATCATGGGCCCAGGAGGACAGCCCGGATGCGCTGGCTGACGCGATCGAAGATTTTAGTGCCAAGAAATTGGCAGCTCTGGGGAAGACGGCCGCAGGCGCAACGGAAAGAATGTACAGCTGGCCGCGCGTTTTTGAGGAACTGTTTTGCATTTATCGCGAGGTTCGCGCAAACTATCGCCGATTTTAAATGGTGGACGACGACCACAGGCCGTTCCTCATTCGTGGCTATCGCAGATCGGACCGCGAGGCGGTAAGAAAGCTCTGCTGCGATACCGGATTTCTTGGCGATCCAATCGATCCTGTATACGAGGATCGGGAATTGTTTGCTGATTTTCTCACTACTTATTATACCGATCACGAACCGGAATCGTGTTTTCTTCTGGAGGTTGATGGCGAAATTCGCGGCTATCTTCTGGGCTCGCGTAAGCCTCTCCAAAACCAACTCTATGCCCTTTACCAAAACGTCTGGCTCTTTTTCCGCGCGTTAACGCGGTACTTTCGCTACGATGAGCGCTCGCGCCGCTTTATTCGCTGGATTCTAATGCACGGCTGGCGCGAGGTGCCTGCGGCGCCGCGACGCACGCCGCATTTCCATATCAATCTGCTGCCCGATGCCCGAAAGGTTTCGACAACGCGCGCTCTCATGAGCGCATATTTGAGTTATCTCTATCGCTCCGGCGAAAAGCGTGTTTACGGCCAGATCATCACTTTCGAAAGCCGTCGCGGAGAAAAAATGTTCGAGCGGTACGGATTCAAGGTGCTGAACCGGGCAGAGATCACCAAGTACAGGGCGATTTATCCCAAATCCGTTTATCTCAGCACGGTGATCAAAAATCTGGAAACGGCTGAGCCACTCTCAGTCACCACGCGCCCACGTTTCTAGGATTGGTAACTTGTTTCAAACGGCCGCGTGCATTAATGTGCGCGGCATTTTTGCCGGCATAGCTCAGTTGGTAGAGCAGCTGATTTGTAAGGAGAATCCAAAATGAAAAACAACTATCTTCACACAGGAAATACGACGAAGAAATCATGGGCGCGAGCGAGGCCCGTCTTTCGCGCCTTCGGCGTAGTCGCGGCAGTCACACTGGCCGGTGTCGCTTTGGCGGCTGGCCCTGGGCACCTGAGTGTCAGAGGTAGCAAGGCGCAAGCAACAAGCGGCAAGAATCCAATAGCCGAGAAGTACGACACGCTGGTAATGCGCGTCTACTTCCGCGACCGTGCTGAGCGCGACCGGCTGGCCCAGGAGCTCAACGCCGAAGAAGTGCCCACAACAGGAGGCTATCTCACCATAATCCGCGATCGCGACCTCTACTATGCCCTGACGGCGCGCGGTCTTCGTGTGGAGATAGACGAGAACAGCAGTCGCAACCTCAGCGACCCTCAAATTCAGCGCGAAACTTTCTATGGCGGCTACAAGTCGGTGGAAGAAATATACGCCTTCCTCGATGAGAAGGTGGCACAGTTCCCCGATCTGGTGGAGAAGATCGACATCGGCGACTCCTGGTGCAAGGCCAATCCAGGCGCGTGCGTCCTACCCAGTCCCTGGAACGGCTACGACCTGTTTGTGCTACACATCACGAACCGCAACATACCAGGCCCCAAACCGGTCTTCTGGGCGGACGGCGATATACACGCCCGCGAGATCGCTACG
>JBKPRQ010000168.1:0-12577 GCA_046734635.1 Verrucomicrobiota bacterium
ACTCATGCTCGTGCTCGTGCTCGTGATTAGAGAAACCGCCTGTCCTTCTTTAGATCAAGAGTAAGATTGAGAGGAAGCGGAAGACGTAAACACATGCAACCGGCCGCGCCACAAATCTCGATCTGCCCGGGCTGTGGCCGCGCGCTTGAGGAAACATCGGGTGGTGGGCTCGGGTGCATGGTTTGTTTGTTGCGGGTTGGGATCAGCGGCGAAGACGAACGTGACATCGGCATCTGTGCTGATCATGGCGCGACGGAGACCTTCGAAGGCGACGAGCATTTCGGAGTTTATGAGATCGATCGCCGCGAGGACGGAAGCTTTTACGAGCTTGGTCACGGGGCGATGGGCGTGACGTATCGCGCCACGGATACGTCGCTTCAGCGCAAGGTCGCGCTGAAAATCATTAAACTCGACGTCGCTAGGGGAGGTACCGAAGCGCGCGAACGCTTTCTGCGTGAAGCCCGTGCCGCTGCTGCGCTGCGACACGAGAACATCGCTACGGTGTTCCAATTCGGAATTCGCGAGGAGACAGGCCAATGCTTTTACGCAATGGAATTGATTGAAGGCGAGACGCTAGAAGAAAACGTTCGCCGCGTCGGGCCGCTTGATGCTCGCGCGACGATTGAGATTGCGGAGGAAGTCGCCTCTGCATTGGCGGCAGCGGAAAAGCGCGGATTGATCCACCGAGATCTCAAGCCGTCGAATCTGATGCTGGTCGAAGCCGATCACCCGGACTTGGTAGGGCGCGATCGCCGAGCGCGCCGCGAGACGCCCCGGCGCGTCCCTACGATCAAAATCATCGACTTCGGTTTGGCCAAAGTTCTTAGTGCTCCGGCTGATCCTACCCGCCTCACGCACGACGGCTTTGTTGGCACGCCCGCATTCGCCAGCCCAGAACAATTCGAGCATGCCGCACTAGACGCACGCTCCGACATCTACTCGTTAGGCGTAACTCTATGGTTCGCACTCACTGGGAAAACACCGTTCGCGGGCCACAGCGTTGAAGAAATTCACCGCGCCCGAAAAACAAATGCGCTTCCGCTTGAACAACTGAAAGCAGCGCATGTTCCTTCCCGCCTGAGATCGCTACTTAAATCCATGCTCGCGTTCGAACCGGCAGCGCGCCCAAGCACGCACGAACTGGCAGCACAACTGCAGCGTTGTACCGCACAGGCAAGCGGCAAACGAAGAACGCGCATGGCTCTCGCAGCCGCTGCCATCTTGATTCTCGGCGCGTCTGCATTTTTCGTTTTTCATTCGCTCCGGACTCATCCGTTGCCAGCGGAATCGGCAACGAGTCCCGCGCCGTCGGAAAAAAGCATAGCCGTACTGCCTTTCCAAAACCGGAGCGAAGAAAAAGAGAACGCCTACTTTGCCGACGCCGTTCAGGACGAGATTCTGACACGCTTATCCAAGATCGCCGATCTGAAGGTGATCTCGCGCACATCGACGCAACATTACAAAAGCGCGCCGGGAAATCTGTCGGAGGTTGCCCGGGAACTTGGCGTCGCCCACATCCTCGAAGGAACAGTGCAAAAGCGGAGGGACGCCGTGCGCGTGAATGTGCAACTCATCAAGGCTGCCGACGATTCCCATCTCTGGGCTGAGACCTATGATCGGAAGTTAACTGACATCTTTGGTGTCGAAAGCGAGATCGCCAAAGGGATCGCGGAGTCGTTACAGGCCAAGCTCACTACTACCGAGAAGGAAGCGTTAGCAGTAAAACCGACAAACGATTCGGAGGCTTACGATGCTTATCTTCGCGGTCTGGCATTCGAAGCGCGTAGTCGCTACCCCTTCCTCACCGGCGATCTGGCACGAGAAGGCATCGGCTTTTATGAGCGAGCGGTTCAGCTTGACCCCAACTTTGCTGCCGCTTGGGCGAGGCTTTCTCGTGCACACGCATTCCTTTACTTCGGACACGCCGACACTACTCCCGCCTCTCGACGCGATGCTGCCAAAAGCGCTTTGGAGAATGCTAAGAGGTTGGAGCCGAACTCGCCTGAAACCCTGCTCGCCTTGGGTTATTATCAATATCACGTACTGAGTGACTACGGGGCTGCGAAAACGACGTTCGAACGTGTTAGCAGAATGTTACCAAACAGTAGCGACGTTCTACTGGCGCTCGCCCGCATTGCCCGACGCGAGGGACACTGGGATCAAAGTGTCGTCTACGACGAGCAAGCCCTCATCCTAGACCCACGTAACAGGGAGTTACTTGGGGACACGTCATGGAATTACACGATGCTTCGACAGTTTCCGGCCGCGCTTAAGGTCGAGGATCGAGTGCTGGATATTACGCCGGACAATCCGACCGTGATAGCGTCAAAGGCCAGCATCTATCAGGCCGAGGGCAATCTCCAAGAAGCCGCCAGGTTGCTTGCAGCAATAAACGAGCAGACGCCTTCTGTGGATACCTTCTTAGTTAAGGTCACTCAGTTGAGACTTGAACGAAATTACCGAGAGGCAGGTCAATTGTTTCAAGCCCGATCAACCGAATTCCATTTTGATTCTGACGACGAAAAAGCCTTTTATCAGCTAGGGTTTGCTTTGGTGCAGCGCCTTGCCGGCGGCATGGCTGGCGCAAAAATTACCGCTGAACAGACGCGCAAGACACTCGAACCGCTGTATAGAGACAAGTCAGATGACCTTTTTCTTACGAAACTGCTGTCTTTGAGCTATGCTTTGATAGGGCAGAAGGAATTGGCTCTAAAGCTAGCAGAGCGTGGAGTCATGCTTTTGCCGAGCGCTAAAAATGCAGTGGACGGACCGGCCGTGGAAGAGAACTTGGCGGTAATTCAGACCATGTTCGGTGAGAACAGCCGTGCGATCTTAACGCTCACTCGGTTGTTGCAGACGCCGGGTAATGGCTGGCTTCGTGACACACCTATCACGCCCGCCCTTCTTAGGCTCGATCCGATTTGGGACCCCTTGCGCGCCGATCCAGCTTTCCAAAAGCTCTGCGAGGAAAAGCAGACGGTCGCGCCTGACCTGGTGGAGAAGAACGCGCCCGACAAATCGATTGCCGTTTTGCCTTTTGAAAACCTGAGCCATGACCGTGAAGACTCGTTTTTCGCAGACGGCGTACAGGACGACGTTTTGACCAAGCTGGCTAAAATCGCTGATCTCAAAGTAATCAGCCGCACCAGCGTCATGCAATATCGCGGTAACCAGGATCTGCGTCACATCGCAGCTGCGCTTGGAGTCTCACATGTGTTAGAAGGAACGGTCCGGCGATCTAACGGCAAAGTGCACATAAATGCACAGCTAGTGGACGCTCGCACCGATACACACGTCTGGGCGGAGGAATATGATCGCGATCTGAATAACGTGTTCGCCATCGAGGCGGAGCTGGCACAATCAATCGCAAATCAACTTAGAGCTAGGGTTTCAGCTAGCGAAGACCTGGCCATGCAAGAAAGGTCGACTAGCGACCTTGTTGCTTTCGACCTCTACACGCGTGCTAAAAATCTTGTTTTGACGGCGAGTAGCAGAAGCACTGGGAGAACCGACCTATTGCAGGCAGTCGATCAGTTGAACCAGGCGATCGCCCATGATCCGTCGTTTCTTCAAGCCTATTGTCAACTCGCTTCGGCTCACGACCACCTTTATTCCCTTGGCTTCGATCGGACACCTGCGCGGCTGGAGCTGGCGAACGTGGCCATCCAGGCAGCGTTTCGTCTCCGACCCGATGCAGGTGAAACACATCTCGCGCGTGCTGAAAATCTTTATCGAGGATACCTCGATTACGGCGGAGCCTTGGCGGACTTGGAAGTCGCGCGCCAGAGCTTGCCCAACGATGCACGGATACTCCAGCTAATGGGTTTCATTCAAAGGCGGCAGCGGCGCTGGCAAGAGGCCACACAAAACCTGGAGCGGGCAGTTGAGTTGGATCCTCGTAACACTTACACGCTGCAGCAGATGGCATGGCAGTACCTCTTTGTTCGTCGCTATGCTGAAATAAAATCGCTGTTGGCTCATGTGTTGGCCATCGAGCCAAACCGTGTCGATACGCAAGTACTCCTTGCATCCGTTGACTTTCATTGGAAAGCCGACATCAGGCCGTTCCATCAGATGATCGATTCAATTCGAGCCACCAATCCCTCAGCGCTATCGAACATCACCGATGCCTGGCTTACCTGCGCGCTAGCGGAGCGCGATCCGGTTGCGGCTACCGATGCGATGGAGGCGGCGGGCGAAAATGCTTTTGGCGACGATACGGTTCAGTTCAGCCGGACGTTCTTTGAAGGTGTTATAGCTCGGATGGTGAAAGATGAGGGCAAAGCACGATCGGCTTTCACTGCGGCGCGCGCCGAGCAGGAGAAAATCATCCAAGCTCAACCAAACTACGGCCCGCCGCTGTGCGTCCTTGGCTTGATCGACGCTGGTCTTGGCCGAAAACAGGAAGCGCTGCGCGAAGGCCGGCGCGCGGTTGAGCTTCTTCCCATGGAAAAAGATTCCATCAATGGCACGCGCATGATCAAGTACTTGGCTATGATCGCCGCATGGGTTGGCGATAAAGATCTCGCCTGCGAACAGCTCGCTAGCGCCATCCACCACCCGACCTCGCCAAGCTATGGAGACCTGAAACTGCTGCCGTTTTGGGATCCCCTGCGCGGCGATCCACGTTTCGAACAGATCGTCGCCTCTCTCGCTCCCAAATAAGAAGCTTACGCACGGAGCGAAGCGCTAAGAGTGAGGCGCTTCCACTTTGCTCTTTGTCCTCAGCTCTTTGTCCTGAGCTCTTTGCCTTGTTTATCCGTGTCATCCGCGAGATCCGCGGTTCTCCGATTTAACGATTCGTGAATTTTCTTTGCCACGCCGTTCAAAATTTTCCGAAGGACATGTAAAGGCCAAAAATGAGTTCCCACCGTGGCAGCTCACAGAAGGCTAAACAATGAAAGGAAATCAAATTATGAAAAATCGAAACATTATTCTTAGTGTCTTTGCACTGGGCTGTTTTGCTCTGTGCCCGATGGCACGAGCTGTTGTCCCAGCGCCGGATGGAGGCTATCCCGGAGGGAACACCGCTGAGGGGCAAAGCGCCCTCTTGAGTCTCGGTGCTGGCTTTTATAATACAGGAATTGGCATATTCTCGCTCCTGAGCCTCACCGACGGCAGCTTCTGCACGGGTGTAGGCGCTGGGACGTTGCTCCTCAACACGGCAAACGAAAATACAGCGACTGGCGCGGGTGGGCTTCTGAGCAATACCACCGGCGCTCGAAATGCGGCCGATGGAGCGTTCGCTCTTTTCAACAATACCACCGGCAACGACAACACGGCCACCGGTGACAGAGCGCTCTTTGCCAATACCGAAAGCAGCGGCAATACGGCCGTGGGTAGTTTTGCGCTCGGCGCCAATACCACCGGCAGCCAAAACACCGTCGTCGGCGCCGTGGCAATGCCCTTAAACACTGAAGGCAGCGACAATACGGCCGTTGGTTTAAACGCGCTGTTCAGTAACGTGACCGGTAGCAACAACACGGCCATTGGTCGGGCAGCGATGGGAGGGGCTACCGGGTCCGACAACACGGCCGTCGGTTGGTTCGCGCTGGCGGGCGGCAGCAACGGCTTCGGCAATGTAGCCATCGGTTCTCTGGCCCTCGTTAACAGCACCGCGGCGTTCGGGAACAACACGGCCGTCGGCGCCAATGCACTGGAGGCCGATACTACTGGACAATTTAACACGGCGGTCGGCCACCATGCTCTTGTGTCGAACCTCGACGGCGTTCAGAACACAGCCGTCGGTCTCGGTGCGCTCAATGACAACACCAGCGGAACCGGCAATACTGCATTGGGCGTTGCAGCTGGCAGCAATGCAACCACAGGTAATGGTAACGTCTATGTCGGTGCAGGAATGGATGGTGTCGCTGGCGAGGCCAATCACACCTACGTCCGCAATATCAACACGAACGCAATGGCGGGCGACACCGTTACTGTGAACTTGGCGACAGGCTTACTTGGTCACCAAGCTTCCTCGCGACGCTACAAGGAAGACATCAAACCGATCGCCAAAGCCAGCGAAGCGCTCTACCGGCTCAAGCCGGTCAGCTATCGCTATAAAAAAGAGGTCGATGCAGACCGGAGCCTCGAATATGGTTTGGTTGCTGAGGAAGTCGCCGAGGTCGATCCCGACCTCGCCTTCCGCGATGGAAAAGGGCAAATCGAGAGCGTACGCTACACCGCGGTCAACGCGATGTTGCTTAACGAGTTCCTCAAAGAGCACAAGAACGTCGAGGCACAACAAGCAAGCATCGCGGAACTAAAGTCAACGATCGCACAGCAACAGAAAGGAATCGACGTCCTCACCTCGCAGCTTAAAGAGCAGGCCGCACAAATCCAGAAAGTGAGCGCGCAAATTGAAGTGAGCAGATCCCCGGCAAGCGTGGTTCTCAATAATCCGTAGATTCGATCGGTGTACCTTAGCTTGTGGCCGGGATCGGCGATCCCGGCCACAACTTCTGTACGAACCAGTCGCCCCACCTACAGCGGACTCATAGAAGCAAACGAACCTGGGCCTTCGGCGATTGAGCCGCGATCGGTCCTCAGCCGGACTGGCATCTTCGGAAAAGCCGATCCACCAGTCACTCATCTGCGCTTGCACCTGATTCGTTCCTTCGAGATGATGCAGGGCATGCCTGCAACGCTGGAGCAAACCGGGACGAACGTCCTTACGTCCCGTTCTGCTTTCATTCTGCGGTTCATCAGCACGATCGCGCTTTGGACAATCGCTCTGCTGATCATGTTCACCGGATACGAGATCTTGTTTTGGTTGTTGATCAGCTTGTTCGGAATGATCGGCCTTTGGGAATTTTACCGAATGCTTGATCACAAAGGCCTGCCCAATTTCAAGATCACGGGAATGATTTGCGGCGCTGTTCTGCTCGCCGGCAGTTTCTATTACTTCTCCAAGATTGGACCCGCAGGGTCGTATGATTTCGAAGTCGCTGTTCTGCTTTTTTTTCTGCTAACCGTTTTCGGACGGCAGATGTTTGCACGCCTTCGCCATGATGAGCCGCTGCAAACCATGGCGTACACCTTGTTCGGCCTGCTTTATGTGCTTTGGCTGTTCAATTTCATCACCAAGATTGTTTACCTAACGCCGCGTTCGAGCACCGGCCAACTGACTGGTCAATTTTACGTCCTGTATCTGATCGCGGTGACAAAATTTTCGGACATGGGCGCCTACCTGACCGGCAGCGTAATCGGGCGGCATCTCATGGTCCCTCATATCAGCGGCAAAAAAACGTGGGAAGGTTTCTTTGGCGCGATCGTTTTTGCGCTGCTGTGCAGTCTGGGGTTGTTCAAACTGATGCCAGGACACTTGTCGGTGCTTACCTGGACGCACGCGACGATTCTCGGTGTATTTCTGGGCCTCGCGGCTGTGCTCGGCGATTTGGCTGAATCCATCATCAAACGCAGCACAGATGTGAAGGACTCTGGGAATCTGTTGCCGGGAATCGGCGGCGCGCTCGACCTCCTGGACAGTCTGCTTTTCACCGCGCCGCTGATGTTCTTCTATCTGCGCCTGGTGATTCACGTTCAGTAATGTCATGCGCCGGGTAATGAGAATTCTGGGGAACGCACGCATTCTGCGTGCTGGTGAAAGCATTTTGGCTTCACGAACTTTCAAAGAACAGCCGAAGTTATGGATGCGTCAGTGAAACGATTACGTTTTCAACAAAGTTGGTCGCCGCAGCATCCGGCGACCAACACGCTGCAAATGTGCGCTCCCCAGAATTCACTCCGCGAAGACTTGGTATGAAACGTAAACGAGTCGTCGTCCTCGGCGCGACTGGATCAATCGGCGAGAGCGCGCTGAAAGTGGCCCGCGATATTCCAGACCGGATGGAAATTATCGGGCTGGCCGCCAACAGTAACGCTGAAAAACTCGCGGCAGCTGCCAACGAAACGCGGGCGCAATGTGTTTGCCTGGTCGATGAAACCAAGATTGATATCCTGACGCGGGAGCTTGCGTACCGGCCTCGAATTCTTGAGGGACAAGAAGGATTGCTTGAGATCGCCCGCTTAGCGGATGCGGAGATGGTTCTGATCGCGATCGTAGGTACCGGCGGACTGCGCCCTGCGTTGGCGGCAATAGAAGCTGGGAAAGATCTTGCCGTGGCGAGCAAGGAAATTCTGGTGATGGCTGGCGAGATCGTGATGCGCGAGGCGCGCGATAATGACGTGAACGTGCTGCCCGTAGATAGCGAGCACAATGCGATTTTTCAGTGTCTCGAAGGCAAAAGCGCGCTGGATGTGCGCCGCCTCATTCTCACGGCATCAGGCGGACCGTTTCGCGAAACGCCGCGACAAGATTTCAATTCGATCACACCCGAACAGGCGCTCAAGCATCCGACCTGGAGTATGGGACCAAAGATTACAATCGATTCCGCGACGCTATTCAATAAAGGCTTGGAGATGATCGAGGCGCACTGGCTTTTTGGCGTCGAGATGAAGCGCGTCGAAGTGGTGATACACCCGCAGAGCATTGTTCATTCGATGGTCGAGTTCACAGACGGTTCCACGCTCGCGCAAATGAGTTATTCGAACATGTGTTTTCCGATCCAATATGCTGTTACCTGGCCGGATCGTGTCCCGAATACCTTGCCACCACTCGATTTCTCGAAGCTATCCCGGTTGGAATTTTTCACGCCGCGCTATGACGATTTTCCGGCACTGAATCTCGCGCGCCAAGCGGGAGAGATTGGTGGCACGTTGCCGGCCGTGATGAACGCCTCAAACGAAGTAGCGGTCGCTGGTTTCCTGGACCGCCAGGTGCGTTTCCCTGCTATTTGGCAAATTGTCCGAGAAGTCATGAACCGGCACACGTCCGTTGCGCACCCCGATCTGGATGCAATATTGCAGGCCGATCGGTGGGCGCGTAAGGAAGCGGAGGGATATCTTAAATCGATAAATCGTTAAAAGAATTACAACGGCAGACACGATGGCGTGTCCAATAATGACCACTCACTGATCACCTGTTTTCATTACAATGCTATTGCACATTGCTCGCGTCATTTTCATCCTGCTGGAAGTCCTCATTCTCTTCAATCTGTTGATCGTGGTCCACGAGCTGGGCCATTTTCTGGCGGCGCGCTGGAGGGGACTTTACATAGAAAAATTCGGCGTCTGGTTTGGCAAACCGATCTGGAAGAAGACAGTCAACGGCGTCCAATACTCGCTCGGTTCGCTACCTTTCGGAGGTTTTGTGGCGCTACCGCAACTTGCGCCGATGGATATTATCGAGGGAAAAGCGGACGTGGACCGCGCGCGGTTGCCGAGAATCTCCGCCCTCGACAAAATCATCGTAGCCATCGCGGGGCCGTTCTTCAGCCTGCTGCTCGCGCTTTTCTTTGCGGGAATCGTCTGGGCTGTCGGTCATCCGGTGAGCGAAGCGGATTCGACCACGGTGATCGGTTACGTCTTGCCCGACTCGCCGGCACAAAAAGTTGGCTTGCGGCCTGGCGACAAAATCTTGTCAGTGGATGGCAAACCGGTCCGGCGTTTTATGGGCATGAGCGACAGTGTAAGTTGGGACGTCGTACGAAGCGAAGGCGACAAGATCGCCGTAAAATTCGAGCGAGACGGCAAGGTCCAAACCGTCTGGGTAGAACCGTACAAGGCCGAAACCCGCGGATGGCGCAGACAAAGTGTACGTCAACTGCTCATCTACCCGGCGGAGACCCCGATTATCGATAAAGTCGAACCAAACACACCTGCCGCCAGAGCCGGGCTGCGTTCAGGAGACATTATTCGCGGGTTTGATCAAACGCCGATCTACAATCCGATCGCGTTGCTGGAATACATCAACAAGCATCCTAACGATGAGCTTGTTCTTCATGTGGAGCGCGGCGGCGAGAGGCTTGACGTTCCTGTAAAACCCGCACTTCTGCCTACGAACGGCGAACAAAAACCGCGAATTGGAATTCAATGGGATACGACAGGAATCGTGTCGATCCAGCACCCCAGTCCGATAGAGCAGGTTTACAACAGCGTGACGAGCACCTTAAAGACAATTGGCGCGGTCGCCTCTCCGAAATCGGATGTAAAGTTACAGCATTTGAGCGGACCGGTCGGGATCGGTCGCATTTACTATCTTCTCTTTCAGAGCGAACGCGGCTGGCAGCTCGCGTTGTGGTTCAGCGTGATTTTGAATGTGAACCTGGCGATTTTGAACATGCTGCCGATTCCAGTTCTCGATGGCGGGCACATCGTGCTGGCGATCATCGAATCCATTCGTCGTAAGCCGGTGAATATGCGTGTGCTGGAAGTCGTGCAGACAAGCTGCGCTGCCGTGATCATCGGTTACATGCTCTACATCACCTTTTTTGATGTGCAGGATTTGCCGTTTGTCCGCAAAAAACTTGATCAATTCGAGGCCCACTCGGGTGGAAAAGATTCGCAATCGCCGTAGCCGGCTTGCGTTGCGCGGAGCCGTTCCAGGCCGTAAAATCCCGTCGTGACGATAAAGCCGAGGTCATCGACCTGGCGCCTGTCGTTATACTGAACCACCCCTACCATGCGTGAGTTGTCATACTGCGAAAGTCCATTCGTTTATCGCCGTCGCGAAACGCGTGAGGTGAAGATTGGTCACGTCGGCGTAGGCGGTGACAATCCAATTCGGGTCCAATCGATGATCACCTGCGATACGATGGACACGGAGGCGTCAATTCAACAGACGCTCGAACTGGCGAATGTGGGCTGTGAAATCGTCCGCATCACTGCGCCCACCGTAAAGGACGCGCGCAATCTTGAGCACATCGTGATGGGTTTGCGTGATCGAGACTGCAATGTGCCAATCGTTGCAGATATCCATTTCAAGCCAGAAGCGGCCATGGAAGCCGCCAAATGGGTGGACAAAGTGCGAATCAATCCAGGCAATTACGCTGATTCAAAGAAATTCGTCATTCGCGAATACACCGACGAACAGTACGCCGGAGAGTTGAATCGGATTCGCGAACGATTTACCCCGCTGGTTGATCTTTGCAAGACGCGCGGCATCGCCATACGCATCGGCACAAATCACGGTTCTCTGTCTGATCGCATCCTGAATCGCTACGGCGACACGCCGCTTGGCATGGTCGAAAGCGCGCTCGAATTCGCCCGAATCGCACGTGACCTCGACTATCACGATTTCATTTTCTCAATGAAAGCGAGCAACCCGAAGATCATGATCGCGGCGTATCGGCTGCTCGTCGCCCGATTAAACGAACTTGGCCCGGATTGGAATTATCCGCTGCATCTTGGGGTAACCGAAGCGGGTGAAGGCGAAGACGCTCGGATCAAGAGTGCGATCGGGATTGGCTCACTGCTCGCAGATGGGATCGGCGATACGATTCGAGTGTCGCTTACCGAGGACAGTCCGCATGAGATCCCAGTTGCGAAAGCGCTCGTTGAGAACATCAATCGAACGTCCAGCTCTCAACGCTCAACACTCAACTCTCAACTCTCCTTCGATCCCTATTCATACCAGCGACGTGCAACGGAGACGATTTCTGTAGCCGGAGGCGTTGACCCCGGCCGGGACGTTAAGCTCGGTGGCGCAGAATTGATTCGCGTAGTCGTTAGGCAGGCAACCTTTGACAAGATCGCGCACAAAATCGACAGGATGGGCGATTATAAGCCAGAGATTATTTATGAGAATGCGCGCATCCAGGAAGTCGATCCGCGCGACGAAACTGCGATGGCGAAGCTAAATGCTGAACCGACTCCGCAATTCGTTACTGTGAAAGACGACCTCGATCTTGCCGCGATTCCGTCGTTTCGATTATTGACAGCCAAATTAGATGCGCGGCATCCCATTTTGTTGAAAGATGTTTTGAGTGGCGCAGCGCGAAGCGCGGATTTCCTCACGACGTTGCTCACTGCTTCGACCAACATTGGCTCTCTGCTATGCGATGGAATTGGTGACGCGATTTTGGTGCAGGGGGAGGAAGCACCGGGCCAGGCGTTGCGCCTGAGTTACAACATCCTTCAAGCAGCCGGGTCGCGGATTTTCAAAACAGATTATGTCGCCTGCCCTTCCTGCGGACGAACCTTATTCAACCTGCAAACAACGACAGCGAAGATCAAAGCAGCAACCTCGCACCTCAAAGGCGTGAAGATTGCGATCATGGGCTGCATCGTAAACGGGCCTGGCGAAATGGCCGACGCCGATTTCGGTTATGTCGGCGGAGCGCCGGGCAAAGTGAATCTTTACGTCGGCAAAACGGCGGTGAAATTCAATATTCCGGAAGTGGAAGCGGTAGACAGGTTGAAGGACTTGATCCGCGAGCACGGCAAATGGGTTGACGCTGCGCCCGAGACGGCCGCTCTCGAACCCGCTTCATAGTATAGCCAGACTATCAACCCCGACAGCGTTCGGGTTCCAGTCGTAATACTCAGGAGCCATCGATCTGGATGGTTCCTACCGAGAGCCTTGTCCGCATTACAAAAATATAAGGTTAAAAGGCTTGATCTCTTTTTCGTGACGTTACCAAACTCGTTCCTCGGGAAACGTGCAGGGAAACAAAAACTCTAACTCCAACTTCAACTAAACAATGAAAACTCTTCGACGAATCAGTAAAAATCGTGC
>JBKPRQ010000169.1:0-17268 GCA_046734635.1 Verrucomicrobiota bacterium
CATTTAAGCCATTGCTTGCCGCAGTCCAGGTGTCTCCGTTGTCAGTCGATCGAAAAACTCCGCTGCTGAATGTTCCTGCAAAAATGTGACCGGCATCATTGATCGCCAGCGCCTGCACACTGGTATCTGCCAGTCCATTGTTGACTCCCGTCCACGTTTCTGCGTTGTCGGTGGAGCGGAAAACACCGCCGCCTTGGGTGCCGACAAAAACATGACCGCTCGCGTTTTTGGCCAGCGCCATGCCATCGCCGCCCTGCGGACCATTGGTTTGCGCCCAAAAGTTTTGATCTGGACGTTGGGCGTTGGCTTTGACGTTCTTCTTTTGCACAATGTTCCGCGTTATTTTTGTATGCCCTGGCTGAGCGAACGCATTGGCAAAAATGACCAGAGCGATGCTGGGAAAAAAGACAAACAGACCGATTCGCAGATAGGGATTAAGAAATGCGGATGAACGATTTGATTGGATTTTCATTGTGCGCAGCATTGTGCACATCGTTCTAGCAAATACGCCATGCAGTGTTCAATACTTTAAGCTATCGAAGGCATCTGATGCTGTAATGGGAGCGAAAGGCGGTGGAACGCGTTGTCCTCAGCGCGTTGGCAGGAGGTATGCGGCTTGCCGCCTAGCCTTCTCAAGCCGGCGAAAGCTACGTTTCCTCCAGTGCTTTCGAGGACCCTTTTGCATCGGTCCGAGCCGGACTGGCATTTTCGGAGAAGGCGATCCACCGGTGGCCCAGCACGGTTAAGAAATCGGCATCCGTCAGTATTCCTTAACTATCGCGGTGTCGGACGAGGATGCGGGGTCGGGCGCGGCCTCGGGGTCACCCGCGGTGTAGCACTAGGCGTTGGAGTTGCACCAGGCGTTATTGTCGGAGTCGGTGTTATAGTCGGCGTTTGAGTTGGAGTAGGCGTTGCCCCGGGGATCGTGGTCTGCTCACTGCGGAAGACTCCGCCACCGGCAGTCCCGGCATATGCATAACCGTCGGAATCGAATGCTAATGCATAGACGTTTCCACCATGAGGGATCAACCCGCTGCTGATGTCGCCCCAATTATTGCCGTCATCTGTGGAGCGGAAAACCCCGACGCCAGTGCCTGCAAAAATGTGGCCCAGCGAATTGAATGCCACCGTGTTTATTTCGAGGGTTGTGATGCCGTTATCTTGTTCCGTCCAACTATCGCCGTTGTCGGTGGATCGAAAGATGCCGCCACCTTTACCCATGAAAGAAAGAGTTGCAGCGAAGACGTGACCGTCATTGTTGATTCCCAACCCGGCAATGTCGGTCGAGGTTAGACCGTTATTGGCCAGCTCCCAATTGTCTCCATTGTCGGTTGAGCGATACACGCCCTGCCCGCAACCCGCGGTTCCGGCAAAAATGTGGTCCTGCGAATTGATCGTAAGCGACCAGATAAGACCGCAGTTCTCGCCGTTGTCGTTCAGGTGCGTCCAACTCTGACCGTTGTCTGTAGATCGCCAGACTCCGCCAGCGCTGCCTCCTGCGTACGTTCCTGCGAAAACATGCCCGCTGGAATTGATTGCTAACGCGCGAACATCCGCGGTGATTATTCCCTGGCTAACGGCTGTCCAACTATCCCCGTTGTCGCTCGAACGAAAAACGCCGCCGAGACCATCCACAAAATCGGCTCCTGCAAAGATGTGACCGTTGGGAGCGATGGCCAGGGATCTCACGAAGTGCGCGAACAAGCCGTTGTTAATTTTTTCCCAACTCTGGCCGCTATCGCTCGATCGAAACGCACCGGGCCCGTAAGTGCCGGCAAAGATCGTGTTGTCAGAGCTGATCGCGATAGTCCGGACATCGGTTGCAACCAAGCCGTTGTTTTTCTCAATCCACGTATCGCCGTTATCGCTTGATCGGAACACGCCACCGCCAACGTACGTTCCCGTAAAGATGTCACCGTTCTGATTGACGGTGAAGGAAATGACGCGCCGCTCGGTCAATCCAACGTTGACCTGTGTCCAGTTGTCGCCGTTATCGGTGGAGCGGAACACGCCATCACCATAAGAGCCGGCGAAAATCGCGCCGCCAGGAGTGGCCAGCAACCCGTTGATGCCATTCCCTGTGCTTAAGCCGTTTGCCACCAGCTCCCAATTGTCTCCGTTGTTCGTCGAGCGAAAGACCCGCCCAAAACCGCAAAGGCCGTCAGTGTCGGCGCCTGCAAAAATATCGCCGTTCTTATTGATGGCGAACGAAAGGACGGCGGGATTCGTTAGCCCATTGTTGATTTCGGTCCAACTATCGCCGTTATCAGTGGAACGAAAAACGCCAGTACAAAAGCCGTTATCCCACGTTGCCGCAAAAACGTGTCCGCTGGCGTTGATCGCTAACGCGGGGACATACGGGCCCGCGTTGCCGGTGTCCAGCAGGGTCCAGTTTTCGCCATCGTCAGTGGACCGGTAAATGCCGGTGCCCGAGAAGGCCGTGCCGGCAAAGATGTCGCCGCTGGAATTGATCGCCAACGAGATGATCCCCAAAAATCCCAGACCATTGTTTACCGCAATCCAGCTGTCTCCGTTGTCAGTCGATCGAAAAACTCCGCCGCTCCATGTTCCGGCAAAGATATGACCAGTGTTATTGATCGCCAGCGCGCGCACATTGGTGTCTGTCAGTCCGTTGTTGAGACCCGTCCAAGTCTCCCCGTTATCCGTCGATCGGAAAATCCCGCCTCCCTGAGTGCCAACAAAAACATGGCCGCTCGCATTCGTCGCCAGCGCGATACCATCGCCGCCCTGCGGTCCGTTCGTTTGTGCCCAAAAATTGCCGGCAGACCGGTTGACGCTGGATCTGACGTTCTGCTTTTGCGGAATGTTCCGAGTTACTTTTGTGTATCTTTGCTGGGCAAACGCACTGCCAAAAATCGCGAGAGCGACGCTAGCCAGGAAGATAAACAAACCTGCGCGAAGGTACGGATTACGAAATGCGGATGAACGATTTGACTGTGTTGTCATCTGCGGGTTTCGATGAATTGCGGACAACAACGTTTCTAGCCGAAGTACTGGACAATGTTCAACACTTTTTAGTTGTGAACGCGAAATAGATTGGTTTCAGAAAACCGATCCATCCCAAGGGAGGAAAGCGGGGGCTTTGGCGCGCTGTCGTGACAGCAGAACAGCTGAACGGATTACTTTGATTCCTAGGGCGAGCCACTCAAAGCCGGAGGTCAGCGACCTCCGGCTACAGTCTGTCCCTAGGTACTAATGACTGCTGTCGCGCGCTATCGCGGCGTAGGACGAGGATGCGGCGTTGGGCGTGGCCTCGGCGTCACTCTAGGTGTAGCACTGGGCGTCGGAGTAGCTGTAGGCGTTACACTTGGTGTAACTGTAGGTGTCACGCTAGGCGTAGGTGTAGGTGTTGCACTTGGCGAAGGCGTGGGAGTTGGCGACGGTGTCACGGCCCCAGCCAAAGGATAGGCGTAGGCACCACGACTGCGTGTCCAGACTGAGAGTGTGGTGCTGCCCCGGTCAATCTGCATGTCCCATACCATCGC
Source organism: Verrucomicrobiota bacterium (assembly GCA_046734635.1). Classification (GTDB taxonomy): domain Bacteria; phylum Verrucomicrobiota; class Verrucomicrobiia; order Chthoniobacterales; family UBA10450; genus Udaeobacter. Next base: position 3,507 of record JBKPRQ010000169.1, read on the forward strand.
GTGCGGCAGGCCGTTCTCGAAACGCTGCCACGCCGGAGAGGCTACAGTGACGTCATCGGTGTAGTAAACGCCCCAGTCTGTGCCGGCAAAGACCTGTTGGGGTTGATTAGGATTGACGATGATCGAGTCGACTGGAATGTCCGGCAGATCACCGGTCTTGTCGGCCCAGGTGAACGAGCCGCAATTTGCCGTGCATGTTACCTGAAACACATGGCCGGGGGCCGTCGGCGTGTTAGCACTAAACCCACCTACACCGGCGTACCCGATAGGCAGAGAGGCGGATGTCGCAGATGGATCGAGCGCGATACCCAGCACAGGACGGTTGGGCAGGACTGTGTTGTTGTCAGTAACATTTACCCAGTTCGCCTGGCTCGCAATGCCGGTACCGAGACTGAAACCAATCCACGCATTACCATCGTTGGTGCCAACAATGGCGACGCTCTGAAATTTCGGTGAATACTTGACCTGATTGATAAAAGAACGGTTGCCCAGCGTTTGCTTCGTCATGTTTTGAGTCGCCGGATTGTTCGTTACGTACCAATCTCCTGAACTGAAAGATTGATTGCCGCCATGAATGGTCTCCCAGACTCGAGTCGTGCCGGCTACAAGGTGACCGCAACCGCCCGGAACACCGGCTGGATCACAGTCATCACCATCCGGAATACCGCCATGGAAAAGGTCATATGGCAAAACGAACGATTTTGTATCGCCGCCCCAACCGCCGGACACCCCGCCGCTCCAAGGGGCATTCTGATTCGTGCAGTTACTAACGCAGCGATGAAGCGTACCGTTATTGTTACCCTGCCAGAAACGGAGGCTGCTTCCTGTGCCGACAGGATCGATTCGCGCGTAGAACCCATCACCGCCCACTCCCAGCTGCCATTGCACCGGTCCTGTTGGCGTGCCGGCAAAGGTAATCGAACTCGATCCGTTATCCTGGGCACCGCCGTTGGCTTGTGGAGATGCGGAATTCGCGAAGTTGCCGCTGATGTCACCCGAGTAAAACTCGATGGTGTTTAACCCCGTATCCATGTTAAACCAAGTCGGATCGGTGGTGGAATTTGTTACGTCTGCGTTTGTGGTTCCGTGAGCGCCTCCGTCATTTCCAATTAGCAGGATGCTGGACGAGCCAGGCAGGAAGGCAAGCGCGTGCTGATCCACGTGCACAGGGCCAGCCGCGCCACTATAAGAATAACCGCAGGTGATATCGTTCCAGGTCGTTCCCGTACGCGTTGCGAACCAAACGTCAAAAGTGTCGAAGAACACGCGCTCCGGATCATTCGGGTCCACGACGAGTCCTTCATCGTACCAGTTCTGGGGATAGTCGCCCGCGCCGTTTTGGCAGTCTCTGAGCGCGCCGCCCTGAGAACCCTCCATGAAAGTCCAACTTGTGCCCCCGTTAGTCGAAGCCCAGGCGCCAATCTGGCAACCTGGGGCACCTCCGCAGCCGCCATCGGTGTTGGGCACAATGGATTGCGACTGAGCATAGATGTAATTCGGATTACTCGGCGCGACGGCAATTTCGATTCGACCCAACTGATCACCCGTGTTGATATCGGCAAACGCCGTGCCACTGCCGGCATTCATTGGCGCGCCAGTCGTGTAGGGGCTGCCGCTAACCTGAGTACCAAAGACAAAACCATTAGCGTTGCTGGCGATTGATGTGAAGCTCGGGCACCCACTTGATCCCATTGTTGCGCTGTAAATACCGTTCGCACCATTAAGGCCGAGATCGAATTGCACCGTGGTAGCAAAACCTCTTACGCCAACCGCCGCCAAGATGCGGGTGACGCCGCCGCCCATGTCTGTTAGTTCCAGGCCTGTTATATCCTGACGCTGAGTGCCAAAGCCGTTAGTAGAGCAAGGGCCCGTCCAGTTAACTCCGCCGTCGTAAGACAGGTAGAGACCTGTTTTCGCACCAGCAGCGACCTTGCTACTGTTATTAGGGTCTACACGAACTTTGCCAACGGCGTTGTACTGTGGAAACTGACCTTGAGGAACGGGAAAAGGCATACCGAATACATCGGCGCCGAGGACCGTCCAGGTAGCTCCCGCATCAGTGGACTTGAGGATACCCTGACTACCCATGGAAAAGGAACCGTAATTAAGATCCCCCGTGCCGGCATAGACCGTGTTATGATCGTTGGGATCGATGATAACGCTATCGATCGCAGTGGTGGAAATCAGTGGATCATCAGTTACCACGCTCCAGCTGGTGGTATTACTACAACAATTGGTGGTCTTCCATACGCCGCCGCCGACCGACCCCAGATAAGCCACGATGCTTCCATTCACCGTTGTAGTTGGATCGACTGCCATGGAGTTTACTCGCCCTTCGGTCGTGGTGTAATCAAAACAGCCAGAGCAACCAGTCATGCGTTCTGGTTGCGGCCCGAGCGCTGTGAAATCGGTAGTGGTGAAACGCAGCGGGCCCAACGGATTCAGCACAGCAGGCACTCCCGCGGGGACACCCAGCGGCAACCGGGCATGCTGCGCAGCGGCAGCACGCAACCATCTCGGGTCGAAGCGGCCCGTAGGATAAGTCAAACGATCGTTCCAGAAGTGTTCCAATCGTCCCAGGTCAGCCGCTTCGGCTTCTGGCCTCGCGCCTGGAGCTGGCATATAGCGCGCCTTCATCGCGCCGGGAAGTGAGACGTGATTAGTGAGAGGCGAGAAGTGCGCGAAAAGCGCCAGGGCTACGCCCACAAAGCAAAGGGTAAAACCGATTAATGCGCGAAGATTGAAGAATCCCGATTGAGGGAAGGAGTTTTTTTTCATTTTTTATCAAAGTGGAGTGGCAATGTTTCCGAGAAACTGAGACGCTTCTTGCGCTTTCGCTCGGCACGCCTTGGTTCTGTTTTTCAGGAAACTTCAAGATGCAAGGAAACGCCGTTTATAGATATGCGGACAGTTTGGGTCAAGGCGTTTTTGAAGCGACTCGCTCATTCGCCTGTGCGGCCTGCAGTCCCTAACCCTTTAGCGTGAACTCCGGAGCAGCACCATCCGGACACGGTCATCAATTAGGATATCAGGAAGGCGGGGTCGGCCGAGGTGCCGGAGTTGGGCGAGGCCTCGGCGTCGGCGTAGGCCGCCCAGAAGGCGTTGGCGTTGGCGTTGCAGTAGAGGTCGGAGTGGTTGTTGGACTTGGCGTCGGTGTCCCGCACGGTATCAATAGCTGCGCGTCATCCACAAACATCCCTGTGAGATCGCCGAATCCGTCCTCATGCACCAAGAACTCGACACGCACCGTTTGCCCTGCAAACGGAGTTAAGTCGACTGTCTCGTTTACCCACGCCTCGGTATCAAGGCATTGATGGAAGATCGTTTGCAGGATGCTGCCATTCACATCCGTGATATAAGCGTCCTGCCAGTCGAAGTCGATGGTATCACTCGTGCAATCCCAGTGCCAGAAGCTTAGTGTGCCTCCGTCGACAGGCACCGTGAGCTGCTGGTAAAACGAGCTATCTCCGTTGGCTTCACTGTTTTGATTGAAACCGCAAAAGCCATCGGGTGCGTCCCCCACGAATCCCGAGAAGGTTCCGCTATGTGCCTGCATGTTCGTCACCACCGGACTCGCGTTTTGGTCTAGAACGTTCCATGGTGGGAAGCTGCCGGTCTCGAACCCACCGTTTTGAATTATGCCGCTGTCGCAGGGAGTGGGTGTAGGTGTTGGCGTGATTGTGGGGCTGGCTGTTGCTGTCGGAGTAGGCGTTGGCGTCCCGCATGGCACAAGCGAAGCAATCAGCGCCCGCCGCTTCTGACGCTGGCCGTGCCTCCGTAAGTTACGCGGTGGGTTCCGCCCACCTGTGGTATCACACGCATACTGCGTGAAATTCACGTCATCTCTTTTCACCCCTATTACCAGCTCGCTGTCATTGGCCGTGGGCGCCGGAATGATATTGCCGTAGATATATTGGAAAGGCGGCGTGCCGTTCTCAAACAAGACTATCTCGTAATCCAACAGCGCCGTGGCCTGATTAGAGTACTGCGTGCGAAATTCCACGTAGAAGACGCGGTTGGGAGCAGTACCGGTCGTGGTGGTAAAGATGCCACATCCGGTGCAGGCTGTAGTGCCGCATCCTGTGGTACACTGATCGGCCCAATAAGGAGCCATTACGTACGTGGCCGTGATGTTTCCGAACGGTGAGCAAGTGATGTCGAAGTTATCATAAGCCACGCCAAAGGTAAGCTGTCCGTTCGACCCAGCGGTGGCCGCTGTGTAGGTCTGGTCATACAAGGTGATCGGGAAAGGCAGTGCAATTGCCGTGCTGCAGTTATCGCAATGATTCCCAATATCGTCCACGCCCGGAACGAAGCTACGACCTGCCACGGCAAATGTGTAAGATGGTATGCAGCCGTCAGGCACAAATTCTACCGATCCCGCTTGTGCCGTACCGCCTCCTGACGTGCCGACCAGTGCAGTCCGGAAGGCGGAAGCAAACAAGATTGCCGCGGGCAATATCAAAGCGATTGCTAACGTGATTTGGAACCACGAAGCTCCGACGCCACTATTCCGTTTTTGTTTCATAGGTTCAGGCAGAACGGGCCGTCCTGACCGCATTTGAAAAATCAAGCTAAGTCGGTTGTATGACACACTTAGCGAAAGCCATGAAAAGGTGTCAATCTAATTTTTCTAAATTACCTGTAGCGATTGTAAGAAGTGTTACGTTGCCGATAACACATGGAGTGCCACTAAGACGAATAATGGGGGCCTGCCGACGCGACTGTAAGATATTCCGACATTACCCGCGAACGATTGGATTCCAGGCGTTCAAACAATTTGCGACGGCGAGGACCCCATCGGTCCGAGACGTACAGGTTTTAACACCCAAGACCGTTGCGTTATACAGTTATTTGGCTGCAAACCTGTTACAGCCGATTACTTCTCACGAATCGCAGTTACCAGGAATAAAGAGCCCCCTACGATCACGGTGGAAGAGTCGGCCGTGACCGCGGAGTCGGGCGCGATCGCGGTGTCGCTCTCGGTGTGGCGGTGGGACTTACGCTGGGGGATGGCGTTGGTGTCGCTGTTGGTGTTGGGGTTACACTCGGTGTAGGCGTTGGGGTAGGTACTCCACCCGGAGTCACGAAGGCATAGATTTTGTTGTCGGCACCCACATAGATGCGTCCCCGCGCGGCAATCCCCGTGGTGTTATAGGAGTGCGTACCTGCCATTGTCTCATTCGCGCCTCCGCCGGCAAAAATGACGTCGCCGGTATCGCCATCGTAACCATGCAATTTCTGATCGCCGCTGGCTCCAATTGCCCAAACAACCACGTTATTCGTACCGTCAGTCGATGTGACAAAAGCCGAACCGCAACCGCTCTGGCTTGCATTCCATCCAGGTGTGATGGTCGGTGGATTATCTGGATTGATGCGAAACGTTGAAAGCGTGTTGCTCGTTGCGCGAAAAGCCACGTGGGTCCCTTGGTTAGTCCGATAGGTCACAGCTGCCTGGATGATTGCACCGTTAGAAACATGCGATTGTGCTACCGGCATACCTAAGACGCCACCGAGGTTGCTGCGATCCAGCAAATATGCGTTGCCATCCTTGCCTAGAGCAAGGACCAGAGCAGATGGCGTTGCTCCCGGCACATCCACGAGCATTGGACCAGAACCACCTACATCGGTATCGCCTTGATCCAGGTTGAGCCAATTAGACGGCGCCCAGACGTCAGTGAAGATCGGGCCAGGCTGAAACCGAACTACTGCTTCGCCGCCACCCCAGTTTCCGCCCGTGCCACTGGTGTTACCGGTGGCAAAAAAGGGACTGCTTCCATCGCTGGCAACACCACCCACGCTCCACGCGCCGCCTTTCGACGCGGTAGTGGCCCAAGACATCACACTAGCAGGATTGGTCGTATCAACGCCAACCAACCAGCCGTGATAATCGCCGCAATCACCTGCGTGTCCGCCATACGGCACATATACTCTTCCACCCACCAGCGCCAGCGCGCCGCGCTCGTTCTGTAAAGTCGAGTCAAAGCCTGGAACAGACGCGTTAACATCAACTGGCCAGCCGGGAGTGGTCGCGCCAGTGTCCACGTTCAAGGAATAGATCAGATGCTTCTTGGTCGCGCCGCCATCAGGCGTCGTCATCGCGTCAAAAAACAGCGAGCGTGATGCGAGATCGACGACCGGCGTCCCGGTGATACCGACTGGATCAATGTTGCCACAAGGCAGATTGGCTCGAGCCACAGGCGTGCCCAGATCGTTGCGTTGCCAGATGGTTGTGCCGGTTGTCGCATCCAGCGCATAAACATTATTTGATTCTGTCGCCGCGATGACCACAGGACCATTCGGACCACTCTCAATGTAGAGCGGCTGTGCGTAAACATTGCCAACGATTGTCCCATTGAAGCCCATGTCGCGGGTCAGGCCAGCGGCATTGCTCTGAGTGAAGACAGGATCAACATAAAGACCGTCACGCGAATCGTGATTGTGATGCTGCGTCACGTTTACCTGCGCGTTTGCTGAAAGAGCGCGTATTACGATTGCAAGGCAGAGAATGGAAAATGATTGCTTCATAAAGTTTGTTCCCCTCTCCAAAAGCAGGCCACTCGGTCACGTGGCCATGTTTGAACCGCCGGCCCTTTTACCACGAAGCGTCAGTCTCGTGTCAAGAATGAGTTGCAGGCGCAATGACTCATCTGCCCCGGGTGTTGTATCGCTGGCTCTTTTCCTGGGAGCACAGCTGTCAGCCTGTACTCCCAGGAGAGACGTCGCGCCCGTCCCGCCAGCCCATCTCTATTCCCGAAAAGCAAGGAACTCGCGAGTTGCCTCGCGAGTTCCTGGTTACTTTCTAACTTTGTTAACTTCTTAACCCATTCGCTTACGGCGTCGGCCGAGGATACGGCGTTGGCCTTGGCCGCGGCGTTGGAGTCGGTCTTGGAGTCGGAGTGACAATAGGTGTAGGCGTCGGGGTTGGTGTGGTAGGTGTCGCCGTCGGTGTAGGCGTCGGTGTCGCTCCACAAGGACTCACCGGGCAATTAAAGATTTCCATCGAGGCGATGATGGCTAGGCCACTGTCGTAGCCGCCGGCTTTCCAGATATTGTTAGTGCCATCAGTGTCGGCTGCGAAGTTACGCCCCGCAATCGCGAACGGAGTACCCACCGACCACGTGCCACTAACTGGATCGAAGATCTGCACCTCATTAGTGGGCGCGTTAAAGTTCCCACCCAACACATACATCAGGTTACAGAAGTTGACCGCCCGGGTATTGCTTGTGGCGTCGGGTATGTCGGTATTGATGGAGATGGAATCAGCCCCTGGGTCATAGATAAATGCGTGGTTCGTATCGGTGAGAACGCCACCGGTGATATCAACGCCACCACCTGTGTAGATGAGATTCCCGATAGTTGTGGTTGGTATATAGCCCAGCGGAAACGGCAGGACCGTATTCTTCTGCACCCAGCCCGCAGGGTTAGGCGTAAACTCCCAAATCTGGTTGGTCCCAACTCCATTTGGAATGTCAAACCCACCCAAAATGTAGAGCTTGTTGCTGAATACAGTGAAGCCACCAGGCAGAGTCCCGTTGTCGCCAGGAGGCCAGTTAGCAGGAATGTCAGTGAGGGCGTCAGCGACCGGGTCATAGCGGAATACATGACCGCTCGTAGTCTGACCGGCGAACTCCGATCCACCTGCGCAATAAATATAGTCCGTTCCGCTGTCGTTAAGCACGCTGCAAGCCATGTTGTTCAGGTGGATGTCAGTGTAAGTGGCTGACTTAGTTGTCCAACTGTTGCTGACAGGATCGTACTCAAATGGATGAGTGAACTCGACATTATTGACGTCGCGGCCACCCATGACGTAAAACTTCCCGTTGGATGGGAAAAAGACTCCAACGAAGCGCGTCCCAGCGCTCGGGAGGTCGGGCCCTGCCGACCAACTGCACGCTGCCGGAGTTGGCGTTGGAGTTGGCGTTCCACCTCCTCCTACGAAATCGAACTTGCCGATGCGCTGGACCCAATTGAAGCCGGTCCCACTTGACGGTAAGTATTGGTTTACATGCCAGAAGGTCATGCCATCAGCTGGATCGATGCTGGTCATGGTGTAATCTCCCCAGCGTCCCCTGGTGTCGGTCTCGTTGCCGCTGCCATTGAACATGGTAGCTTCCCCTTGGCCGAGGTTACCTGGCGGGTCGGCGGAGAGACGTCCCGCGTAACGAATTCCCGGGAACATGCTGGGGCTGGATACGGAGTAACCGATAACTGCATCCCCAGCGTCATCGACGGCTATGCTCGGCATCCATCGCCACAATCCATCGTTGGCATTAGTCCAGGTTTGCTGTTGCACCGGCGTTGCGGCGAAGGTGCCGCCGGTCACATCGAATTGATACCAACGAATACCTGTTGGGCCAGTGCAGGCCGCGTCAGTGCAAACAGTACTATCCGCCCACAACGATTCCGTGCCGCCGTCAAACCGATACACCACTGGCGTCATGATTTTATCACCCAATGTGTCTAATCTTGTTGCCGTCCCTTGCTGTGGCACAAGCCGAGTGGTGGTATTCGTGAAGGCGTCAACGAAGCCATCGACTGTTATCTCGGCGTTCGGCTGATGCGTTGCACCAACGCCAAACGTGGCATTGCCTGGATTGGCAAAGTCGACATGAAAGAGGCGGCCATGGACCTGAGTTAAGGTCACGCCGCCGCTAGCTGGACTGTCGATAGCGAGGACGAATTCATCCCTTCCCGCGGGCGGCGGGTTGCCAGCGCGAAAGCCCGCGGCGACGAAGCTATAGGAAGCGCCCACATCGGCCGCGCTAAGAGTAAAGCCGATCGCATTGACAGGACCCGCTGCTAGCATGCTAGCGCGGTCCAGAGCATACGCGCGGACGCCATTGAAAGTGGTGGGGCTGCTAAAGAGGTTCATCGTAAGGAAGTAGGCATTTTGAGGGACTGCCCCGCCACTGTCCCACATCGCCATCTTTGGGTAGTCGCCGAGGAACGATGGATTTGCCGGATCAACCTGCACCGCATAGAGCGCCCAGGGGCCTGCGACGGGGTCGGGGCTTTGCGACACTCCGATGCATTGGAAGAATGAGGTCCCAGGAAACGCGGGAAAAGCGAAATCGCTAATCACCCAGCGATCTGCGACGTGATCATAAAAGATAAATGGGTCGCCGTCGTTCGCGTTTGCGCAAGGTGTGCCGGTCAACGAGGAAAAGAACGAATTAAACGTCGTGGTTGGACCAAGCGGGTTGCCTGACTTGTCAAAAACTCGAAATGAAGAATTGACCGCATTGACGTAGTGATTGGGGCCGACATCGCCATTGCTATCAGGCGGGAAACAGCCACAGCCGCTTTGCGCCGCAGAGATTCCGTCAAAGGTCAGCAGCGGACCCGGCATTGTGGGCGTTGGGCGCCAGATCTTTTTCAACATTGCCTGGTATTGCGCGTAGCCGGCCGGTAGTGGCGGTGGCGCTCCATCTTCGGGGAACGGGTACCGGGTCAACCTGTGGTCCTCAACCTCTTGTTTAGGTTCAATGTACGGAAGATTTCGCAAGTTCGTGGTCATCATAACCGGACCGACCATTTGCACGACGTCCGGCCTCTGTGTGCCAGGAGCGTCCTGCGGCGTACGTTTGGAGCTATTGCTTTGTTGCCCCTGCTTTGTGCGGTTCCCCTGGGCGAACAGCGCCACGGCGATGCCGAGGAGGCAAAACACCGCCGCCGTTAGGATGCGAAGATTAAAGAAGGCTGATTGCGAAGTGGATTTCTTTTTCATAGATGAAGTGGTTTTTCCCTGCGAAGTAGAGTGGAGATGTTATCGGATATGCCGGAAACGTGTCAACATTTTTTTTAGTTTTAACCACGAATGGACACGAATGATTGGCGAAAACGTACAGGCCCCGCAAATCACCACGTTCGTGCCGGGCTGCGGCGCGGCCGGCCGCGAATAGACGAAGCAGGCGGTGCGTATCCTCGTGAATCGGTAACAGTCCCGTTACTATTTTCGTCTCGCAATCGTAGAAATCCTTAGCGTGCTTGCATGCGCGTCGTTGCACTGGTTTTGAGAATGGCACCTAATTGAAAGCGCGAGAAAACGATCGATTTGATCCTAGCTCTGCGTGAAGGTGGAACGGTCGCCCCGGCGACTCCTCAACTCCGAAAGCTTTCGCGAGCAGGCGCGTTGCCACACAGCAGAGCGGCTCTGCCGCCAAATATTTGCGCCTTCGCGGCCGGCTCGTGATCGTCTTGAGGAGAAGGCGATCCCCCTAAACCAATCACCTCTCACCTCTCACTCGGGAATCAGGGTCTCAGGGTCTTGGCCGCGGAGTAGGACGAACCCTCGGTGTCGGGAGAGTCCGCGGTGTGGGTGTTGGCCGTGGGGTGGGACTTACTGTGGGAGTTGCTGTAGGAGTGGCGCTTGGGGTCGCGGAAGGTGTTACTGTCGCAGAGGGAGTCGGCGTTGGGGTAACTATAGGAGTAACCGTAGGCGTAACACTCGGCGTTGGAGTCGGCGTCGATACCTGCCCGCCGGGAAACACTCGCACGTAGTAAACGTCCTGTTCGTGTCCTCCAACGGCGTTCGGGTTCTCGTTAAAAGTAGCGGCGTACGCCACGTTGCCTCCAGTGTTGTCAGACACGATCGTAATGTAATCGCCAATCTTTTGGTTTTGTGGGAAGCCAGCCTGAGGATTGAAGGTATTGCTCACCTGAATGTTAGGCGCCCACGTCGCACCACCGTCAGTGCTGAATGAATAGAACAATTGTGAGTCGATGTTATTGGGAGCGTTTCGCGTGTCATACCAAACCACGTCAATTCGTCCATTATGCGCTACCGAAAGCGTGCCGAAGAAGTGCCACTTATTATGGTTGATTGGATCATCATTGATTCGGACCGGCGGGCTAAAGGTTTGGCCGCCGTCGGTGCTCCGCGCAAACATCACGTCAGTGCCGTTGCCAGCACCGAACGGTATCACACTGGCAAGCATGTAAACGTTGTTATTTGTCCCCGAACGATCCACAGCAACGAACGTCTGACCGCAAAGCCCTATTCCATTTATTCCGCCTTGGATAAGGTCACCACCCAGGTCCACGGTAACGTTTTGATCGAAACTTGGCGTGACGCCTGGATCCTGTGCGTTCGACGAGCGAAGGCAGTGAAACGGGCTGCCTCCTCCGCCAACAAACAGATTGCCGTTAATGTCCACCTCAAGCGTTCCGGTGTCGGTAAAATTGGGAGGGCTGATAGGACTTTGCCAGGTCACTCCGCTATCGAGGGAGCGGTTGAATGCGCCGAAGTCGCAAGCAAAGAACTCAGTCCAAAACTGGTATAAGAATCCGTGACCCGTACCGCCAGTTGTGTCGATGGTAAACCACTGTTTGTCGCCCCCGTGCCCGGCACCATCGGGCGACTCCTCAATGAAGGTTTGGCCGCCGTTGGTTGACCGCCACACATCATCGCAAAAATCGTCTCCTCGAAGACTAAGGTAAAAAAAGTTCCCTGTCTCATCGGACTTGGTCACCGGGTCGCTGCGGAAGACGCCCGGTTGTAACACACCGGGGAAGGTCCAGGTCACGCCGGCATCTGTGGTATAACCCCAGCCGCCCTCCCGGTGGTCGGACAAGATACTGTTGAACTGTCTCCAGGCAATCATCATCTTGTTGCCATTGGTCGGGTCGACAGCAATAGCCGGTTCGTTCGCAGCGTCGCCAAGGATGTTGTTGCCGCTGGCATCAACGTTCACCTGATAACTGGTGAACACGCCAAATGGCGAAACCATTCGCGGAGAAGTCTCTATTTTTCGTGGAGGCGCTGGCGGCATGTTCTTCGATGTTTCGAGCGGTTCGTTCAAAGGAAGCTTGCGGATCGGCGCCAGAGTTTGGCCCGAGGCGCTGATAGCTGATAGTTGATGCCCGATAGTTAATAGCAAAAGAATGGCTGATAGCCGATAGCTGATAGTTGATGGCGTTTTCTTCATGGCTGAGTCTGAGTCGCTGATCTGATTACCTGATGTCGATTTTCCCGTGGAGCGGCAGAGGAACGTCAAAGTTCGCGCTCTCTTTACCCAGGACGAGACGTTTGTCGAGAATTATCTGCGGACTCTTTGGTAACAGGATTGAAACTACGGACCCTCAGCAAAAGGAGATGACGAAACGGCGACATGGCCAGAACGGCGTCTAGTCGCCGATTCACCGATTCGCCCATTCGCCGATTCCCGCGAATCAGGGTCTTGGCCGGGGAGTCGGTCGGCCCCTTGGTGACGGTCGAGTTCTTGGAGTAGGACTAGGTCTGACCGTAGCGGAAGGAGTAGGTGTAGCCGTAGGAGTTACTGTAGGGCTTGGTGTTGGTGTCGGAGTAGCGCTAGGTGTTACCGTTGGCGTTGGCGTAGCACTGCCGCATGGCGCTGCCGTCGGGCCGGGTGTTGGCTGTGAGCAGGGCGGATTAGGGCAAACCCGAACGTAATAAACGTCTTCCTCGTGCTCTCCCCGGTTCGGGTTGAAGTTAAACGTGGCCGAATACGCGACGTTGCCTCCAGTCGCATCGGACACAATCGTAATGTAATCCCCTATCTTGTTCTGGTTCGGATAACCTTCCATGGGATTGAATGCATTGCTAACTGCAACATTTGACGACCAAGTTACACCGGTGTCTGTGCTATAGGAGTAAAAGAGTTGACTATCGATGTTATTGACAGCGTTTCGTGTGTCATACCAGACTGCGTCGAGCCGTCCATTGGGCGCCACTGAGAATGTGCCGAACCAATGCCATTTGTTTTGGTGGTTGGCATCGTCATTGACCCGAACTGGCGCGCTGAAGGTTGCGCCGCCGTCGGTGCTGCGCACGAACATCACTTCGGTAAAATTTTGCCCGGGTGGCAGCACACTAGCCAGCATGTAGATGTAATCGTTTGTGGCAGTACCGGAGTGGTCCACAGCAAGAAAACATTGTCCAGTGAGTCCGGCTGGATTGATTCCGCCGCCGGAGAGATCACCACCCATGTTGACCGGAGTGACCTGGTCAAAGGTTGGTGTCTGCCCTCCGAATTGCGCATTGCTGGAACGAGCGCAGTAAAACTGGAATCCTTCGCCGCCGACGTAAAGATTGCCGTTGCTATCCACATCGAGCGTGCCGAATGTGGGCTCGTTAGGAATGCCAACCGGCGTCTCCCATGTTGCTCCCGCGTCGGGCGAACGGTTGAACAGTCCGCCCGCGCAATTTGACTGGTCGAACGCCTGGTATTGGAAGTGGTGCCCCGGGCCGCAGGTCTTATCGATTGTGAACCATTGCTTGTCGCCACCGATGGCTCCGTGTTTGCCGGAGATCAGGTCCCAAGCTGCGCCGCCGTTTGTCGAACGCCACATATCATCGCAGAAAAACGAGAGGTTCTGATCCGAGGCGAGGCTGAGATAGTAGAAGGTTCCTGTTTCATCCGAGCCTGTGACGGGGTCGCTGCGGAAAAAACCGGGTTGTAACACGCCGGGAAACGTCCAGGTCGACCCTCCATCCGTGGAGTATCCGTTGCCAGCCTGGCGGAAATTCGAGTTAACATCATCGAACTGCCGCCAGCCGATTGCCATTCTCATTGGGTTAGTCGGGTCAACCGAAATCGGGCACTCGTTCGCAGCGTCGCCAATGATGTTGTTGCCGCTGGCATCGACATTCACTTGAAAACTGGTGAACGGACCAAATCGCGAGATCATTCGCGGCGAGGTCTCGATCTTCCGAGGAGGCGCAGGTGGGTTATCGTATTTTTCGAAAGGCTCGCGTCCTTGCGGCTTCCACGTGGGCGGCACCTGGGAGGCACTCATT
>JBKPRQ010000170.1:0-21564 GCA_046734635.1 Verrucomicrobiota bacterium
AGGTAATCCTTCGCCTTATCAGCCGACTGGTAATAATCGTCAGTCGGATAAATCACAGCGAACTTCTTGTCCGACGAAATGGTGCTGCGGGCGATCAGATAGTTCTTTGCGTATTTTTGCGGCAGGCCGGTCGAGGAATCAGTTTCGGATTCTGCCTCCTCTTCTTCCTCCGGTTCGGGTGCAGGCCGACCGCCTAAGAACACACTCTCCGCATCATCGGAAGCGAACTTTGAAATGGCACCGCTAAAGCTTTCCACGACGAACAGGTTGCCCGACCCATCAAAGGCAAAGCCATGAGGTGATGTTGTAACTTTGGCGAAATCGCTTTTAGCGCCGCCAGGCGTAAATTTGAAGATCGTGTTTCCCGTATCGCCGACATAGACGTTACCTGGCTTATCAACAGCCAGCGCATTGGTTGTTATACCCGTAGCGAAGTCGCTCTTAGCCCCGCCAGGTTCGTATTTGAAGATACTGTGTTTCAGTGGAACTCCGGCAAAAAGATTGCCCGCCTGGTCACATGCCAGGATCTTAGCTGCGATCTCTGTCGTAGCGAAAGTGCTCTTCTCCCCCTTTGGAGTAATTTTATAGATTGAGCCGGTGTCCCAATCGGAGACGAAGAGATTGCCTGACGGATCGATTGCCAGGCTGTAAGGAAGGCCCACGCCGGTGGCAAACGTGCTTCGGGTTGCGTCCGGACTGAATTTTAGAATCGTGCCGCCGACGTGGTACTCGCCGCTTGGGCTTAACACGAAGAGATTGTCCGCCGCGTCAAACCCGAGCCCATTACCCTCGGACAAGCGAACCCCCGTAACAAAAACGCTTCTCGTTCCATCGGGAGTAAGTTTAAAGATCGTTTGGGTCGCGTGATCCGCGACAAACAGATTGCCGGAGTGATCAAAAGCTAGAGCTGTCGGGTTGTTCAAATCTACTCCGGCTGCGCCGTGGCTGGAAGCCAGCAGCGTTGCCAGGCACACCACTCTAAGGACAATTCGAAGTCGCATACGTTTAGTCGAAGACATCAATTGCAAGAATGGTAGCGACCTGCCTAAAGCTCGAGCCAGTTGTTTTGGCCTTAATCCGCGTCATTCATTAACATTGTCGAGGCCCGCAAATTTCCAGCTGCTTTTGGTCAATTCAAAAAGGAAGCGAATGGGTGCGTTTTCCCAGTCCTTTGGCGTGTCCTTGAAAGGGCAGTAGATCTCATAGCGCCGCGCGGATTCTTTTCGCGGTTCGGCGCTGGCAAAACATTGTGCGGCATTGGCTTCACCTTTAAAGATTTCGTTATAACGGCGCAAGAAATCCTCCTTGTTCTTCACGGCCTTTACCCCATAGGGCATCGACAGTGGGAATTTCGTCATCTCCACAATCGTCGCTTTATCGCCAGCGATGACCGCGGATTTAAATTTTTTCCAGAACGTCGAAAAGTCGGTCTGGGTCCCGATAGGTTCTGGGGCCGCAGCGAGAATAGAAAATCTGCAACCGATCGCACAGGCGACGATTGCAACCAAGGCAAAGAACAATCTCATTGTTCGTCTTCGAGCTCCTTTTTCGACAGTTGATGTGTTTTGACGATCTTCCCGTTGCCCGAGTCGTCGAACTTCAATGTGAATAGGAAAGCGGCCTCCAATTGTCCTGACGTGCGCCCATAGCAAGGCGCATAAAGGATTGCAGTATTGGCATCAGCCCAGTTGCGCAGTTTAAGAACGTCGCGGTTTGGCGCGCAATGGCGCGGGTCAAAGCCCTTAGGCAAGTACTCTTTCAGCGGTTGCACCAATTGGCTGCGCTCTGATACCTCACCCACCGGTGAATGTAAGGCTACCCATTTGTCGCCACGCACCTGATAAAACGCGACGGTTACATAGGTTGTGTGGTGCGCATGGGGAGGGCTATAATTGAAGGCAAAGCGTTTTGAATCCGGCGCCCAGACTATCTCTGCCTCTCGCGAATCCGGACCATTCACCTGCAGGTCTGGATCGAGATCCAACACAACTTCCCTCGCATCGGCTTTTACAATTTGCGGCACACACTCACCAGCGCCGTATTCAACGCACTTGTATTCCCATTGCTTGTCTGGCGACATCCAGTCCGAGGCGAAGGTGCTAGCAGTTCCACTCGAATCAAACTTTGTGATTGAATGGTCGTTCGAGAAAAAAAGATGGCCGGAACCGTCGACAGCCAGGCCCCAAGGTCTATAACCGCCGATGGAGGTAAAGATGCTCTTCTTTCCATCAGAGACAAACTTAAGGATTGCGCGACTCGTGGCGTTGGCTGTCGTTACTTCTTCCGTGAGATAGACGTTGCCGGCTGCGTCGACAGCCAAGGCACTCGGATCTTCAACTCCGGTAGCGAATGTGCTCTTTGTTGCGTCGGGAGCGATCTCAAAAATCGAGTGGCCGAGTCCCGGCACTGTTACTGCCTGGTCCACCACGAATAGATTGCCGGCTGCGTCAAAGGCTAAGTCGATGAAATTAGCAAGCTTGGAAATGACGAACGTGCTCTTTAGCCCTTTGGGGGTGAATTTGAAAATCGAATCACCCTGAGAAACAAAGAGATTACCCGAACGATCAAAGGCCATTCCGTCAGAGCTAATCCCCTTGGCAAACGTACTTCTCTTTCCGTCAGGCGTGAATTTGAGAATGGAGCTTTTGGCATCCGTCACTGCTCCGTCCGAGACAAAAAGATTCCCGTTGCCATCAAAGCTCAAACCAAGTGGGTACTTCAGCCCAGTGGCGAAGGTGCTCTTTGTTCCATCAGGCGTGTATTTGAAAACGGAATGTCCACGCGCCACGAAGAGATTTCCGGCTGCATCAATTGCGAGCCCACCGGAATTGGCGCTGACAGGCACCAAGATTGTTGCCAAGCCCGTAGCTGTTAGGGCCATAAATAGTCCTTTCATTTACTTCTTAATTCCCGGTCCTCCTTCTCGATGCTATTAATTTCTTTCCGCTCCTCCGCGTTCAATCCGCCGACTCTCCTTGGCGGCACTTCACGAGTCCTGATAACTTCCCAGTTACCCGCAGGATCGAACTTGAGCGTGAAGAAAAAAGCTGCGCGTATGCTTTCCTTTTTGACTTCGAAGGTTTTCTTTGAGTGCGCATACAGCAGCGCGGTGCTTGAGTCTATCCATTTGCGGACCTGCCAACTATTCATGATTGGCCAGCCCTCATCCGGCAATGGCAGTTTCAGTTTTTTCTTCTCCCTTGCCATTGAACGTTCGAGCGGCGCAGACGTGGCGGCGTTGGATTCGAGCGAATCGAGCTTACGCCAGGTGTTCCCGTCGAGTTGATAAAGTTGCGCCGTTTGATATGCCTTCGCCGGCTGAAGGTTAAATGCAAAGCGTTTTGAGTCCGGCGCCCAAACGATGTTTGCGTAGGCAGGCGCTCGACCTAGCGCTTCTGCGAGTCCGTCGACGTATTCTTCTTCGGATAGCACGAAAGATGTCTCATCGCTTTCGGCTTTTGCGATAACAAAATGGCGCTGTTCACCGGCTGGGCCAGCGCGCAATTCCCACTTGCCATCCGGCGAAACAGATTTCGCCGGCGGCTTTTCCTGCTCCTGCGCGAAGGCGGATGTGGCGACAAGCAAAAACACCGCAGCGAATGTCCATGTAATAAGTTGATTGCACGCACCACGGCTCGAGTCAGGCGTTGGATCGTTCGATGTGATTTCGCCCGTCGCGCCGTAGCCTGCGCGAATGCGGCTGAATGCAGCTGAGGGGATCAGGGACATAAAAGGTAAAACCCCGACGGGTAGCGGTGAGCGAGCAGGGAAGCAAAGCGAGTTTCAAATTCGCGCCCGAAAATTGATCTCATTGTTCCTCTTAATCTGACAGCCTGGTTTTGAGCTGTTTGATGCATCTTGCGCGCGCAAACTGACCAACATTAGGAGCGAAACTGCGCCTGTGATCAGGCACAAATTGTTACTCCGGGATTGCCACAGCTGCTACTTAGCCTTCAAAAGTTATGTCAACGCCTGGCATGAGATCGCTTCTATTTACTTGGCGCGGATGAGAAGGGTGGGTCGTCCCGCGAGCGTTTCGCACCACGCGTTTGCGTGGTGATCGCTTCTTTCCCACGCGAGCTTGCGCGGGTCTTTTTTCCATTCCTTGCCAGCAGAATTTCCCTGGAGAAAGATCGACAATTCTTTTTCGGAAAGCTTATGCCTATCCACGCGGGCATACGATTCGGTGACGCTGTGACCTTTTAAGAACTGGACGACAGCCAGGTATTCGCCTGTTGGGTTCTTATACATGTTTGTTGTTATGCCATCGCTATCTGGTTTACCCGGGTCTATCGGCTTTCCGAAAAGCGCGTTGACTTGATCTTCGGTCTGGCCGAGGCGCGCGAAAGCCTGGTCGCTCAAAGCGATAATGAGCGCTGCTGCTAGTATTACGATTGGTTTCATAATTGATCCTTTCATGGTGCGTCGGTTTTGGTAGTGAGCAGGGCTTTGATTTTTTCAACATCAGGATGAGTAACGCCCGCCTCCTGAAACTCTTTGAAGTCATCGAGAACTGCCTGGCTAAAGGCCCGTCCATCGTGGAGCTTGATATTCTTGTTTTCCAAATAGATGGCCTTCGCCTTATCGAGTTGATTATCGAACAGATAACCGTGAGCGAGATTGGTCTTGATGATTACTGCGTCATCCGGCGAAAGTTCCAGAGCTTTGAGGGATGCTGCAATGGACTCACGAGGCTTTTGATTGAAGAGCTGGTACCAACCGAGGGATAAGTAGTAGTCTCCGTTTTTCGGGTCCAGTTCGATAGCTTTCTGTTCATCGTTGATCGCGGCAGCGTACTGCTTCTTTTTGGCGTGGGCGTCAGCCCGGTAGGAGTAGTCTTTCGAATCTTTCGGATTGAGTTCGATGCCGCGAGTGTAATCGGCGATAGCTCCATCCAAATCGCCCTTCTCATCCTTGGCATTGGCGCGATTCCCGTAGGCGATGGCATATCTCGGATCGAGTTCGATCGTCCGGTTGTAGTCGGCAATTGCCCCATTCAAATCGCCCTTTCTTCGTTTTGCCACGCCCCGGTCGCAGTACGCGCGAGCAAATTTCGGATCGAGTTGAATCGCGCGATTGTAATCGGCGATGGCGCCGTCGAAATCGCTCTTTTGTTTTTTGGCAAGGCCACGACTGTAGTAGGCTGTGGTGTATCTCGGATCCAGTTTGATGGCACGAGTGTAGTCGCCGATAGCCCCGTCTAAGTCGCCCTTGTCACGCTTGGCGTTGCCGCGGTTGATGTGCGCCGCAGAATCTTTCGGGTTGAGTTCGAGAGCGCGGTTGAAATCGGCAATGGCGCCGTCCGGATCGCCCTTAACTGCTTTCGCAAGCCCACGGTTGTTGTAAATCGCAGACTCTTTCGGGGAGAGCTGGATGGCACGAGTGTAGTCGGCGATAGCTCCGTCTAAGTCGCCCTCGGCCTTTTTTGCTCCGGCGCGGTTGAATAAATCCTCTACGGTTACTGCATCCGCGTCCTTTACGGCCAATCCCGGATCAAGTTTCTTGGCAGTCTTGAAGTCGGCCTTGGCACCGGCCGTGTCTCCTTTGGTCTGCTTCGCGACAGCGCGATTGTAGTAGGCGCGTGCGTACTTGGGGTTGAGTTCGATTGCGCGTGTATAATCAGCAATTGCGCCATCGTTGTCGTTGTTCTCCGCTCTGGCATTACCGCGATTATTGTAAGCAGCCGGGTTTGTGGAACCGAGTTCTATGGCTCGAGTGTAGTCGGCGATGGCTCCAGCGGCGTCCTTCTTCAGCGATTTGGCCTGGGCGCGGTTATAATAAGGGGCGTCATCTTTTGGATTGAGCTCACTCGCGCGAGTGAAATCCGCGATCGCTCCGTCCAAGTCACCGTTCTTCGCTTTTTCTATCCCGCCGTTAACAAGGTCTTCATCTGAGTCTTCAGATCCTCCAGGCGTCACGGTTGGTGAGTTGTCCTTTGAACCGGCACTTGACTGTTGCCTGGCTAACTCAGGATCCAATTCTCCGGCGTGTTGTAAATCCTGCTTAGCTCCGGCCGCGTCACCTTTTGCTTGTTTAGCTTCACCGCGATTCTTATACGCGATCGCGAGCTTCTTGTTCAATTCGATCGCGCTGCTGAAATCGGCAATCGCGCCGTCCAGATCGCCTTTGGATTTTTTGATCATGCCGCGGATGTTGAATGCGCCGGCGTTTTTTGGATCCAACCCAATCGAGCGATTGTAATCGGCGAGCGCGCCGTCCGCGTCGCCATTAATGTTCTTGGCCAGAGCGCGGTTGCGGTACGCGATCGCGTTTTTCGCGTCGACCTCGATCGCGCGCGTAAAATCTGCGATCGCGCCGTCGTTGTCGCGCTTACGCAGTTTGGCCAGGCCGCGGTCGCTGTAATAATCAGCAGTGTTCGGACTGAGCTCGATCGCGCGAGTCAAATCCGCGATCGCGCCGTCGTAGTCCCCTTTCTGCAACTTGAGCGCGCCGCGTTTGTAAACCGCGGGCTCAGATTTTGGGTCCAGCTCAATCGCGCGAGTGCAGTCCGCAATCGCGCCGTTCATGTCGCCGTTAAACGCGCGAGCGCCGGCGCGATTCAGAAAACCTTCTGCGTCTTTCGGCTTAGGGCCCATGTCGAACTTGGATAGATCAGTCGGCTTGTTCTCCAGCTCTTTCGGCGTTTCCAAGTCTTCCCACGCAGCCTCCGAAAGCTCGAAACCACTCGCGGCAACCAAATATCCAAAACTGAACTTTACGCGCGTAGCACGACCTGTTTTGCCGCCGACGCCTGGCAATGAGCCTTCGAACCCGTGCAACAGCGCATTCTGATTTTTATCATAGAGCGGCCGCGCAAAAGTCAGATGTACTGATGACCCAGTTTGATTTGCCGCTCGCGCTTCAAACGTCCATTCCACGCTGACGCGTTCCC
The DNA here is from genome assembly GCA_046734635.1 of Verrucomicrobiota bacterium. Lineage (GTDB taxonomy): Bacteria > Verrucomicrobiota > Verrucomicrobiia > Chthoniobacterales > UBA10450 > Udaeobacter. Next base: position 6,893 of record JBKPRQ010000170.1, read on the forward strand.
TGGATTTGCTTACGAGCTTTACTTCGCTCGGCACAAAGGCCAACGCCGCCTCGACGAGTTTGACCCAGCTGTCGAGCTTGTCCGCGGTTTGTTTATCAACAGGCCGGCCAGATTCGCCCCAATCCGCCGATTTCAGCCATGGCGTTCCATGTTGCTTGCGCGCAAACGTGCCTTGATCGCATTGAATGCGCTCGGGGCCGTTATCCGGATAACGCTGGTAACCAAACGAAGGCCCGGATTCCGCGATGGCAGAGAAGTGAACACCGGAATAAAACTCGCGGCTGAATTCCAGGTTATCAGCAACAATCTTCGCATCCTGCGCTCGCGAGGTTGACAGAAGGAGGGCTGAACTCGCAACCAGACACGAGATCCGGAGGGTTTTCATGGCAAGGGAACAAGACAGTGGGGGTGAACTGGGGCTTTGATTTTTGATAATCTAAATACGGGTCAAGACCGGCACATGTTTCAAAGAATCGAAAAAATCCTTTATGTTTTGATAGGCGTGGCTCAAAAAGGGGTTCTTCCAAAGGCTACCGACAGACAGGGAAGCACCCGCTCCTAACCGGCACGCGCCCCGGTCCGCGACGGCGTGCAGATTAAGAAATTCGGGCGTGCAATGTCAATTCTCTGGTCGCTAGGATTGCGATATGAACCGCTATCGGATGGCGACAATCACGATGTCGATTTTGTTTCCCCTGTCTGGTTACGCGGCAAATCCGTTTCTTAGCGCGACCGACGATAAGCCGGTGTCGGCCAAATTTCGCGGTACCGAGTGGGGCGACGAGATTCAGCAGGAAGAAATCCCGTTCACCGCACGAGTCGTTACGACGCGCGTCGCCAACATGCCGTGGGGCGCCGTTTTCAAGATCGAATTCACCGATCTCAAATCGAAAGCACCGCAAAAGCGCGAAATTCGGCTGGATTATTTCATCGCCACGGATGACCGCATCGTTCTGTTGAATGAAGAGGACAACGACGCCGCTGTTAAGAAGATTTCGGAAAGGGACAAGGCACCAACATTTGAGAAGGGAAATGTCCGCGCGATCACCAACGGAAAGTTGAATTACCAAGATGGCGCTTGGACGACAACAATTGAGCTCAATGGAGACAAATGCACTTACCTTGCCAGCCACAATTCAGGTCATTTCACAACGATGGTCTGGAAAAAAGGCGTTGGATTAGTCGAGTATGCCAGCGGCTACGGCGCGCACGCCGACGGTTTTCGCCTGAAGCGGCAGAAATAAGTGCATGCTTGTTATATTTGTAGTGGAAGCTGACAGCTTCCCCTACAAGCAAGCCCACGCAAGACAGACACGTTTTGATAGGCAGGAACAAAATGGACTTGGCCGGCACTCTTAAAAAGCGGTTTGGCTACGATCAGTTCCGGCCGCTGCAGCGAGAAATCATTTCTGATGCGCTTGCCGGGCGTGATGTGTTTGTGCTGATGCCAACGGGTGGCGGGAAATCACTCTGCTTTCAGTTGCCGGCTTTGACACGCGATGGGCTGACCATCGTCGTTTCGCCGCTCATTTCGCTCATGAAAGATCAGGTCGACGCACTGCAGACCAGCGGAATCCCGGCGACTTACCTGAATTCGACGCTGGACAGAAAGGATGCCATGACGCGTTGGCGCGGATTACATCACGGTGAGTACCGGATGCTTTACGTCGCGCCGGAACGGTTGATGCTCGACACGTTTTTGGAGCGCGCAGTGAACTGGAACATCGCGCAGTTCGCCATCGACGAGGCGCATTGCATCAGCGAATGGGGCCACGATTTCCGCCCGGAATATCGCGAACTGAAGAAACTGCGGACGCACTTTCCGGATGTGCCAATGATGGCGCTCACCGCAACGGCTACCGAACGGGTGCGGGCCGATGTCGTAAAGCAACTGAAGCTGCGGGAGCCGCGCTGTTATGTGGCCAGTTTTGACCGGGCAAATCTCACTTACCGCGTTATTCCAAAAGCGGCGCCCTATGAGCAGTTGCTTGAGTTCATTCGCAGCAGGCCTAACGATTGCGGCATCGTTTACTGCGCGAGCCGAAAAAGTGCCGAATCCCTGGCCCGAAATCTCAGTGAAGACGGCGTAAGCGCGAAGCCCTATCATGCCGGCCTAACGAGTTCAGAACGTACGAAAAATCAGGAAGCGTTCTTGCGTGACGATGTTCGCGTGGTCACTGCGACGATCGCGTTTGGAATGGGCATTAACAAACCAAACGTCCGCTACGTGGTGCACTATGATCTCCCGAAAAATCTGGAAAGCTATTATCAGGAAACCGGCCGCGCCGGCCGAGACGGACTGCCAAGCGAATGTGTGCTGCTGTTCAGCGCGAGCGACGTGGCCAAGCAACTCCATTTCATCGACGAAAAGAGCGAACCCGAAGCGCGAATCGCGCGGACGCAACTTCAACAAATGGTTCATTACGCCGAGACCCGCGACTGTCGGCGGGTGACGTTGCTCCGATACTTTGGCGAGCAATACGGAAAGCAATTGTGTGACGGCTGCGATAATTGCCTCACCCCACGCGAAACGTTCGATGGCACAATCGAGGCGCAGAAGTTTCTCTCCTGCGTCCATCGCATCCACGCGAAAAGCGGATTCGGATTTGGATTGAATCATGTCGTCGATGTTTTGCGTGGCGCGGACACCGAAGCGATCCGGCAACGAGGCCACAACGAATTGTCCACTTACGGCATCGGCCGGGAATTAAAACGCGATGCCTGGCAGGCTATCGGTCGCGAACTGCTGCGCCTGGAGCTCATCGAGTGCGCACCTGGAAAGTTCGCAACGTTGAGTCTCACTCCGACTGGACGTGAAGCCTTGCGACACCGCACACCGATCACGCTCACGAAGCCGATTGAAGTTGTCTCGAAGTCACGGGAGCAAAAGCCTCGTGCGGGAGCGATCGAATGTGACGAAGCGTTGTTCGAGCGGTTGCGCGGGTTGCGTCGCAAACTCGCCGACGAACGCAACGTACCAGCCTACGTCATCTTCTCCGACGTCTCGCTCCGTGAAATGGCGAGAAATTATCCAACGACTGCCACCGAGTTTCGTCGAGTTCCCGGCGTGGGCGAACAAAAGCTGAAGGACTTTGCAGAAGCGTTCCTGAGCGAAATCAAAAATTATCTCGCCGCTAACTCACGCCGAACATTTTCCAGTGATCTTGATTCTTTGAGGCCGCCGCGTCGTGTTCTGCTGAATGACAGTCAAAGAGAAACACTCCGGCGATTTCAGGGCGGAGAATCGGTGGACGTTATTTCCCGCACGCGCGGATTCGTGACGAACACCATTTACGATCACCTGGAAGCCGCAATTCAATCGGGTGAAGCCGTCGATGCTGACCGGTTCTTCACAGCCGCGCAACGCGAGGAAATCGCGTCGGCGTTTCGGAAAGTGTCCGACGGAAGACTCGCGGACGTGAAGTCACTGCTGCGCGGCGAGTACGACTATGGTGAACTGCGGATATTCCGCGCACTCAGTGCACGTTGATGGTTCACCGGAAGTGAGAAAACAGCTCAAAGGGCGCTTCAAACCTCAGGAAAAACTATTTCCGCGGCGTCAACGCTGTTCCTTCTTTTCCATTTTCGGCTGCGCGAAATCGATTCTTTTCTCTCGACAACCTGTCAATTTTTTGGCGAGAACGTAAAAGGGCCTGTGTATTTCTTACTTAACTTACCGCCGCCGGTTTCATTTTTCATCGTCTCGGCAATTACGACCTTCTTCGCGCTGGCGGGCCTTTACCTGGTGCGAAAGAAGTATTCGGCGGAGGTCCTGAAGGAGAATCACGAAGTAGCTGCGATTATCTTCAACGCCTTCGGACTGTTCTACGGAGTGCTACTCGCGTTCGTAGTCTTTGTTACATGGAACGGATATGACGAGGCTACAAAGAACCTCCAACTAGAGGCCAACGAGGCCGCTGACGTTTTTCACGTTACACAAGTATTTCCTGACCCAGCGGGTGAAACGATACGGCAAACGCTACTCGATTATGTCAGTTCGGTTTATAACGATGAACTGAAAAGAATGTCACAAGGCGAGATAAGCCTCCATTCCAACCAAGCAATGCTAAAGCTCATAACGACGTTCTACCAGTTGGACGAGAAGGCCGTTCCCAACAGAGAGATCTACGGCGAAGCATTAAAACGGTTAAATAATCTCGCTGAGTACCGGCGACTCAGAATATTCGCGGGGAACGACACCGTGCCGTCAGTTATTTGGCTAGTCCTGCTTGTTGGCAGCGTGATCAGTATTTCGTACACGTATTTCTTCGGAATGAAGAACATCAGAGCGCAATATTTAATTGCAGCGTCTCTTACGGTAACAATTACGATGATTCTATTTTTGATATACGTTCTTGACCATCCCTTTACCGGAACGAGCAGGGTGAGCGCCGAGCCTTTGGAGCAGGTCATACAGATACTGCAAAAGGACCAACGCTCGCAGCCTTCGTCGATTCCTTAGCGCCGCTTCTTCCTTGTCGGTTTCCCTTTGCGCTTTGTCTTGGCCATTCGGCGCAGCTCTGCTTTGCTCATCGATTTGTACATCCCTCGCGAAGCGCCTTTCAGCGATGACTTGGAACGTTTACCGCGCTTTGCTGAGAGCGCAGCCCCGGCTGCCATTTGCTGTTTCTTTGATTTTGCAGGCATACAAAGAGATTTCGTGCCTGATACGCGTTGCGGTTTTGTCTGTGATCTAACGAAGAGCAGGCAGATGCCTGCCAGCGACACGTACGCGTTTCATTACATCTTGCTTTAGCGGTTTTCCGTCTCGGTGGATGCAAACCGTTAAAACGCTTAACAAGGGGCTAGTTGTTACTGCACCCAGCTGAAGCAGGGTGTTAAGGAGAAGCTTTCCGCCAGAAGAAGTAAGCCGGCACGCCTGTCAGAACGATGAGTATCCCGATTCCCGAAGTTGCGGGCGCGAGGACACCGAGGTCGACAACCAACAATCCGGCGACCAGGATCGAGATAATGGGCACGAACGGATAACCCCATGTACGGTATGGGCGATCTGCGTCGGGTCTCGTCCGTCGCAAAATCATTACGGCGAAAACCATTAAGAGATAAAAGAGCAAGTCCGCCGAAACGATGTATTCGAGCAATTGGTTGTAAACGTTTCCATAGGTCACCTCATGCGTCGCGGCATTAACGCTCACCGTACGCGGTAAGGTTAGCAGTGCAGTCCAGACTCCTTGCGCCACGAGCGCCGCGGCAGGAACATGAAAACGATTGGTTGTTGCGACCTTTTGGAAGAACAAGCGGTCCCGCGCCATCGCATAGTAAACGCGGGCTCCGGCAAGAATCAGGCCGTTGTTGCAACCGAAAGTCGAAATCATGATTGCTGCTGCCATGCACATCGCGCCGGGGCGACCGAAAATGGTATTCATCATGGCCACAGCAACACGATTGTGAGGAGCGTGTTCGATTTCGGAGAATGGCAACACAGCGATGTAGGCGAGATTGGCCAGTAGATACAGAATGACCACAACCCCGCAGCCAATCACCAGCGCGCGCACGAGATTTTTTCCAGGGTCGCGTATTTCGCTACCGACGAATGTAACATTTGTCCACGCGGTTTGAGCGAAAAGCGGACCGACCATTGATTTTCCAAATAGCAGCGCGAGAGCAAGGCCGCCGAAAATTGTAAAGCCCGGCTGCGCGGTTTGCGGGCTCCAGCCGTTCGCCCACGAATCCCACCACGCTGATCGCAGCGCAGCCGAACTGGCGTTCCAGCCCAACGACAGTCCGATCACGACCACAGCGATTAGCGCGACCGTTTTTGCGAACGTAAACGTGTTCTGCACAATTTTTCCGACTTCAAGTCCGCGTGTGTTGCTCCACGTCAGCAATACGATCAATCCGATCGCGACCAATTGTTCGGCGGAAAGGCTGATCGCGTAGCTGCCGAACGAAATTGGCGCGATCAAATAATTGTCCGGCGAAACTGCCGTGATAAAAACGCCGAGAAATTTTGCAAATGCGATCGCGACTGCGGCGATGGTCCCGGTTTGAATCACCAGAAACAAAGTCCAGCCATACAAGAATCCGATGGGTTTCCCGTATGCTTCGCGCAAAAAGATGTAAACGCCGCCCGCACGCGGCATCATGGTCGCGAGCTCGGAGCAACAAAGTGCTCCGGTGATCGTCAATAGACCAGCAATGGCCCATGCGAGAAGCAGCCAGCCCGGCGCGCCGCTAAGCCGCGATGATTCTGCCGATGTGATAAAAATCCCCGAGCCGATCATCGACCCGATCACAATCATGGTGGCGTCAATCGGTCCAAGCGCGCGAACAAGACCAGGAGATGACTGATTGTTTACAGTCTTGCTGGTCATAAATGACGAAGCACCAATGATGAATGACGAACTAATGACGAAGCACCAATGCCGAAGTCTTGTAGCAGGTGCGCGGAGCCGCTTCGGATTTCGTCATTCGGATTTCCTTCGTCATCTGTCATTCGGATTTCGTCATTGCTTTTGGCGCGCTGATTTTCACGCCTTCGTGTTCAAGCTTTGAACGTAATCTGCGCGCGAACTCAACTGCACCGGGTGTGTCGCCATGAATACAAATCGTTTCGCCTCGCACGTCGACATCTCGGCCTTCCACTGAGCGCACTCTGCCTTCGCGCAACATCCGCAGGACACGCTCGGCGGCTTCGTTTGGATCGTGAAGTAACGCGTCCGGCCGCGTACGTGGAACCAGCCATCCGTCATTCAGGTAATTGCGATCGGCAAAAATTTCGCATGCGATTTGCAAGCCATGCGCCTCGCCAGCGCGAGCCAGCTCGCTTTTATCCGGCGCGAACAGAATCAACTTCGGATCGACCGATTCGATTGCACGCGCAATCGTGTCAGCCAGGTCCCGGTCGCGCACGGCCATATTATAAAGCGCGCCGTGTGGTTTCACGTGGTTCGGTTGCACATCCACAGCGGAAGCGATCGCCTGGAAAACTCCAAGCTGGTAAGCCACTGCATCGAATACTTCCGACGAACTTATCTTCAATTCCTTACGTCCAAAATTTTCGCGATCGAAGAAACTTGGATGCGCTCCGACAGCGACTCCACGTTTCTTGGCTGCAGAAACTGCCGCGTGCATCGTATGCGAGTCACCGGCGTGAAACCCCGTTGCAACGTTCGCCGAACTGATCAGCTCGAACAATTCGTCGTCGTGGCCTGAGGCTTCGCCGAGGTCCACGTTAATATCGACAGATAATTTCATGTGGCTTGGAGACTGATACCAATACGGAAACGGTCGAATTCTCGTTCGCGCTCGACCAAAAGTCGGTGCGCATCGGTGAGCGCCACCTCGGAAAAACGGACGTGATCACCAGCACGAAGTTGTGCTGCAACGCCCAGATCAACAGTGATCACGTGCGCTATTTTCGGATAACCGCCAATGGTTTGGCAATCTCCCAAAAGCAGAATCGGCTTTCCGTTCGGGGGAACCTGGATTGTGCCGGGCGCCACTGCTTCGGAGATTAGATCGCTCTCATCGACGCGCTTCAGCTCGGGTCCTTCAAGACGCACGCCCATGCGATCCGAATCGGATGAAACATTGAATGCTTTAGTCGTTAGGTCTTGAAGTGTTGAAGGGTTGAAGCGTTTCCAATCGACGCCGCGAATGAACCGCAAAATCGGTTTGGGCTTTGCCGGACTAACCCAATCGTGTGGCGCAGTCCATGAGGAAATGCTTTCTGTAGCGGCGGTCTGTGACCGCCGAAATTTTCCCAAGCGAAGTTGATCGCCATCGCGAAATGCGCGCCCTTCGAATCCGCCGAAGTGTGCACGCAAATCCGTGGACCGACTCCCCAGGACAGCTGACACATCAATTCCTCCGGAGACAGCCAACCAGGCACGGCAACCAATTTGAGGTCGGCCGAATTTCAATCGTTCGCCGGCTTGCACATGCGCCGCGTGGCCAGCCGGAAATCGCTTTGATCCGATTTGCACTTCGAATTCGCCACCGCACCAGGCGACCACGCGTTCGTCCTCGAAGCGCAATTGCAAACCCCCCAAGCTAATTTCGAGTCCGGCCGCACATTCTTCATTGCCGACGAGCGAATTCGCGACGCGCAATCCGAAGCGATCCAAGGCGCCGCCTGAAGAAACTCCAAACTGCCGGAAGCCGGTTCGACCGAGATCCTGCACGCTGGTAAGAAATCCCCCGCGCTGGATCGTTGCTGTCATTCCGACCGACGTGGAGGAATCGCGCTGCAGTATTGTGGGCGTTGCCACGGGATCCCTCGACGTCGCTCGGGATGACGGGTTCCTAACGATTGATTCAAATTCTTCGCGCGTGATCTCGCGAAAACGCACGTGGTCACCGGCCTGCAAAAGCGCGGGCGGATTTTTTTCGGAATCGAACAAGCGTAACGGCGTGCGACCGATGAGGTTCCAGCCGCCGGGCGAACGCAATGGATAAATCCCCGTTTGCGCCCCACCAATCCCGACAGAGCCCGGCGGAATTTCCTTTCGCGGGACGTCCCGGCGCGGCGTGGAGAGCTTCTTCGGAAGGCCAGCCAGAAATGGAAATCCGGGAACAAATCCTATGCAGGCGACGCGATATTCAGCTGCGCTATGAAGACGAATGACTTCACTTGGGGAGATATTCGCGCGTCGCCCCACGTCATCGATATCGACTGCGAACTCTGGATCATAACAGACGGGGATTTCGACGAAGCGTATCTCGGACCGTGCAGCCCTGCGATGCGCGCCCGCGGCTACAACTCCACGAACTCGCTCCGCCAACCAGTCGAACGCTTTGTCCAGTGTTTCAGCCGCTTTGGCCACGGTAATCGGATCGAAGAAGACAGCTATGCTTGTGTAAGCCGGTGCGAGTTCAATCGCTCCTTCGATGACAGCGCTTTGAAGTTGTTCAAATGCGCGAAGCACTGTGTCCAGCGTTTGCTCGGGTGCATCGTCGAATCGGTCGCGCACACGGACGATCAACGCTGAATCTCCGAGGTGTATGATTTCCATCAGCCTGTCATTCCGAGCGAAATCGACAATGGAACGGCTGGGGAAGCCGCGACATGGGCGGGAAGGCCGCAGGCTGAGCGAACGGGAAGTGAGCGAATCAAATCCCGTGGCATTCCCCAAGGCTTCATCGCGGGATCCTTCGACTTCCCTGCGCTTCGCTCAGGATGACCATGTTTGAAGCACGCGCTCATTCACTGTCCACGCGTCGCCTCGATCTCGATGCTGATCGCAACCGTTTGGCTAATGCCGGAGACTGTCTCTGTCGTGGGAGCAAACATCAGGTTGAATTCGCGCCGATTGATTGGATCGACCGTAACAGCCCAGCGCGTCCGGTTCGTCTCGTTGAGCGCCGTAACCAATTTCACGTGAAGTGTGATCGGCTTAGTCACTCCGTGAATGGTAAGGTCGCCGAGAATGTCGCCGCTTTGCGGGCCCGTCTGCTTTACGCTTCGGCTTTTGAACGTCATCTGAGGAAATTTTTCAACATTAAAGAATTCGGCGCTGCGCAGATGATCGTCGCGCTTCTTAATCCGTGTATCGATGCTGCGCACCTCGATCTGTGCTGTAACGGAGGAATTCTCCGGATGCTCTCGATCGACCTCTATCTTGCCGCTAAACTTCGTGAATTTTCCGTGAGTGGTTCCCAGAAATTGGTGCACGCTGAAAGCGATTGTCGAGCCCGACGGATCGAACCTGTACGTCTCATTCGCCAATACGGCCGGACTCAAGCCAGCAATTACGACTGCAGCGATCAGATTGCTTAGTCTCATTTGGAACTGTCCCGGCTTTTCGCCTCCGTGGCCAATGTTTTCAAGAGCGGGGTACGCGAGAGCGGCAGTCGTCCGAATAAATTTCCCAACGCAAACGCCGGATTGGCTTTTAATTTTCTCTCGTCGTGCACACCGGTAATTCGGGCCAGCTCTGTCTCGAAGTGTGAGACCGCGCGGGATGTTGGATCGGTTGTATCGAGATAACCGAAAGCTCTCCGCAGCAGCATGAACAACTCCGGTTCCCGGTGATCTCGTTCTGTGCAAATCTCGATTAGCTCAATAAAATACGCCGCCGTCTGTGTGCGCAGATAATTGCTGCGAATCCCAGCGAAAGGATTGTTCAATACGACTTCGGTAAGCGTGTGCAAATCCGACTTCCTGCTTCGCGCGATGGAAATTTCAGCTTCAAAAAATAAATCCAGCTTCCCTGCAAAGGAACTTTTAGGGCGACGCGCGCCTTTGGCGATCGTTTGAATGCAACCAAACGATTCCGTGCACCAGGAAATAATCAGACTGGTGTCGCTGAACTTTCGTTTGCGAAGCAGGATGGCGGCTGTGGTCTCCATTCACAACAAACCTAACACATGAAAATTGGAGAGTTACAGCGCACAGCAGACGCGTCATCCTGAGCGTAGCGAAGCGCAGTCGAAGGATCCCGTAGCGTTACCCTAAGGTAATACGGCGGGATTTGATTCGCTCACTTCCCGTTCGCTCAGCCTCCGGCCTTCCCGCCCATGTCGCGGCTTCCCCAGCCGTTCCATTCTCGACTCCGCTCGGAATGACGCTGTTGGAACCTTGGTTTTGCAGTTGGCTCTTCCAACAGCCATGATGACTCATGCCGGCAAGAACCACGGAAACCGCGCAGGTGCCAGAAGACATCAGCGGACGTCCACGCCGTGTCCCTGTCGGCAGAGTGACCTGGCGGCATACGTTCCGCGCGCTGCGACATCGGAATTATCGGCTGTTTTTTTGGGGCCAACTGGTCTCGCTGGCTGGCACATGGATGCAGCAAACCGCGATGAGTTGGTTCGTTTATCAAATTACGAATTCAAAACTGCTGCTGGGTGTCGTCGCCGCCATAGGATCCGCTCCGATGATGTTGTCCTCAATCTGGGGTGGTTCGCTTGCCGATCGTCATCCGAAACGCTCAATCCTCCTCGCGACCCAGACGGCCCAAATGATTTGCGCGTTCTTTCTCGCAGCCGGTATCTGGGCCGGTTTCGCCACGCCGACGTTCATCATCGTCATCGCTGCACTGAACGGAGTCGCCATGGGCTTCGATATGCCAGCGCGCCAAGCATTCACAGTCGAGATGACCAGCCGCGAAGACTTATTAAACGCAATCTCGCTCAACAGCTCGATCGTGAATGGCGCGCGTGTGGTCGGTCCATCAGTCGCTGGTTTACTAATCGGTTGGGTTGGCGTCGCAATGTGTTTTTTCCTGAATGGTCTCACCTTTGTCGCAGTGATTGCCGGTTTGCTGATGATGCGCTTACCGGCGTTTCAGCGGCCTGCACACGTCGTGTCTGCCAGTGAACACGCCTGGAACGGCATTGTATATTCACTGAGACATCAGCGAGTGCGGACGGTCCTGCTGCTCTTTCTCGCAGTGGGCGTCTTCGGCTGGTCATACGGTGTGCTAATGCCAGCTTTTGCGCGCGATGTGCTCGGTCGTGGCGCGAACGGCTACGGCATTTTGATGTCGGCGAGTGGGACCGGCGCTTTCATCGGAGCCCTCGTCGTGGCAACTTATGGGCATCTATTTACGCCGCGACGCCTGGCACTCGGCGGCGTCTGGATATTTTCGATTGCGTTATTCGCCATTTCGTTGAGCCAGAATTTTTACGTCGCGCTTGCGTTTCTCCTCGTTGCCGGATTTGGAATGCTCCTGTTTTTCTCCACATCCAACACCGTGCTACAAACCATCGTTCCGGATGAAATGCGTGGGCGCGTCATGGGCGTCTGGTCGCTTGTTTTCGGCGCAATGATTCCACTGGGTAGTCTCGAAGCGGGAGCAGTCGCGCACTGGGTGGGCACATCGTTTGCGCTGGCATTCGGTGCGATTGTTTGTGCCGTTTCGGCGGCGGTCACGCTGCTTGTAATTCGGCGACGCGAGGCGGCGAAGGCTGAATGATAATCAGCGCTGCGCGGCGCGCTCGGCGATCGCGCCCTACCATTCCTGCGTTCTTACCGGTTTATGATATGGAGCGCGCGTTTCTCCACATTTAGCGCGGCTTCTCTGACCGCTTCGCTCAGGGTCGGGTGCGAATGGCAGGTGCGACCGATATCTTCGGAACTGCCGCCGAATTCAATCACCGAAACCGCCTCGGCGATTAGCTCCGAAGCGGCATGATGCAAAATGTGTGCGCCAAGTACGCGATCGGTCTTTGCGTCGGCAATAAACTTCACCATTCCTTCCACGTCATCGCTGCAGAGCGCGCGGCTGTTGGCTCGGAACGGAAATTTGCCGATCTTTACATCGATCCCTTTTTCCTTCGCCTGATCTTCGGTCAGACCAACGCCAGCCAGCTCGGGATTTGTATAAATGATACCAGCAATGGCCTCGTAGTTCACATGGCCGGCTTTGCCTGCGATGATTTCGACGCAAGCGATTCCCTCGTCTTCGGCCTTGTGTGCCAGCATCGGCCCCGCAATCACGTCGCCAATGGCATAAATGCCTTCGACGTTGGTGCGGAAATGTTCGTCCACTTTGATGCGCTTCTTTTCATCGAACGCGACACCGACTTTTTCTGCGCCAAGGCTGTCCGAGAAAGGGCGACGCCCGACTGACACAAGAACCTTATCAGCTTCGAATTTCAGTTCCTCCTTGTCCTTGGTTGCAATTACGATCGCGCGGCCGTTGTCGAGTTTCACCGCACTTACCTTTGCCTCCAGGTGGAACGTCATCCCCTGCGCCGTCAGCAAACGCTGAAGCAAGTTCGAGAGCTCAAGATCGAAACCGAGGGCGATGCGTGGTAGAAATTCCAATATCGTCACTTCCGAACCGAGGCGGTTCCAAACGGAGCCCAATTCGAGCCCAATCGCGCCGGCACCGATCACGACGAGCTTCTTTGGAGCTTCGGCGAAGGTAAGCGCTTCGGTACTGCTGACTATTGTATTCCCATCAAACTTCGCGAATGGCAGTTCCGCCGGCGCGCTACCGGTGGCGATCACGATATTTTTTGTCTCGACCTCCTGCGTTTCGCCCTTGGAGGACTTAATGGAAACTTTACCGGGCCCTGTGATCGTGCCGGTGCCTTCCAAGACTGTGACCTTGTTCGACTTCATCAGCGAGCGCACACCGCTGTTGAATGTCTTCACAACTTTGTCTTTCCGTTGCTGCATTTTCGCCAAGTCGGCACGCGCGCCGTCGATCACTATCCCGTGCTTGGCCGCTTCTTTTTTAACGAACATGTAGTGATCGGTTGAAGTCAGGAGCGCTTTACTCGGGATACAACCCACATTGAGGCAAGTGCCGCCGAGTTCCCTGTCTTTTTCGACGAGAGCTGTTTTTAGACCGAGCTGGCCGGATCGGATTGCGGCAATGTAACCGCCGGGTCCAGATCCAATGATAACGACATCAAATTTTTCCATATTCATTCATCCTTCCGAAACGCGTGAAAGAATCTCTCGCTGCTAAACGCAAAAGAGCAAGAGATGCTCGGCTCGGACTACCACTCTTGGTGAACAAACGTGCATTGGGGGTCCTAACTCTATAAAATGTATATCCCAGCCACCGGAGAATGGCCCGAGTCCCACAAAATCGGCGACAAAGTCCGTGCCGAATGGAAAGTCTGCTGCAAGGTATCGAACCATCGGAACATATCCGCTAGCACTGACGGATTTCGCTTGAACCAACTGAGTAGTGGTCGCTCCGCATTCGCTGAGTCGAGCAGGGATTCAAACTTGGAAGCCAGCGAAACCGTCATATGCGCCTAACGAACTGAATTCGGCTGCCCTGTAGAAGGGAACCGGAAGAAAGCAATGAAAACCGTTATGTGAAATGAAGCCATGAATCATCGCGGTGTGCATCAGCCACTTATATTAAACCTACGGCTTTGCTGAGATTCTGGGCAATTGTTCCCGACCCTTCATGCTGGGGGATTCTGCCTTTTTACTCTAGGCGCGCCCAACACCAAAATGCGTCGCACCGCACGGCGGTCATTCGAGATTCCGAACGCTACTTAACCACGTTCCAGAACCAAAGTGCAAACAGCCCGTGCGTGCTTGGATTTGGATGCAAACCATCGGCGACCGTATCTGTTCCATTCCAAAGTCGAAAGACGTCAACAGTAGCGTATTTGGTGTTGCGATGGCGTCGCCTGAATTTCTTTATCATCGTGCTGTATTGCGCGTTGAAACGGGTGAAGGCTTTGCGTAACGCGCGGAGTTTCTTGCGCGAATAAGTGCGCTGGTAGTAGATCGTTTTGGTCAAGTCCGGCAGGTTCGGCATTAACACCGAGCGGAAGCCTTGCTGGTAGGCTATGTCTATTCCCGATGTATAAGCTGGAAGGTATTTCGCCACGCGCAGTGGCTTGTCTAATGCAGGAAACAACCATATAACGAGCAACGCACCGGCCTTTGATCCAGTCGGCATACTTTGCAACTGAGCAATTAAACCTGGGCGCGGCGGCGATGTGATGGTCAATATCTGTGCGCTCGGTTGGGCTTTATTGTTGGCTTGGATATAAGTGAAGCCAAGCCTCTGAGATAATTTCCCAGGCCACGCTTGATAGCCAGTCGCTTGCGTTGCTGCGCTGTAAGAGTTCCCGCAGACATAAAGCGATGTGATTTTTGTGCTCATTGAAGATTCCGAAAGGTCTTACTCAGCATGAAATACTCAAGAGCAATCCGAACTCCGATTGAAGGCTGATTCAATGAATGCAGCCCATGTAAATTTCAGTTTTCGCGACGTACGCTTTGG
>JBKPRQ010000171.1:0-20441 GCA_046734635.1 Verrucomicrobiota bacterium
CTGTTCGCCCTCGATCTGCAAACGATGCTCCACACGGCGGAGGAACCGGTAAGCGTTATCCAAAATGAGCACTTCCTCGCGCGGAAGAAGATCCAATTGACGCAGGGCTCGAAGCGCCTTGAGCATACTCGATTCCTGAAGAAACGGGTGACGCGCTCCATGGATCAGTTGCAATGTCTGTACGATGAATTCGATTTCGCGAATACCACCGCGGCCAAGTTTTACATCGCGTTCGAGTTTGTCGGGCCCCACGATGTCGCGCTCGATGCGCCGCTTGATGCCGGCAATTTCATCCAGCAAATCGGGCGACGGACTTCTGGGATAAATGAAAGGCTGATGTTGCCGCAGGAATTCGTAAGCCAGTTCGCGGCTGCCGCCGATTCCGCGCGCTTTGATGAGCGCAAGACGTTCCCAGGTTTCGCCGAAGCCGGCATAATAATTTTCCATGCTCTCGAGCGAGCGTGCCAATGGCCCTGCAGAGCCTTCCGGTCGCAGACGCAGATCGACCCGAAATAGCGAGCCAGCCGGATGCCCGGTCGAAAATGTTTCGAGGATTCTTTTTCCAAGGCGGTTAAAGAATTCGTGATAGGAAATGTGCGGTGTGAGCTGGCCTTCCTCACTGTAGAGGAAGAGAAGATCAACGTCTGAGCTGTGATTTAGCTCTCCACCACCAAGCTTACCCAGTGCGAGAACGGCGAACTCCGCCTTCGGCGAACCATGTTGTTGTCGCAATTCCGTGTTCCAGTGTTGGAACACGTTGCGGATACAAATTTCCGCCACCTGCGAAAGCTCGCCGGTGGTTTCCTCGAGGGAGGCGACGTTTGCAAGCTCGCGAAGGGCGATCCGCGTCATCTCGCGGCCCTTCCAGAAACGAAGCGCGGAAAAACCCTGGTCCGCGATCGAGTTGCCGGCCGATCTCTGCAGGTACCCCAGCATTTCCCCATAGCCGCGAGGCGCACAACAGATTTGTGGCTGGCTAAGCCACAGAAGGATGTCCGGATCGTGCGTGAGCCGGGCCGCGCAAATGCTGGAGACGGCCAGAAGGTGAAGCAGAGCAGCCTCGCTCAAGGGAAACTGTTCGACAACGTCGGTAAGAGGCTGCGCTGTTTCCGGCCAGTGTTCAGCAAGCTGAATCAGGACGGTCTCGACCTGTGCCGGGTTAATTGAAGCGGCAGCTTTTTCGCGAATCCAACGATCACCACGAGCCATCGCGAAAACGTTCAGGGTGAGGGGCGAGGCGTCAAAACTCGAAGAGCCCTTTCTCGAATTCGGAAATCAACCGGGCAATTGCCCGCGAGTTCGCCATCGAGCTCCAGGGGGACGTCCTGTTCGCTTGTTATGCGCAGTTGCGGCGTCTGAAAATATTCGATTTCGGGAACCTTAATGTCGGAGCTGAATACGACGTCCTGGAGATATTTGATGATTTCAAGATAGCCGAGCCGCGTGAAGACAACGACGTCAAGCAAGCCGTCATCGATGACAGCGTGTTTAAAAAACGGAAAAGGGCCTCCGTAAAGCCGCCCGTTGCCAATGAGAATAAACGACCCCTCCGCCACAGGAGAATGTTCCGACTCGATGAAGAGCTTCGGAGGTTGCCGCGCGGCGATCTGCGCTGCGGAGATGAGATAGCTGAGCGGGCCGAAACTGCGTTTGAACGCGAGGCTGGTCTCTTTCACCACCTGGGCGTCCAACCCCACACCAGCAAGTTGGACAAAACATTTTCCGTTGGCGCTCGGCAGATCGACCAGACGTACGTTTGCGTCGGCGATGATATCCCAGCAACGCTGGAGATTGAGCAATGGCAGGCCAAGCTCCATCGCGAAAACGTTCACGCTACCCATTGGGAGCACGCCCAACATGGCATTGCTGCCGGCGAGTCCGTTTGCCACCTGGCTGACTGTGCCATCGCCGCCGGCAGCGACGATCCGCGTAAATCCCTCCTCGACTGCGCGCCGGGCCAGCCTCTCCGCTTCGCCGGAATGCGACGTGACGCGGACAGGGCAATCGCCAGCGAGCGATTCGACGCGTTCCTGCCAGCTCCGGACGTGTTCCGGGCTACCAGCCGTGGGATTGAGAATGACAATCGTATCGGTCACAAGGAAAAGTAGCAGAGGGCTTTCGCCTTTTCTTCAAAGTCGGACTGCGTAACGTCTCACGGTGAAAAGATTGCGCCGGATTTCATTGATTGCTCTGGGTGCGCTGATTGCACTTGGTGCGATTCTCCTGACCGGCGTGAACCTGTACGTGCAATCGCAGGGTACGCACGCGAAGATTCAACAGGAATTGAGCCGGCGCCTCGGAACCACGTTGGGAATTCGTAGCATGAGCGTCACACCCTGGGGAGGGCTGGAGCTGAGCGGTATCACGATTTCGCAAACTTCCCCAGCTGGCCCAAAGCATTTTCTCGAAGCAAAAACCTTTCGACTGCGTGTCCGGTTTCTCTCCTTATTTTCCCGGCGCCTGGTGATCAAAGAGGTCGCGCTCGTCAATCCGAATGTAGTTTGGCCGCAAGACGCGGAAGGAAAATGGAAATTACCCAGGGCACGAGAAACAAAGAAAGCGGCTCCAACTGTGTCCCAGTCGGAATCGCAAAGCGAATCCGCTCAAACGTCTCAACCGCAAACGACCCCGATTGCCGCCATGACTCCGGCGAATCCTCCTGCTCCGATTCAAGCGGCGGCCGACGACCAATCTTCCAAACAGGAGCCGCGACTAGCGGTGCCTCCCGAGGTTCGACGCGTCAGTATTAAGAATGGCAATTTCAGTTTTCTCGACCACGCCGGGGGGCTGCTTGCGAGTTTTAACGGAGTAGATTTTCGCACCAGCATTCGCAAAGCTGCTGCTCTTCACGGCGATACAAAGGTAAAGAGAATTTCATTGCAGGACCGTTTTTTTCTGGAAGACCTGCGCTCCCCGCTGCGCTACGAGCCGGATGTGCTGGAGCTTTCCAAGGTTTCCGCGCGCGTCGGTAACGGTCAGATCAACGGCTATTTTGCCATGCAACCGGAGGCGGAGGATTCGCCGTTTACGACAAGCGTAAAATTTCACGATGTGCAGGCCGATCAGATTATTGCAAACGCAGGTGGACCCAGGGGAATGGTACAGGGTAAATTAGAGGGAAGTTTCCAGGCTTCAGGCAAAACCGCCGATCCCGAGGCGTTCGTGGGGAAAGGCGAAATTTCTCTGCGCGACGGGCGGGTCCAACAATATAGCTTGCTGGTGTTACTCGGGGAGCTTCTTCAAATCGAGGAACTGAGAGAGCTTCATCTCGAGCAAGCGGAGGCGAGATACCACGTGAATCCGGGCTTGGTCACGATCGACGAACTGATTTTGCGCTCCCCGAATATTCGTCTAACGGCGTCGGGAACAGTCGCGTTTAACGGCAGGGTGAAACTCGATTCTCAGCTCGCGATCAACGACAAAATTCGTGGTCAGCTTTTCAAGGCGATCCGCCAGAATTTCCAACCGATCAACGAGCCGGGCTATTCTGCAATCGATTTTCAAGTGGGCGGCACGATCGATCGGCCCAGCACAAACCTGATGGACCGACTCGTTGGCCGTGATATCAGCAGTATGATCAACAGCTTCCTGGGCGGCGGAAAAAAGGACCGCGCAAAGAAGAAAAAGAAACAAATGGAAGAAGCCGCGCCTGCAACACCTGAGCATCGTGATGCGAACAGCGCGATCCCCACAGCGCCATCAACTTCAGTTCCGCCGCAGGAGGCGTTGCCTGAGGCTCCTACAACGCCAACGCCAGCGCCGCCACCATGAGAGTGATCGCCGGCAGCGCCGGTGGCCTCCGCCTGGCAGTTCCGAAATGCGGTGTACGGCCAACAATGGACCGCGTCAAAGCTGCAATCTTTTCCAGCTTGGGCGACGCCGTGGTAGGTGCGCGTGTCCTCGACCTTTTCGCGGGAAGCGGTGCGCTGGGAATTGAAGCGCTCAGTCGCGGCGCGTCTTCTGTTGTTTTTGTGGAGGCAGATCGACAATCGTCAACGATCATCGAGCGCAATCTCGCCAAAACAAAGTTGAAGGGACGGATTCGCCAGCAGGATGTCTTCGATTTCCTTCGGCACGGTTCCGGTGCCGAAATGTTTGAGATCGTCTTCGCCGACCCGCCATACGAGAAGACGGAGGAGGGCGAGCCATTCACTGAAAAACTGCTGGCGAACGAAGCATTGCCTCAATTGCTCGACCCGGATGGAATTTTCGTCTTGGAGAAACGTCCGTCCGAAAATCTTCCCGAGATGAAGCTCTGGCGTCTGATTCGTCGGAAAAAATATGGCGCAACGGAAGTCATTTTCTTATCCCAAGGTAGCGCAAAGGCTCTTAAGCAAAAACGACGGAGCACCGCCGCACTCCAAAGCACTTCGTGCAAAATGCTGAAAACACGCGCTGCGAATAAAGTTCCCGGCGAATCCGCAGCCCGCAATCGGCGATCCGCAATCTGATGATTCGCTTTATCTACAATTTGTTTTGGCCGCTCGGATTGTTGTTCTTTTTGCCGGGTTATTTCGTGAAAATGATTCGTCGCGGTGGTTACGGCGAAAAGTTCGGACAACGCCTGGGGATTTACGATCGCGAACTACGCAGCCGCCTGTCGAAGCGGAAATCGACATGGCTTCATGCGGTAAGCGTGGGTGAAGTAAACGTTGCGTTGAAACTGGCGAATTCGTTATGCGCTCTCGAACCCGGTTTGCAGTGCGTCTTAACCACGACGACCACAACCGGTTTCGCTCTGGCCAACAAGAACGCTCCGCCCTGGATCGAGGTCGTCTACACGCCTCTCGATTACTGGCCGATCATGCGACGCGCGTTTTCGGTAATCAGGCCAACGCGCATCGTCCTGGTTGAAGCTGAAGTGTGGCCAAACCTTGTCGCACTCGCGCACGAGCGACGAATTCCCACGATATTGGCAAACGCGCGCTTGTCACCGAGATCGGAAGGGAGATTTCGCCAGTTTCGGTTTTTCGTAGCTCCAACATTTCGGCTGTTGGACCTGGTCTGCGCGCAGGACTCGGAAGATGTCGATCGATGGGCGGCTCTTGGTGTTGCACGCGATCGGATTCGCGCGGTTGGAAGCATCAAATACGATCCCAACGGGTCCAACCAGAAGTCGGGACCACAAGGAAACGAGCAAGCTACCAGCTTCAGTGACGCCGATCGACAGCCTCCTGTACTGTTCGGCGGCAGCACCCATCGAGGCGAAGAGGAGATTCTGGCCACAATCTATCTGCGCTTGCGTGACCAGTTTCCATCGTTGCGGTTATTCATTGCGCCGCGTCACGTCGAGCGGCTCCGCGAAATCCGCGCCCAACTGGCTGCCTTGCCATTACGCGTCGCATTGGCAAGCGAAGTGACGGGTAATCGCCACTCGGATGCAGATTGCATTATTCTAGATACAACAGGCGAACTTCAACGCTGGTATGCTATCGCCACCATTGTGTTCATGGGAAAAAGCCTGACCGCGCGTGGCGGCCAAAATCCCGTGGAACCGATCATGGCGGGCAAACCGGTCGTGTTTGGTCCGCACATGGAAAACTTCGCGGCACTCGCGAAGGCGCTTGTGTCGAGGAAAGGCGCGATTCGTGTTCACAATATCGGTTCACTCGAACGAACGATCGTGGAGCTTTTGAGCGATAGCGAAGCGCGCCAACGGCTCGTTCAAAGCGCGCACGAAGTTTTGAGCGAGCATCAGGGCGCTACTGCGCGTACCGCGGCGTTGATTCACGAACTGAACCCGAGTCTCTAGCCACGGCGCTTACGCGCTCTCAAAAACTTGGAACGCAATCGGTCGATTTGCCTTGCGTAAAGGAACGGCAATTCTGATATTGCCCGGCTTTTGTGACCCTATCGTCTAGAGGCCCAGGACACCGCCCTTTCACGGCGGTAACACGGGTTCGAATCCCGTTAGGGTCGCGTTGCCTCACGAACTCAGTGCCGATCGACACTGCATAACGCGGACGCATTCGACGTTCGCGTCAAGATGCGGACTTGAAGCGAGATTCGCTCGTCTGACCGGAAAATTCTCGGGCCAACGCTCGACTGGTTGAATCCAAAACCAATGCAGCCTGCATCTGAATGAAGACAAACAAAGGTTTCTATGGTCCAGGATTTCAAATTTGCTCTGCGGCAGCTTTTCAAGGCGCCGGGATTTACGACGGTGGCGGTGTTGACGCTTGCCTTGGCAATCGGTGTTAACTCGGCCATTTTCGCGCTCGTTAATGGAGTGGTGCTGAAGCCGGTTGTGCCGCTCCGGCCTGATGAAGTCGTGAATGTGTTCACGGCGCGACAGAATGCCAGCCACGATTATCGCCAGTTTTCATACAATGAATACCGGGAGCTGCGCGAGAACGGCGGAGACGTGTTTGCCGATGTTGCCGCGATCGAGTTCGCCGTCGCCGGAATCGGGCGCGATCACGAGATGCGGCGCAGCTTCGCTTTCCTGACTTCGGAGAATTATTTCCCGATGATGGGCGTGCATCCGTTTCGCGGCCGGTTCTACAACGCCGAGGAATGTAAACCGAATGCGAACATGGCTGTGGTGGTGACAAGCTATGGTTATTGGAAACGCAGTGGTGGCCGCAGCGATTTTGTCGGCAGCACCCTTCACATTAACGGGCAGCCCTACACGGTGATCGGCATCGCGCCGGACGGATTCAGTGGCGCGAACGTGTTGGTCGCGCCCGATATCTGGGTGCCGCTCGGCATGCGTTCGCAGCTCGGTTCAGCTTTTGGTGATTCCGAAACGACACACGACCTGTTGAACCCGAAGAATTACACTTTCAACCTCACAGCGCGGTTGCGCCCCGGTCTGACGATCGATGCCGCCAAAGCGCGTTTACCGGTGCTCGCGCAACGATTGAACGCGATCCAGCCGGACGGCAGCGAAGGCGCCCGGGAATTACAAATCCAAACGCCGTCGCGATTCAGCCTGAGCACACAACCGGAGAACGACGGTCCGATTACGCTCATCGCCACGTTGCTCATGGCCATGGCCGGCGCGGTCTTGCTCATCGCATGTTTGAATCTCGCAAACATGCTGCTCGCGCGCGGCACGTCGCGTTCGAAGGAAATCGCGGTCCGTCTTGCTGTCGGCGCGTCGCGCTGGCAGATCGTCAGGCAGCTGTTGTGCGAAGGATTTCTGCTGGCTCTTTGCGGAGGCGTAATCGGGCTTATCCTCGGCGTCGGTTGCAACGATCTGTTACTCGAACAAATGCGCGGCCTGCTTTCGTCCGTGAATTTTTCTTTCGTCATCAAATTGCATCCGGATGCGACGGTGCTCGCAGTCACATTCGTCTTTTGCCTCATCGCGACCATGCTCTTCAGCCTCGGCCCGGCATTGAAAGCAACAAAGGCGGACCTCGTTAACGATCTCAAGGAGCAAGTGGGCGAGCCCGCGCGCATCGGTCGGTTGAGTCGCTTCTTCGCGCCGCGCCATATCTCAGTGATGGCGCAAATCGCGCTCTCGCTCATGTTGCTTTTCGCCGCCGGTTTATTTTTCCGCGGTGCGCTCGAAGCGGCGGGACTCAATCCGGGCTTTAACGCGCGCGGCGATCTCATTACTGAGTTCGATTTCAGTTTGATCAAGAAAACGCCGGCCGATTCGCGCCGCTTGATCTTCGATATCGTACGACGTGTACGAGAGTTACCCGGCGTAACGGCGTCAGCCGTCGGCACCATGCTGCCGTATTCCGATTTCACAAGCGCCCGCCGCGTTCTGCGCACAAAAGACGCGATGCCTAACGACCCGAAGGGGCCGGATCCAAGCGTCAACTCGCTATTCACCGCGATCACGCCCGGTTATTGCCAGGCGCTTGGTATAAGACTGTTACGGGGCCGCGATTTCACGCAGGACGAATCGGAAAACAAGGACGCGCGCCGGGTGGCCATTATCGACGAAGAACTGGCGAAAAAGCTTTTCCCGAACGAGGACGCGATCGGCCAGCATATTCGGTACACGCAACCGCCAAAGGACGGCTCGCCTAACGACATGGAAATAGTCGGCGTGGTGAGCAGACACCGGCACGACGTTCAGAACGATTCCATCATGTACCGATTGTTCGTGCCGTTGGCGCAGGGATACAGCGGGCAGACCTATCTGCATGTGCGGCTCAACACACAAGATCGACGCGCCGTCGTCGCGCTGATGCCGACGCTGCGACAAACCCTGCGCGACCTCGATCCCGATCTGCCGCTGCTGCAGATGGCGCCATACATCGATTTAATGGAGAAGTCGCCCAATCTTTGGATCGTTAAACTTGGGGCAACTCTCTTCGGCGCGTTTGGCGCGATCGCCCTGATGTTGGCCGTCGTGGGTGTGTATGGCGTGAAAGCTTATGCCGTCGCCTGCCGGACCCGCGAAATCGGAATCCGCATGGCATTGGGCGCGCATCGGCGTGACGTATTCGCCCTCATTATGCGACAAGGTGTGCTGCAAACGGCTCTTGCTGTGGGCGTCGGTCTTCTTCTTTCGCTGGGGGCAGGGCGGGTCCTGGCGAAAATCCTGTATCAAGTGAGCCCGACCGATCCATTGGCGTTGGTCAGCGCAACTTTGATGCTCGCCAGTGCGGCGCTTCTTGCGTGTTTCTTCCCGGCAAGTCGCGCCACTCGCGTCAACCCGATGACGGCGCTGCGAGCCGAATGAGCGACAGAAATCTGACAAAGCCTCTTTCGCGCCGGTCGCTCGGTGAAGGACGAGCGCGACGAAAGAACGCTTGTTGCTGAACCGCGCGAAAGGGATTGGATGAGTGTCTGTTTGGCGATATTACTGTTCTGCAAAGCCCGATGGATGCTGTGAGAGCCGCCTAACTTAATAGGGAATCTTGCACGAGGTCGGGGATCGAGCCCCGAATACAGTTACGGAATCCTCGACTGTAAATCATGCCGCGAACCCCTGGCGCCGATTTAATCCCCTTAGGGTCACAGTGGTTGATGCTGGTGATCACCGGCGCGCTGCTCCTGTCGGTGGCAACGCTTGTGGATCTCAACCCGGTGGTGGATCAGAATTTTTTCTTTTCAACCAATGATCCGGGAATCCAGCAGACCAAAAAGATCGAGCAGCGCTTCCCGTCGCAGCCAGAAGTGATTCTGGCGGTGTCGTCGCGCGATATTTCTTCGCCACGATATCTGGAACGAATTCGAAAACTCACGCAGCGCGTCCACACCATTGGCGGTGTAAGCGCGGTTAAGAGCCTGGCTGAAGGACCGAAAAGTTTTGAGGACGCCTTAAAGAGCCCTTTCTGGAGTCGGTTGGTGATCGCAGACGACAGGAAGTCCAGCAACGTGATCATCTTCATGAAAGGGAGGCACACCGAAAAGCCGATTCAGCGATTGGAACAAATCGTGCATGAGATGGACGCACCAGATTTTCGGATTCACATCGCCGGTCCGCCTTACGTGGTGGAAATGATCAGGCGCAGTCTGGCGCACGATTTCCGCTATTTCAGTCTCACAGCAGTCGCATTGTTTGGCCTGACGATGGCGGCGCTGTTCCGGTCGGCGCGCCTGTTTGTGGGAATGCTTTGCACATGCACTAGCGCCGTCCTGTTGACCTTGCTTCTGCAGTCGATGCTTGGTCACAAGATCGGCATCCTGACGGTAAACCTCGGCACGATCGTGTTTGTTATTGCGTTGTCGCACCTGGTTTACATGACATTTAACTGGCAGACGCTCGCCGATCGCGCACACCGCATGGGCAAGGAAACGCCGAATCTCGCGACAGCTGCGCGACACATGACTTTTCCGCCCTCGTTTTGGTCGATGATCTGCGCGTCGTTAGGGTTTGCCAGCCTGCTAATTGTCCAGGCGAAGCCGTTACGCGAGCTAGGATTTGGCGGCGTGCTTGGCACATTTGTGGCATTCGCCTGCGCATATTTGATGTATCCAGCATTTCTGCGGTGGGCCGTGCCGCGCAAGAGTAAGATTGTCGAGGCAGAACCTACGCGCGCATTTTTGTCGCGGCGCTATGCTCTGCTCTCGTCAGGCATCATCCTGCTCAGCATTGGATTGGGATTCGGCCTGATGAAGGTGAACACCGACCCGAGCCTTCTCGATTATTTCAAGCCGAACCAGCCATTACGCGACGGATTGGAATTCGTCGATCGCACCGGCGGTTGCAATCCGCTCACCCTCGTGGTCTCCGCCACAAACGGCAGCCGTCTAAATACGGACGAAGCTTACAAGAAGATGTGGACGTTGCATGGGGCTCTGGAAAATCAGAAACAGGTCGGCACTGTAATTTCGCTGCCGACTCTTCTGGCAGAAGGCGATCGCACGCCGTTTTCGTTTCTCATCAGCTACGAAAAGATGATGGAGATCATGGCGGAACCAAAATACGCGCGCGTATCCAAAGGTTTTGTGACAGACGATCGAAAGGAGGCGGTGTTCATGCTCCGAATGATCGAGGCGAAGCGCACCAAGTATCGTGTCGATGTCGTGAACGATCTTCGCTCCCTTTGCCGCAAGTACGGATTCAAGGCCGACCTTGTCGGTGGCATTTATTATCTGCAGGGACGACTGGCGAAACTTGTCGCCGAGAGCCTCGTGACGGGCTTGTTCTGGTTAAACTTGTTGTTCGTGGTGATCGCATGGGTCGTCGCCCGGTCGGTTCGCGGCGCGTTGGCGATGATTGTCAGCCTGACTCTCGTGCCGCTATCAATGCTCGGCGGCATTGGTTGGTTTCATGTTCCGGTCGATATCATTTCAGCGCCAGCCACGAATGTTTGCATCGGCATCGCCATTGATTCGATGATTCATTTGGTCTTCGGTGTCCGACGGGCGCAACGCGACGGGAAAAAAGGGTGGGCTGCTTGGGTCGTCGCACGCGAGGAACAATGGCGCGGGATCGTTTATTCGGATGTGATCATCGCCGCAGGCTTCGCCATTTTCGTTCTCTCAGATTTTCCACCGACGCAGCGTTTCGGTCTCGTCGTTCTTGCTGGATGCATAATCGACATTCTGGCAAATCTATTCATATTGCCGCTGCTCGGGGGGGCGCCGTTGAAAAAGCGCGTTTGAGACGCGGATCGATTTCTTCGTCTCATTTTGTTCCCCGAACGTTGGTTCGCAAGAACGAATGCTCGAATGAACAATAAAAGAAAAGGCCCCAGTCGGGGGAATCAGAAGTGAGTCCGATGGGCACACCCAGGCCAACGACCAGTTGCGCATCATTTGGCAGATTGAACGCGTAACGCGCGCCAGGAGAAATAAGCGCAGTTGTAGAACGGTTCACGGTCGCTTCAGGTGAGAGCACACCTTCGGCGATGTCATCGTTCCAGCCTGCGACTGTTTCGAGCATTAGATTTAGATCGCGGCTGACGGCGAAGATAGCGCTGGCGCCAAGATTGTAATTCGTAAGGTCGTGGTTCCGCGCATTGGGAAATACCGACATCCCGGCGTTGAAGTTTAAAGTCCAACGGTCGCTCACGATCTTGCTGAAGGGCAGATTGGTCTCATAACCCGCGCTGCCAACGCCCAGGCCCTTGTCGGGATCGCCGGTCGGAAGGACAAGAGATAAACGTGGCGCGAATGCTGGAGTGTATTTGTCTTCTGTCAGCGCCTGCAGGCGATAGTTGAGTCGCATATCTTCCATACCGTTGTCGTCCTCTGTGAAGGCGTACGGAATGGTGTAAGAGAACTGATGCGTTTGGCTGAAGACTGGCCACTCCTGGGTAAAACTCGGTGTGACCTCGCGAGAGCCGTTCATGAAATTGACCGGAACATTCAAGATGTGCTGCACCACACCCGGCTCCTGGTTATAAGCTTCTTCAATGAAGAACGAGTTGTCCTGGATTCCTTTGGCGAGCGGTTCGGAGGCGATCGACATAGCGAGTGGCGCGACGGCACCGGCCACGGCCAACAGACGAGCGGGGGCAACGGAGGCGCGCGATTTCGGTTTTGCACAAAGGGCCGGGAACAGAGGAGGTTTCATACCGGACGATGGTGTTTGTTTAATCTTTCCGCAGGAACCGCACAAAGTCGCGAAATATTGAAAGCGGACTCGAATCCCGTTACTGCGGTTTTTACTGGCAAAGGGCTTGAAAATACCCGGGCCTGGTAGTTGGTTTACCTTCTTAATCAATGCAGGCCGCCTTCTATCAGTCCGAATCTGATCAGCCGCACCCCGGACGGGCGCGGCTGATCGTTAGAGCGCATCCGGAAGTTCGGCAATTGATGGTGCGCAATCCGTGGACGGCGCTGATCGCTCTCTCAATCGTGGCCATGCAAACAGCCATCGCTTTTGGAATGGGAAAGCTTGGATTCAGTTACTGGTGGCTCAGTCTTCTGATCGCGTATTGCGTCGGGGCTTTCGCGAATCATGCGAATTACGTCATCATTCACGATGCCACTCACAATCTGATTCTCCGGAGCAAAAGCTGGAACAAGATGGTAGGTATCATCGCCGACCTCCCCAATCTCACACCGGGCGCGATGGGGTTCCGTGTTTATCATTTGAAGCACCATTCGCATCAGGGCGATTATGAATACGACGCCGACCTGGCGAACCACTGGGAGGCACGGCTGGTCGGCAACAAATGGTATCGCAAGGCGATCTGGCTCATGCTCTTTCCGTTTTTTCAGCTGACGCGCCCGCCGCGATTGAAAGCGATCAAGATGTGGGACCGGTGGTTCTTTATCAATTTTGCGTGTGCTGCGCTCTACGACGTGGCGGTCGTTTATTTTTGCGGTTGGCCGGGCTTTCTCTATCTCGTGTTTGCGTTTTTCTTTTCAATTGGATTGCACCCGGTCGGCGCCCGCTGGATTCAGGAGCATTACACGTACGATTTCGACCAGGAAACGTTCAGTTATTACGGACCAATCAATCGCGTAGCGTTGAACATGGGTTATCACAACGAGCACCATGACTTGCCCTCCATCCCGTGGAACAATTTGCCGAAGCTGCGTGCGATGGCTCCGGAATTCTATGGCAACCTGAAATATCATTCGTCGTGGAGCCGGTTGTTGTTCCAGTTCGTCTTTGATAAGCGTTACAGCCTGTATTCCAGGATTGAACGAATGAAAGAGCGGACGAAGTCTCAACCGGTGCTGGACCCGACGGTCAATCAAATGGGCAGCCTTGATCTGAGTGCGAGGCCCATTAGTTTTTAACCATGGCGGAGCGATTGTACGTCTCGAACAAGAACGAAACTGTACGCATGTTCGAGAGCGATTTTATGGAGTTTTTTTCACGGGTGCATCCGGTGACTCCGTTGGTGTTGTACCTGCCGGTGATTGGCTACATGCTTTATGTTTCCATGTGGCACCGGCAATTGACGATCGTTGCAGTAACGGCGCTGTTTTTGCTTGGTGTTTTGCTTTGGACGCTGACCGAGTACCTCATCCACCGGTACATATTTCATTACGAACCCAAGACTCGTTGGGGCAAACAGTTGCACTATGTGATTCACGGCGTGCATCACGATTATCCCAATGATGCGCGACGGCTTGTTATGCCCCCAGTCATAAGCATCCCGCTCGCCTTTCTATTCTATGGGCTGTTTCTTCTGTTTTTTGGGAACCTCACGCCGGCTGTGTTTGCCGGTTTGGTTTTTGGTTATGTCTGTTATGACATGCTCCATTACGCAACGCATCATCTCGCCATGAAACGTGGCGCATGGCTTTGGCTGAAGCAGTATCATCTCCGCCATCACTTCAAGGATGATCACGTTGGATACGGCATCAGCTCGCCCCTTTGGGATTACGTTTTTCGAACGACGCGAAAGTGAAGGGTGCGCTTTTGTCGCCTGCCGAGCCTGGCCGGTCGACCTAAGCTGTTGCATCAGAAACAGACGGCCCACAGGGCCGTGCCTGCAATTGTACTAAATTCTTGTCCTGAAATAAGAAACCCGCTAAATTGGCTGCCCCGACACGGAACCGCTGCGGCGGAGAATTTCGTAAGGAATCTGTGAAACATAAAAACTCTCAATTTTGCCGGCGCACGCCGTCCCTGGGGACCGGAGCGAGCGAAAGGCAGTGTACGATTTGATGAATCAAGACCCGGCAAAACTTAGTCTGAGCAATTTCCTGGCGCATGAAACAAGCGACCCGCTTGAGCCACCGCCAAGTTTCACTCATTGGATGCGACAGGCCACATTCGCGGTGGAACTTTACGAACCCGAGCTGCTCGCCAGCGCCGATGCGCGCACAACCATCGATTACAACGGCCGGCCGCGCTCAGTGATCAATCTTTGTTCCTACAATTACCTCGGCCTGGCGAATCATCCCGAGGTCATCGCCGCAGCGCACGAAGCGTTGAAGACGCATGGTCTCGGCGCATGCGGCTCGCCGATGCTTTCTGGCATGACCGACCTGCATCGCGAACTCGAGCGACGCGTGGCAAAATTTCTCGGGCGCGAAGACGCCATGCTTTTCAACAGCGGATTTGGCGGCGCGCTTGGAACCATTGCCGGTTTGCTGCGCAAGAACGATGTAGCGATCCTGGATAATCGTTCGCATTTGAGTTTACGCGACGGCGCGTCTCTTTCACGATGTCGCGCGGACAAATTCGAGCACAACGATCCGGCATCGCTCGATAAGGCGCTGGCGCGCAAACAGGGTCGCCGCCAACTCGTGGTGATGGAAGGAATTTATTCCATGGATGGCGATTTCGGGAACCTGCCAGCGCTAATTGATGTAGCAGAGTCTCACGGCGCGCGCGTTTTTGTGGATGAAGCGCACTCGATGCTCGCTTGTGGCGAGAACGGTCGCGGCGCCGCAGAAAAATTCGGCGTGGAGGATCGAATTCCGCTTGTTTACGGCACATTTTCAAAGGCCTTTGGCGCGCTGGGCGGATTTGTGGCCGGCTCGAAGGAGACCCTTCGCTACCTGCGCTTTTACGCGCACCCGTATGTTTATTCGTGCGCTTTGCCGCCTGTGGTGGTGGCGGCGATTTTGAAAGCGCTGGAAATCGGAACACGCGAGCCGGAGTTGCGGACGAAACTTTGGGAGAACGCTGATTATTTTCACGCGCAACTGCGCAACCTTGGCATCGATGCCGGAAGTTCGACAACCTACATCATGCCGCTGGTGATCGGGGACCGGGAACGCATGTACCGGTTAGGTCACGAATTGCGGCGGCGCGGGTTGTGGGTCGCGCCTGTGGATTACCCAGCGGTGCCGCAAAACAAGATTTGTTTCCGCGCTTGCGTGACTGCCAAACATACGCGGGCCGATCTCGATGAAGCGCTCAACATTCTCGATGACACGCTCAAAGCGGATTCGAAAATCAAGGCGACCACATTCCGGTTACGCTGCAAAATGTCTGAGCTGGCGGTGAGGATGGGTTCTTAATGCCGACACAGGCGGTTCAGACAGCGCCCCCCAAGATCGAATCGACTTTCAAAGCGCGCGAGGTCGAGGGAGTTCTCGATCTCCATTTCTACAGGCCGATAGGGTTTTGGCTGGCCCAATTTTTTGCCCGGTTAAAGATGACGCCTGCGGCCGTGAGCCTGCTGGCCGGCATCTTTGGCGTCGTCGCCGGGCACCTTTATTTCTATCGCGTCCTCAGCATCAACATTGTCGGCATGGCGCTCCAGGTTTGCGCCAATACACTCGACAATGCCGATGGGCAGCTCGCACGTTTGACGCATCGAGAAAGCCGCGAGGGCCGGATCATTGACAGCGTTGCCGATCATCTGGGCTTCCTCAGCATTTACGTACATTTGACCCTTCGCTATCTGGTCGAAGGATCGTCGCCAGCCATCGTTCTCCTCGCGTTTGCTGCTGGAATCAGTCATGCATTACAGGGAGCTGCTGCCGATTATTACCGAAGCACCTATCTTTACTTTGTATCAACGAGGGCGCGGAAGGGCGTAGATTCCTCTTCCGAACTGCGATCGGACTACTCGAAGCTGACCTGGCGTCAGAGACCTTGGCAGAAGCTCCTGCTCGCATTGTATTTGAACTTTACCCGGCAACAGGAAATGCTGGCACCACGTTTGAAAACGCTGCGTGACGTCGTCCGCAGATCGTTTCACGGCGAAATTCCCGACCGGGTAAGAGCCTGTTACCGAGATTTGGCCAGTCCGATGCTCAAGGGGTGGGGACTGTTGATGACGAATGTCCGGATGCTGGTCCTGTTTGCGCTACTGTTCATCAGCCAACCGGTTTATTACTTCTGGTTTGAGTTGATCCCGCTCAATTTGCTGTTCGTTTACCTCCTGTTTCGCCAGGAAAATATGGCCGAATCGGTGTTGGAAATTGCCGAGAGTTCACAAAATTCGGCATAGCTATCGTACTACGTGTCGAATATTGAAATTTCAGAGGTCAGCTCGCGTCGGGAACGCAGTGCGTTCATCAAGTTTCCATGGCGAATTTATGTCAACGATCCGGCCTGGGTACCGCCCTTAATCATCGAACGCAAAGATTTCCTCGATCGTAAACGGCATCCATTTTACCAGCATGGCGATGCCGCCTTATTTCTGGCACGGAAAAACGGCGAGATCGTTGGCCGGATCATGGCGAGTGACGATCCGAATTACAATGCATTGCACCAATCGAATGTTGGCTGCTTCGGTTTGTTTGAGTGCATCAACGACCACGATGTGGCGGCTGCGCTTTTTGAACGCGCGGCGAGTTGGCTTCGCGAAAAAGGACGCACCGGGATCATGGGGCCGATTGACTACTCGACGAACTACGTCTGCGGTCTTTTGATTGATGGCTTTCAATTTTCTCCCACGATACTGACGGCGCATAATCCGCCGTATTACCGTGAGCTGATCGAGAGCGGGGGGTTCACAAAGGCAAAAGATTGGTATGCCTGGTGGTTCGCTGATCCGGGCAGGGCCGTGGCGCAGCTGCGGCGGCTCGGTGCACGTTTCAATGGGCGCTGTCCAGCTACCATTCGTTCGGCAAATCTTAAGAACCTTCGCGACGAAAGCCGACGGCTTCGTCAGATTTACAATCAGGCGTGGGAAAAGAACTGGGGATTTGTGCCGTTCACAGAAGCGGAGATCCAATTTATGACAAAGGAATTGAAGCCGTTGCTCGTATCGGAGTTCGCCTGGGTCGCCGAGGTCGGGAACGAGCCTGTTGGGTTTACACTATGCTTGCCGGATATCAATGTCATACTAACGCAACTCAACGGGCGGCTCACGCGGTTTGGCCTTCCGATTGGTCTGATCAAATTGCTCTTATACAAGAAGCGCGTTCGACAGGGGCGATTAATTGCCCTGGGTGTGGTAGAAAAATATCGGCGTGCCGGAATCGCAGAGATGCTCGTGCTGCGCGTGATGGAGGAGACCATGGTCAAACGCGGAATCACGGGCGAGTTAAGCATGACGCTTGAAGACAATTTTATGATCAACCGTTTTCTCGAAGCCATCGGAGCGGAGCGCTACAAGACGTATCGCATCTACAGCAAGTCAATCCTCTAGGTTAATGCTGGCGCATCGAGCTCCGGCCGCCTGCCTGACGTTTCTTCTAATCGGGTCAGTTATTACAAGTCACATATCCGGATCGGGCAGAGCCTGGGATGCCTGTGTCTGTGACGGTCGGCAGACGTAACACCAGTGTTACCTTTCTAATCTGGCGCGACGGGGCTGTGGGCTGGATTTTCCTAACAAGATAATCACCGAAAGAAAGGAAATCATTTCTATGAAAATGACAGTTTTACCGATCAGTAATTCGATCAATCATTCGCTTTTGCGGTCCTTGTTGATGCTTATTCCGTTTGTCCTAATGTGCTTTACGCTTTTACCGAGAGCCAGCGCAGTGATCCCGGCACCGGATGGCGGCTATCCAGGCTCCAATACAGCTGAGGGCGATGGCGCGCTTCAGAGTCTTACAAGCGGCGTCTCGAATACGGCCGTTGGGTTTGCCACACTCTTTAGTACCACCGCAGGCAGTAAAAACACAGCGAATGGTTTTGGCGCACTCGGTAGCAACACGAGCGGCAGTAATAACACAGCGAATGGTTTTGGCGCGCTGCTTCTCAATTCCACTGGCGTCAGCAACACCGCCATCGGTTTTGAAGCGCTGTTCACCAATTCCACCGGCTTCGAGAATGCGGCTACCGGTTTGCGAACACTCTTTGCGAACACAACCGGGTTCCATAACACGGCCGATGGTTTTTCCGCGTTATTGAGAAACACCACGGGCAATCATAACACGGCCAATGGCGACGACGCGCTCGGTAACAACAGAACCGGCAGTTTTAACACAGCAGATGGTGCTCATTCCCTCGAAAACAGCACCATCGGCAGCGGCAACACAGCCTTAGGCTTCGGTGCCGGCGACAATGTTACTACCGCGAGTAACGTTATCTCTATCGGTTCCGGAGTCCCAGCTGCGAACGTAAGCAATAGCTGCTATATCGGCAGCATTTTTGGTCAAACCTCTCCGGGAGGAGCTGCCGTGTTCATTAATTCAAGCGGCAAACTTGGCACGATCACTTCTTCCCGTCGGTTTAAAGAGGAAATCAAGCCAATGGAGCAAACGAGCGAAGCGCTCTTCGCACTTAAGCCGGTCACCTTTCGTTACAAGAAGCAGATTGATCCGGCAGGGACGCATCAGTTTGGACTTGTCGCCGAAGAGGTGGAAAAAGTGAATCCTGATTTGGTGGTGCGCGACCAGGAAGGAAAACCGTACACCGTGCGCTACGATGCGGTGAACGCGATGTTGTTAAATGAATTTCTCAAAGAACATCGCACGGTGCGAGAACTTGAGCAGAAAATCACAGCACTTACTACGACGGTGAAAGAGCAGACGACGCAAATCCAGAAGATCAGTGCGCGGATTGATGCAAGCAGACCTGGCCCGGAAGTCGTTCTTAATAACAAGTAAAGAGCCAACTCGATAGACTTGGTGGGGACGCCTCCAGGAAAATCGATCGCGTAGGCAAGGGCTGAGTAAATGGCCGTTGCGAATGAAAATTTCCAATCGTGCTTGGTAGATGTACAATGGCATCCATCGGTTCATCGAACCCATCGCGATGCAACGTTGTAAGCCGTACCGAATTTTGAAGAGGGCTCTCGCCTGATGAGCAAGCCTCAGGACGGTTTCGTTTCGCGGTTTCTGAATCGACCGATTTCGCGTCGAATAACGAGCGTTCTACTCAAGTTTCCCATCCATCCAAACGCCTGGTCGATATCGATTTTTGTTTTGCCGCTAATCGCCTCCGTATCTTTGATACGTGGGGATTACGTGAGCATCATCATCGGCACAGCCATTTTTCAGCTGTTCAGTATTCTTGACGGTTGCGACGGCGAAATCGCGCGCGCCAAGAATTTGGAATCCAAGTTCGGGGAGCGTTTGGATTACTTCTGCGATTTCGCAGCAAGCCTTCTTTACGTTCTCACGCTCGGGCTTGGGCTTCACCGTTCGAGTGAAGGAATCGTGTGTGCTCTCTTGATTACGGTCAACGAGTTGCTCCTGCGAGCTGGCAAGAGCAGAACGTCGGTCGTTTCGTCCACGTTTCACGAGTCGTTTTACACGAGACACCGCGCCATGATTGGACATTCCGGCTTACTGAATCTTGGCGAACGATTTGTGTGGTGGCTCTTTCAGCTAACAAAACGCGACATGGCGATCCTTGTTTTTCTCATGCTTGCGTTACTTGGCTTGGCTGACTGGATCCTTAATCTATGGACGATTGTTGCCGGCGCGAGCCTGCTCCTTAGCGCAATCGCTGTGATCAGGGCGGCTAATGGCCGTGGCGATATCGTAACGCGCGAGCCAGAATCGTAATCGCCCGCAGTGCCAGGGGCTGCGGTGCTGAGCCACCCTAGCTCAGCGCGCTTTGCATCCTTTTGGCCATCTGCCTCTCTGCGTGTTGCAGCATTTGCGGGGTGTCGACGTCCTGCCACCAGCAATCGCCGATGTCGACGGGACTGACCTTGTTGTCACGGGCCATCAACCGAACGCCATCTGCAAGGCTGCAATCGTCTCCACCATGGCCGGACTTCGCTCGCTCGAGATAATCGAAAATTTCCAGCGGACAAACAAACAAACCGATGTCGACCGCATCATAATCGCGCAGGTCTTTCCCGATATTGGCGACCCGGTTTCCTCGCGTTTGGACTTTCATTGCGTCGTCCAAATCGAAAATGGAATCGACTTTTCGATCTACTGCGACGTTAAGGAAACCAGGAGCGAAAGAATCAAGCAGACGATCGATAATCGCGTTCTCGAAAACATGGTCGCTCATCGTGAGGAGAAACGGGTTGCATACGCGGCCAGCGGCGCAGAGAAGCGAGATTCCATTCTGTTTTCTCCAGTCGCGGTTTTCAATGAAGAACGCCTCCAGGCCGGAGGGAACCAACTGTTTAACGCGTGCGATCATGCGCTCGCTTTCATAGCCGACCACGAAGTTGACGGTTTTGATCCCTCCGTGAATCAAGGCTTCCAGGGTGTACGAAATCAAGGGTCGGCCACGCACCGGGACGAATGGCTTCAGAAAAGTTTTATTTTCACCGCGTAGGCGCGAGCCTTGGCCAGCCATC
>JBKPRQ010000172.1:0-8712 GCA_046734635.1 Verrucomicrobiota bacterium
TCTCGGGCCTTCACGCTGATCGAGGTAATTGTTGTCCTGGCAATTATCGTGATTCTGATGTCGATGGTCTACCCGATGTACACGAGCATTTCCGAGCGTGCCAAAGCGACAAAGGACATGAGCAACCTGCGCCAGATCGGAATGGCAACGCAGACTTACCTCAATGACAACGATAGCGTTTTGTTTACCGCTGGTGGTATTTGGATGAATCAGCTTCATCCCAAATACCTTCCCGGGTGGGCTATTTTTCAATCACCGTTCGATAGGCGTCCCGCTTCAGAGACCGATGCGAGTGCGCCGATCAGTTACGGTTTAAATGGCAATACAAAAGGCGGTCTTTCGAGCATTGCTGGCCTGCTAACAACCAAAATCGCAAATCCATCTGCGTTTATTCTGTTTGCGCCAGCTCAAAATTCGAATGCCACGGTACAATTCTCTGGCGGAACCGCCGCTGCCGTGACGGTTTACAAAGCTGTGAGCGTCCCGGGCGGGACGGCACAAGGCGGGACGAACAACAGTCGCAAGCGAATCAACGCCCTCTTCGCCGACTTGCATGCTGAGCCGATGCTTTGGTCGAAATTCATTCTGGACAATGATTCCAACGACCCAAGTGCAGCACTGCGATGGGATCCCTATCTAGGTTATCCGTGATAGCGGTAGTCCCGCTGCGCATCGGCAGCTTCCGTAATGATGCAATTGTTGGCTGCAACCTTCTCGGACGAATCGGGCAATACATGCACAAACGTCTGTCTTGCGAAACGTGCACGATCATCTCCGATATCAATGTGGGGCCGCGATTTGCTAATCGAGTCAAACGAAGTCTGACGGCGGCCGGCTTTAAGCCAAAGTTGATCACGATTCCAGCTGGTGAGAATTCGAAGACGCTGAAGCAAGCTGGCGCAATTTGCGAGCAGATGCTCGCCGCCGGCTTGGATCGGCAATCTTTCGTAATCGGTCTCGGCGGTGGCGTGATTGGTGATATCTCCGGATTCGTCGCCGCAATTTTTCATCGCGGTATTCCTCATGTTCAGATTCCCACGACCCTGCTGGCGATGGTGGACAGCTCAATTGGCGGAAAGACTGGAGTGAACACCACTGACGGAAAGAATCTGATCGGGGCGGTGCATCAGCCCTCACTCGTGATTGATGATATCAATGTTTTGAAGACGTTGCCTCGTCGGGAGTTCAATCAGGGATTCGCGGAAATCATCAAACACGCGATCATCGCGGACGCGAAAATGTTTAAAGACCTACAATCGTGGCAGGCAAGCGGAGCGCTTGCCCTCCAGCAGCTTGTTCGTCGCAATATCAAGATAAAAGCAAAAATCATCGCAAAGGATCAGTACGATCGAGCTGGCAAACGTGCCGTTCTCAACTTCGGACACACCGTGGGTCACGCGATTGAGCGCGCAGGAAATTACCGGAAATTTCTTCACGGCGAAGCCCTCAGTCTGGGCATTGTCGCTGCATGCGCTGTTTCGAGTAAAAAAGTCGGGCTCCCCCGCACGCAGCACGATTCGGTAATCGGCCTTCTGCAACGATTTGAGTTGCCGACGTGTTTACCGAGGAATTTTCCACGGAACAAAATCGTCAACGCGCTGAAGTTCGACAAAAAATTTGAAGGCGGAAAAATTCGTTTCGTTGTGGCACCAAAAATCGGTGCTGCGCATGTTTCACGCAACGTGACAATGGGGGACATTCGCGAAGCGATTGACAAACTGTAGCGGCGCTTTATGAGCGCCGAACTCGTCTGAAACGGCGGTCGTAGACCGCCGCTACAGATGAAATCATTTTCGCGCCTTTGAATAATATTCGACTAATCCATCTACCACGCTGTCGGCGTACTCGCGGAAAATACTTTTGCGCTCCAAACCATTGACGTTGCGGGTTCCTTCGTAATCGCCGGCCTGAATACGCGCGAACGCATCTTTGCTATTCATCACGTACGGCTCGCAATAAACCACCGGACAACGATAGAGCCGCGTCGCGAGTAGATTCCGCGCATAAACGTAGCCGCTATTGCCGATTTTCGTTGTGCTGTTGGTGGTAGGATATTCGTATGGCGGCAGTTGGGTTTCGTGAGCCATTGCAGCGGCGATGGTATCGGCCAGAGGTAATTCCTCATCGTAAGCACGGCTAAGAAGTCGCCGAATCATTTCGAAACGTTCGTCATCGAATTCGAGTTCCTGCTGTAAATAGGAACCGTTCACTAGAAGGTGAAGATGGTTGATGTCGGTCAATGTCGGATTATTCGGGTCACCCCAGCCTTCGGCATTGAAGTGCAAACAAAGGACGAGATCGGGATGCAATTTGAAGTTCACCAGAGCCGCCCGACGGCGAATCTCACTGTAACGATAAAATAAGATTTCGCTCTGCCAGCGAATCGTTTGCTCTTTCTCGGGATCGTTTGAATCAAGGACGTCGGCCCGGGGTTGTGGTACGCCGTTCTTAATCAAAATTTTTCTCGCAAGTTCGCGAAAATCATTAGGACGTTTTGCAGTGACGGGTTCGTTGTCAGCTCGGACAAAAAAGACTTTCGCACCTAACTCGCGCAGTCGCGGGGCAAGCAGCTGCGCGACTTTCAACGTCAGGTCACCTTCCTGAACAGGCTGGCTGCTGTCGACTTGAAACCAGCGCTCTTCCATCTTTGCCCATTCGCCGCCCAGGTGTCCCGGATCGAGTGCGATACGCAAGCCCTTGAGCGGTTTGTCCGCTTTCGCCGACGGCAGGGATTTGGCGGGATGCCAAAGACGGGGCACAGGATTGCACACTGCATCACTCGCTGCGAAGCGTAATGTGAAAAAACTTTGCGCATCGCGATTGGTCAAAATCCGCGCTGCGTCGTCGTTTATTTCAATCAGATCCGAAGCAAATCCGTGTGTGCAGTAAACGTTCTGGATTAGCTGGGTAAACTCATCGCGCGTGATCGTGCCCTGATAGTTTTCGAGGACACTCCACTTCGGCTTGCTCCCAAGAATACCGATGTTGTCCGCAGCGCCACTGCTAAGGACCAGGCTCAAAAAACAAAACGTCAGCAGGGCCGTACGCTTCATGGTCGCAAGGAATAGAGCATTGATGACCAGATTTTTCCCTACTGTCATCCTGAGCGAAGCGAAGGACCTCACAAAGGCTGATTGATCATACAAAGTAAAATAGGTGTGCTTTCGAGTTTCGACGAGATCCCTCGCCGTCTGCGCAGGTCGGGATGACAATGCGCTTTAGCGTGGCTAGTGTCGCGGAATGCTAACGGTTCTTATGCTGGGCGATATCGTCGGGGAGCCGGGCCGCTCGGCCGTGATCGCCAGACTGCCGGAGCTGAAAGAAAAACAGGCCCTGGATTTCATCATTGTTAACGGTGAGAACGCGGCCGGCGGTCGCGGCATAACGGGGAAAATCACGATTGATCTCTTGCGCGCCGGTGTCTCGGTCATCACAACAGGTGATCATATATGGGATCAGAAAGAGGTTCTCGCGTTCATCGATACTGAGCCGCGCTTGTTGCGCCCAGTGAATTACCCCGACGGCGCGCCCGGAAGCGGGTCGATCGTCCTGGAAACTGCCAAGGGCAAGATTGGCGTTATCAACGTGCAAGCGCGCACGTTTATGCAACCCATTTTGGAAAATCCATTTCGTTCGGTCGAAGCCGCGGTGGCCAAGATGCGCGACGAAACTGCAAATATCATCGTGGACATGCACGGAGAGACGACCAGTGAGAAAATCGCGATGGGCCGGTTCCTCGACGGAAAAGTCTCTGCCGTCATTGGAACTCACACCCACGTTCAGACCGCCGACGAGCAAATTTTCCCCGGTGGCACGGCGTTCCTGTGCGACGCGGGCATGTGCGGGCCGGTGAATTCGATCCTTGGGCGCGCCATTGATCCAATCATGAACCGGTTCATCTCGAACCTGCCGGCGTCGTTTCCCGTCGCCGGCGGTGAGGTGCGTCTGCGCGGAGCGCTAATTGAAATCGACGAGAGCACTGGTCGTGCAGTGCGAATTACACGCGTTGATGAACCGGGCCCCAGTGAAACCGCTCCCTCCAAATCCGAACCAAAGATCGACATTGAACAGACGCCATCCCCAGAGCAGACTTGACCGAGTTGTGCCGAACTGTTCGCGGTTCGAGCTTCGAATTGTTTAAGAACATCAACGTCCAAAAGAAATCATGAAAAGAACCTTCGTCTTTACTTTCATAACGGCCCTCGTGCTTTGTGCTGCGCAGTTATCCAACGCGCAAGCCCCTAAAGAGGGAAAAGAAGCAAATAAGCTCGCCCGAGATGGCGCAGAGGCCTCTAAGAATCAGGAGTTCGACAAAGCCGTCGATCTGCTTAAAAAAGCGGCGGCTCTCGACCACAAATACGCAGATGAGCTGGCGGCCGTTTACCAGCAACGGGCGTATGCGGCTGCGACGAATCAGCAATTACAGAATGCCGTCAGTGATTACGGCGAAGCGATCAAACTTAAGCCCGATGATGCACGAATTTACGAACAACGCGCAGCGGTTGAAATGAAACTGAATGATAACGACAAAGCGCTCGCCGATTATTCCGAAGCGATCAAACTCAAGCCGAACGAGGTCCGGTATTACTCGTACCGCAGTTACATTTACGAGGTTAAGGGCGATATCAACAATTCCATGGCTGACGCCGACAAAGTGCTAAAACTTGATCCGAAAAATCAGGAAGCGCTCAGCCGCAAAAAACGCTTGGAAACGCTACAATCCATGAGAGCAACGCCGCCGCCGCCGCCGCCAAAACAGCCAAAGACTTCTCCGGCGGGCACGCATAGTTCTCCGGCAGGCGCGCACACACCGCATAAGCCGTAGACGTTAGTTAAGCGGCAACGGCCACAATTCCGTTTCTCAACGCGTTGAGGAGTCGCCGCGGCGATCGTTCCACCGGCCTCAGGGTGGATCGGCTTGTCCGAAAGTGCCAGTCCGGCTCGGACCGCTGCGAACTGTCCGCCGAAGGAGCAGGATAATCTTCAGGCTGACGCGTCCGCTGATGAAATCGCGGCTTCCTCTCCTTCAGGTGGTTTTGTCGGCGAAGTGAAACGCCGCTTCCGCCGGTTGGCCGGCAGAGGCGCCAGGGTCATGGTGATATTCCGGCCGGTGATTTTCGGGTCCATTTCCACCTGCGACATTCCCGAGAGATCATCGCGAACTTTCTGCACCAGTTGCATGCCAAATTCCTGATGCGCCATTTCGCGGCCGCGAAATTGCAGTTGCACTCGCACCTTGTTTCCGCGGTCCAGGAATTCTTCCCCATGGCGGATTTTGGTCAGATAATCGTGATCGTCGATGTTTACGCGAAACTTGATTTCTTTAAGCTTCGAACCGGACGGCCTTTTATCCTTGGTATGTTTGGAAATGTCATACCGGAACTTTCCAAAGTCGATGATCTTGCAGACCGGTGGTGTAGCTGTTGGCGCGACTTCCACCAGATCAAGGCCAAGACTTTGAGCTTTGCGTAAGGCGTCATTTAGTTTAATGACGCCAAGCTGTTCGCCGGTGGATCCCATAATAACTCGGACTTCTCGGGCGCGGATCCGACCGTTTACACGAATTTGTGGTTGCAGATTAAGTCAAGCTCCTTGCCGACGAAGCGGGAGTGTACCGCACCGCCGTATTTCCGTTTATCGCAATTCCCGGCGCCACCCTCGGCAAACGCCCGGACACTCTAACCTCGTCACGGCTGCGATTCACCGCGGCGAAGAGCTCACATTAACAATCGCGAGCCGAAGGGAAGTTGTAGGCAACAATTTCGCGCTGGCAAGGTGAATCTCGTGACGATCAAGTGTCAGCCTCCAATCCTTATTTCGCGGGCGGGTCCCCAAAATGCGCTTTGTGCGCTGCGTATGCGACGACATCATCAAGCATGGAATCGAGCGTTGCTGTCAGCGGCTCGAGTTTTACGACACCGGAAAACACCGCGCGATCACCGATTTCGGTATCAATGACGAACGCCGGACGTTGGGTGACTTGGAGCGCGTGAAATTCGGCGGTCGATGCGCGAACACGCTGC
Organism: Verrucomicrobiota bacterium; assembly: GCA_046734635.1. Classification (GTDB taxonomy): domain Bacteria; phylum Verrucomicrobiota; class Verrucomicrobiia; order Chthoniobacterales; family UBA10450; genus Udaeobacter. Next base: position 6,024 of record JBKPRQ010000172.1, read on the forward strand.
TCGACCTCCGGCGAGCGAGCGCGCTCGAGCAGCTTCTTCCTGTCGATCTCTCCGGCGCCCGCACCGATCTGGGCGGCAATCTCCCAATCACTAATCTTCGTCCCCTCGCGCAGCGCGGCATGAGAAAGTGCGAGACGAACGCGATCATCGACGAAACCAAAGTCCTTCGCGGCTTCGGCCACGCAATTCGGCGCAAGCCACTCCGGCAAACTGGCATCGTACCAATCGGTGTTGAGCATGAACGGCGAACGCATCATGATTCCGCTGCGCCGGTAGAACCATTGCTCCTGCTCGCGCGAAGTTGGCAGGCCGATCGGATCCATCAATGCAATTTTCCACTGAAACTCCACGCGGCCGCCATAACGCTTCTTCAATTCCGCCCACGTAGGCTCGGACCAAAAACACCAGGATGAAATGACGTCGAGATAATCAGTGACGGTAATACGCATATTCTGAATTGGGCGTTGAGTGTTGGACGTTGAGCGTTGAGCGTTTGCGCCCTTAAAGTCTAACGTCCAACGCCCAACGCTCAACGTCCAACGCTCAATGTTCTGACCTCAAGGAATCAGTATCGTGGAACTAAATCATATTCTTCTCTTCCTCGCGATTCTCTCACCGCTACTGGTGCTGGCCCGGGCATGGCGTCCCGGCGGGCCTTACCGGGGCTGGCGTTTCGCTGCAGGTGTTGTGCTTGCCATCACCGCAATCGCTTGGATTCTCGTTCCGACTGCAGCTGGTTACATCGGTGGTTTGGCCTGGACTATCCTTCTCTTTCTTCCTGCGATTGGTTTGCGCAAAATGACAGAGCTCGCCGCGCGGGGCAACTACCGTTCGGCGGGAAAACTGGGAGCAATCATTCAAATCCTGCATCCCACTGCCGAGCTGCGCGACCAGGTCCGATTGTTTCGACATTTGGAACCTCACCAGGCGGAAGCTCAGGACGTGATGGTGGGGACGGCGCGGCGCGGCGTCCCTACCTCGGTAGCCAGGCAAATGGTTCGGCAAACGCAACTCCGAAGCGCACCAGCAGTTTTCGTGTTGATTCTGCTCAACGTACTCGCATTCCTTTTCGAGATTTCCGTTGGCGATCTGAACGATCCGGAAATTTTGCATCGAGTCGGCGCACTGGATCCTTACGCCGTTGTCGCCCAGGGAGAATACTGGCGACTTTTTACTGCGCTGTTCTTGCACGGCGGTTTTACCCATCTGCTTTTCAACGTTTTCGCTCTCTATGTTCTTGGACCGCCGTTGGAACGAGCCATAGGCACTGTCCGATTCGCCGTGTGCTATCTGATTTCGGGACTTGCCTCCAGCGCGGGTGTTGTCGCTTTGATGGTCCTCGGCTTCGTTCAAGCCGCTGAGCTCGTTGGCGCTTCGGGTTGTATTATGGGAATCGTCGGCGCATGGGCAGGATTCTTGTTGCGGCATCGTCATGTGCCCCAGGCGAAACAACGTCTGGGAAACGTCGCCGTTATCATAGTAATTCAAATTGCCTTCGATCTTTCGACACCACAGGTCAGCATGGCCGCGCATCTCTGTGGATTGATCGCCGGCTTCTTTCTCGGTTTGATCCTCGCGCCGCGGAGGTGATCGTTGTTCCGGTTCGTAATAGAATCTTCGTTTTTCTTCGCTACGTTGAAATTTATCAGTGACCAAGGTGACTGTCCTTGACAGGAATTCGCATGCCGACTTTTCAAACGTATAACGTCACTCCCATTCTTCCGGCGGCGCTCGAGCCGTTGCGCGAGATGAGCTTCAACCTCTGGTGGACGTGGGAACCCGCCGCGCGCCGGCTGTTCCGCCATCTGGACCCGGAGCTTTGGAACCGGACAAATCATAACCCCGTCCGGATGCTCCAACTCTCGCGGCAATCCCGATTGGAAGAGCTCGCGCAGGACAAGACTTTTCTGCGGGAACTAAAACAGGTTTTTGAGGACTTCGAAAAATATCTCGGGCGGCACGACACCTATGGAAAAACGGGGCCCGGAAGCGCCATCAAAAATCCGATTGCCTATTTCTCAGCAGAATTCGGTTTTCACGAATCGATTCCAAATTATTCCGGAGGCCTTGGCATACTCGCTGGCGACCATTGCAAGTCGGCGAGCGATCTAGACCTGAATTTCGTGGCCATTGGCTTGCTCTATCGGCATGGCTATTTCCGGCAGCAGATCGACAAGGACGGTGTTCAGGCAGCGATCAATCTGAATCAAAATTTTTATCATCTGCCAATCCGCGAAGCTCTTCGAAGTAATGGGAAGCCGCTTATTTCCGTGCCGATTCTGGATCGGCAGGTTTTTGCCAGGCTCTGGGAATTGCGTGTCGGAAGAGTAAGTCTTTATCTTCTGGACACCGACATTCCGGAAAACAGCGCCGAGGACCGCTTGATCACCGCGGAGCTTTACGGGGGCGATCTCGAGATGCGCATGCGCCAGGAGATCCTGCTCGGGTTTGGCGGTGTCAAAGCGCTGGCCGCACTTGGAATTCAGCCGGTCGTGTTTCACATGAACGAGGGACACTCGGCATTTCTCGCGCTCGAACGCATTCGTCTCAATGTCGTGGAGAAGAAGCTCGATTTTTATTCAGCACTTCAACTGGTAGCCGCCGCCAACGTTTTTACCACGCATACTCCTGTCTCTTATACACATCTGACGCTGCCGACGACCTGTAGAGTGTGTAGTGCTCGGGGGGG
>JBKPRQ010000173.1:0-8765 GCA_046734635.1 Verrucomicrobiota bacterium
AGAAGGAACTGCGACGACTTCGGAAAACTCGAACGCCTTGATTGGGCATTGGCGAAAAACTACCATCAGCTATACGGGCCCGATAGACGAGCATCTTGTTCTTCATGTCGATGGTACCGTTGAAAACTGGACAGCTACTGCCTACGAGCGCAGGGATCCGGTGACAGGTCACTGGAACGTTGAAGGTAAGACGCTCACGCTATCCTTCGGTGGCAACGATCGCTCGAACCCGTTCACGTTTTACCAGGGCCAACTCGTTTTCCCAAACATTCCGAATCGCCGCGGGTTCTGGGAAAAAATCCAGTAACAAGCCTGTTCTTTGCGCTTTGCCCGAACGAAACAACGCGCCACGCCGTGCACGTTGCCGTCAAATTTAAGATTGGAAGTCTTCTTCCGTGAGTGGCGCGCGAATTTTCATGCTCACGCTGCTGGCGATGATTGCCTTCGCGAGTAACTCGCTTCTTTGCCGGGCCGCACTCAAACAGAACGACATCGATGCAGCTAGCTTTACGTTCGTCCGGATTTTCTCCGGTGCGGTTGCGCTCTGGGTGCTAGTGAGCGTTAGAAGAAAAGAATCAGCAGTCAAAGCACCTGGGGATTCAAACGGAAGCGTCTTTGCTTCGACACCTTCATCACAACGCCAATTGATTCGGGCCGGTAGCTGGACCTCTGCGCTTGCTCTTTTTGTTTATGCAGCCGCTTTTTCTTTCGCCTACCTCGCGCTTTCAGCGGGAACCGGCGCATTGCTTCTATTCGGGGCGGTCCAAGCCACGATGATCCTCTGGGGGATGTACAAAGGCGAACGTTTAAGCATGATTCAAATTGTCGGGTTCATCGTCGCCGTCACCGGTCTAGTTGTTCTTGTATTTCCGGGGCTGTCCGCTCCGCCTTTGGTCGGTTCGATCCTGATGGTGGCGGCTGGAGTCGCCTGGGGTGTTTACTCGTTGCGCGGAACAAGAGAACGGAACGCCGCAACTGCGACAACCGGAAATTTTGTGCGCGCAGTTCCACTCGCAATTGTCCTTCTCGTCGGTTTCGCTGCATGGATGCATGTCGATCTTGCGGGATTCGCATACGCTGTCAGTTCCGGCGCCGTTACATCAGGTCTGGGTTACATAATTTGGTACAAAGTGTTGCCGGCTTTGAAAGCCGCGAGCGCTGCAACCGTTCAACTCAGCGTTCCAGTGCTGGCCGCCACTGGCGGGATCCTGTTACTCGGCGAACCAATCACACCGCGTTATCTACTCGCGTCTGTTGCTGTGTTAGGCGGAATTGCGCTCGTCGTAGCAATTCCGCATTCGCAACTAAACTCGTCCTCCAACGAAGTCACGGGTTAAGTGGAGACATTGCTATAAGAAACGCGCGGGTTGCGCGCCTCCTGCGATAAATAGAAAAAAGAGAGGAAATCACCTATCGCAGAAACGCGAGTGGGAATCCCGCCACCGAATAAGCTGACAGAAGGGAAATATATGCCTAAAAAAGATAAATCTACTGAATCAGTCTACAGAGTAACTGAAGTAATCGGTACGAGTGCAAGCTCGTGGGAAGATGCTGCAGCGAAAGCGGTGGAGACCGCCTCAGGTACGCTGCGCGATCTCCGCATTGCCGAAGTCGTAAAAATGGATGTGAAAATCGAGGACGGGAAGGTGCTCGAGTATCGAACGCGTTTACAATTGTCTTTTAAGTACGAAAGCTGAAACAACCCGGTCTGTTAACGGCACAGCTTAGTTTTGGCCGCGGCGCCATAGCAAGGGCGCCCCGTTTCGTCATTTCTTCGGTCTTAGCAGAGGAAAAAGAATCACGTCACGGATGGACTCGGCCCCAGTGAGCAGCATGGTCAGGCGATCCATTCCAATGCCGACGCCACCCGCGGGTGGCATGCCGTGCTCAAGGGCGAGGAGAAATTCTTCGTCGATCTTTTGCTTCTCTTCGCCTGCCTGTTCGAGCAGACGCTGGCGCTGCACGAGCGGATCGTTTAACTCGCTATAACCCGGCGCGATCTCGGCCCCATTGATGATCAGTTCGAAAACATCGACCAGTGAATCGTCCGTTTTATTTTGTTTGGCTAGCGGCACCAACTCTTTTGGGCAATGGGTGACAAAGAGCGGATCGATCGCCTTCTCTTCAACAAGTTTCTCGAACACGTGTTGAGTCACTTCGAAATCGACTAGTTGAGGCAGGATTTCCAGCTTGAATTCATTAATGGCGCGATCGCGTCGTTGTGTGGGTGATAATTTAAACCAGTCTTTTCCGGCAACTTCACATACAACATCGTGGTAACGCGCCTTACGCCAGGGCCGTTTCAGGTTGATCGTGCGAACAATTTTTCCATCTGCATCTCGATGCTCGATGGTCAGTGAGCCGCAGATTTTCTCAGAAAGAAAGCAGATCATCTCCTCAACCAGATTCGCAATTTTCTCCCAATCGGCATACGCCCAGTAGGCTTCGAGCATCGTGAATTCAGGATTGTGTTTCCTGGATATTCCTTCGTTTCGAAAATTACGGTTGATTTCGAATACCTTGTTGAACCCGCCCACAAGCAAACGTTTGAGATAAAGCTCGAGCGCAATGCGCAGGTATAGATCGAGACCGAGCGCGTTATGATGCGTTACGAAAGGTTCGGCCGCTGCTCCTCCAGGAATTGTTTGCAGGATCGGCGTCTCGACTTCAACAAAACCGCGACCCTCCAAGAAACGCCTAGTTTCGCGCATAATCGTGATGCGCTTTTCGAACACCGCACGGGACCGCTCATTAGTAAGAAGATCGAGATAGCGTTGCCGGTACCGGGCTTCGATGTCCTGTAATCCATGCCATTTCTCAGGAAGCGGTCGCAACGTTTTGGCCAGCAACTGAAACGTGCGCACTTTCAGCGTCGGTTCGCCGCTTTTGGTAATAAAGCATGTTCCTTCCACGCCAATGAAATCGCCAAGATCGAGCAACCGAAAAAGCTCGGTCAGTTCTGGCCCGACCTCTTTCGCGTGAATGTAGATTTGAATGCGCCCCGTCGCGTCGCGCAGGTCGAGAAAATGACTCTTGCCCATGTCGCGATGCGCGGTGATGCGGCCCGCTGCGCGAAGGATCTCGCCTTCCTTAAACTTTTCGCGCGCCTCCGCGATTGACCCGCTTACCTCAAACCCGGCGCCGAACGGCTCGACGCCTTTCGCGCGCAGGGCGTCCAGTTTTTTGCGCCGTAGCGCGATTAACTCATTTTCTTCCTCCATCGAAGCTAAATCTAAGCGTTGCGAAGTTTGGGGCCAGAGGCTCCCCTTGTTTCAAGTTGAACGCGCTTCAATCATCGTGGGGTGAGCTGGTTGATACAGACCGATCTCACCTCCACTCGGCAACCCAATACTCGTGCTGATTCCCCACTCCGCTTCCACCGGATTCGCACACGCCACGCCTTTGCTTTTTAGCGACGCGATTACGCTGCTCAAATCATCACACATCAAATAGAGAAGGCCTCCCAGCATGGGATGTTCCGCATGCATCTGCACAAATTCGCCATCACCGGGATGGACCGCCAGCTCGGCAGGCGGCAACGCAAAGATCAGCCAGCCATCGCCTAGATCGACCGACGGGAATTCCAATACCGCTTTTAAGAACGCACGATCGGCCGCAGGATCCTTGCTGTAGAGAAGAAAATGCGCTCCCGCAATCATTGCGGCACTATATTGACCTCACGCGAAATGAACAGCGTCAATAACGCGCTGACGTTGGAATATATTGGTTTGCCAACGAAAGACCGGAAATGAGATAGTTTGTTCGGCGTGCCTTGGGCTGTTTCAGCAGGCGTGGCTATCGAAAAATGACTGCGAATTTCCCGGAAACAACTTCGAAGATGGAAGGGCCACTGGTGAAACAGTTCTCTGTTTTTCTTCCGAACAAGGTGGGCGCGATGCTGGATGTCGTGAAGCTGCTGAGCGCTCAGAGCACTCACGCCGTGGCGTTGAGCGTATCCGAATCGACCGATTCGGCTATCGCCCGGATTATCGCGAGTGATCCGGCGCGCGTGGAGAAATTGTTTCGGGAGAGAAACGTGCCATTCGGCGTTTGTGAAGTCGTGGTCGTAGAAATTCGCGAGGTAGCCACGCAACTGGTGAAATTGCTTGCCGCGTTGGTCATGGCAGAGGTCAACGTCCATTTCGCCTACCCCCTGCTCATCCGACCGCGTGGCTTTGCTGCGATCGCTCTGCACGTGGACGACGCTGAATGCGCGTCCACGGTATTGATGGGCGAAGGATTCAAGATGCTGAGCCAGGACGATATTTCGCGCTAACGCACAACTGATTCGTTACAAGCTTACACCGTTAAATCCGGTCAACGTTTTAATGGGTCAACTGTCTAACGCCGCGGGGGCTCTAGTTGACAGCTTGGCAAGGGCGCGCTTACAGAAATGGGGTTTATTTGCCGAATGCGGACTCTTCTTTCACGGGCTACGCACATCGATCCAAGCTTTAACGTCGGAGTCGGCTTGGTGGCGATTATTGCGGCAGCAGAGATCTTTGCTGTGGCCTCTTATTATGTCGGTCGGCTCCGACCCGCCGGTACGCCGCCGCAGGCAGTCGTAACGACCGTCCGGCCCGCCGCTCCTCCTGTTTCAACCCCGGCAATAGCACCGCCGACAACGAAGACAGCTCCTTCCCCCGAAGCGGTGGCCCAGACGCCTTCTCCTTCTCTTGTTAACCAACTGTTGCGAGAAGGCACCGAACTGCGTGATCGCGGCGATACTACAAACGCCCTCGCCCGCTTCGAGGAAGCGTTGGACAGCGAACCGAGCAACGTCAGCGTCCTGGAGGAAATAGCCAAGACGTATGATTCCATGCAGCTTTATGACAAGTCGAACGAAGTGTGGCGCAAGCTGCACGAAATGGGCCCTTCGGCAGGCGCAGCATATGAGCTGGCCGACCAGCGCCTGAAGATGGGAGTGTCAACAGCGGCCACACCCGACTCTGGTTCGGCAGGCGCCTCGCTCGATGCTGGATCACGCAGGGATGTCGGCGGCAATCCGGAAGGCCCTGTCATGGGCATTGCGGAAGTCAAAGCTGTTGAGACACCCGATCCTGACTCCGAGACAAACCTCGCGCTGCGGATCGGCATAAAGAAACAGCCGGCCGCTACGGTCGATCACACCAAAGTGAAGATCCTGGTGGAATTTTACGACACGGTTGGTGATAAGGATGTGAAACTCACCGACGCGGATGTGAATTACGAATGGCTCACTCCGAAGCACGATTGGTCGGACACGAGCCCAGAGGTGCTTTCGGTCAGTTATCTCCGCCCGAAAATAGGGGTCGGATCGCCGGAGACATCGCTTTCTGAAACGGCAGCAACAGTCCGACCCGGGCAAAAAAGTAGAGTCAAGAGTTCCACTCCAGATAGCGCAAAGAGAAAATATCTCGGATACAGGATCCGAATTTATTACGACGACAGATTGCAGGCCGTTCAGGCCGAGCCTTCGCGCCTTTTACAGCTTTTTCCTGCGGCGGAAAGCAGCTCGGCACAATGAGGCCGTGGCCCATTATCCCCCAATAACGAAGCACGAATGACGAATGACGAATTAATGACGAAATTCTCGTCCTCCGTTTACTATGACGCGCTAGGCGAATGACGAAGAGCCGCGCTATAATCGGGATGCTATTTCAGGATTCGTCATCAGACATTGCTTGGTCATTTGACATTGGGATCTCGTCATTGAACAGAGTGATCAAATCTAGCCTCAGCATCGCTTGCGTTTTCATCGTCATTGCGAAGTCCGAGGCACAAATTCAGGTCGACCTGAAATTCAAGCGATTGCAATACATCGCTTACGAAGCCGTGGTGGCTAACCTTAGCATCACCAATCTGGCAGGACGTGACATCGACCTTCACGATGCCGACGGCCAATCGTGGCTTGGGTTTGAGATAACCGGAAGCGAAGGTCAACCCGTCGCGCCGATGAGCGCCGAAAGCAGCCAGCCGTCCTTGAAGATCGGAGCCGGGCAGAGAGTTACGCATCAGATCAATCTGACCTCGCTTTACCCAGTACACGATTTTGGCAGTTATCACGTACGGACGAATGTTTATTTTGCCGATCTAGGAAAGTTTTTTTATTCCCCAACGCGCGTTTTTGAAGTAACCGACGCGCGGCCAATCTGGCAGCAAACAGTTGGCATTCCCGATGGCGTTGCCGCGCCCGGTAACGTGCGCACCTACTCGCTTCTCACCAACCGTTTTCCTGATCATACTTCTTTGTACGTGCGTGTACAAGACAAAGACAGTGGAGTTGTGTATGCGACCTATTCGTTAGGCCGCGCCATTGCCTTTGAAGAACCACAGGCGGAGATCGATCACGCGAATCAATTGCATGTTCTGCACTGCGCTGGCCCGCGCGCCTGGGCTTATTCGCGTGTCGGGTTGAATGGCGAACTGCTGGCACACTCGTCCTTCATGGAAACCAAAACCCGGCCCCGTCTTGTTCGTGCGACAAATGGCGACGTAGCCGTGCGCGGAGGAACACGCGAATCGCCGGCAGCGCAAAGTTCTCGGGGAACGGCGCCAAAACTATCGGCTCGCCCGCCTGAACTGCCGAAGGACGATTAGTAATGCCGACAAATTTCCGCCGACTCTGTCTGTTCGCTGCCAGTTTGCTGATCGCATTTCTGGGGCTTTTCCCCACAGCTCAGGCGAAGCGCGCCTCTAAAGAAAGCGGACCGTCCTTGACCGTAGTAATCGATGCGGGACACGGCGGCTATGACCGCGGCGGGATTCCTGGCCAGAGAGTCTCGGAAAAGGATATGACCCTCGACGTCGCGCAGCGGTTGCAGAAGGCACTCGCCGCCAGTGGCTATCGGGTGGTAATGACGCGGGACAGCGACGTCTTCGTTCCACTGGGGACGCGCGTTGCAATCGCCAACTCCTATTCCAACGCAATTTTCGTTTCCATCCATTTCAACTCGGCGAAGCGTAGTGGCGCCGGTGGAATTGAAACATATTTTTACAGTCGCGACAGCCTGCCCCTTGCCTCGGCAATCCATTACTACGTCGCGGGCGGTGCGCCGTCATCAAATCGCAACGTGCGACGCCGGGGTTACTACGTCCTGCGAAAAAACATGGTCCCTGCAGTGCTGGTGGAGTGCGGTTTTCTTACCAACCCGAGTGAAGCGGCGTTGGCGCAAACCGCTTCTTATCGCCAAAAGCTCGCAGAAGAAATTGCAGCCGGCGTCCGGGGCCGCAATTCCGTCGCGAGCGCATTAACAACGACTCGCGTGGCAACGGCCGAAAGCATCCCGTTGCAACCGTACATTGATCAAACCAAAGTGACGAGATCTGAACGTCGGAAGTCCAAACGTTCACACAAAAAGAGCACGCGACGAAAGAAAAGCTCATCGAAATCACGTGACTCTGAAGCGAAAACGTCGTCCAAAAAAAATCAGGACGGATAATTGAACCTCCCAATTCTGACTTCGGCGCAGATGCGAGCGGCGGAAGAAGCCGCTTTCGAGCGAGGTGTAGAAGTTGAAGCCCTAATGGACAAGGCGGGGACCGGCGTTGCGCGGGCGGTTACCAGATTTTTCCGTAAACCCGGCAGGTGCATTGTGTTCGCCGGAAAAGGTAACAACGCCGGTGACGCACTGGTTGCGGCCGAGTGTTTACGGCGGTTCGGATGGAAAATTGAGGTGCGCCTTGCTTTTAAGGAAGCTGATTGCAGCGGGCTGATGCGCAAGAAACTCGAAAGTTTACGCCGCAGGCCGCCCGAGATTCTTGCCAAGACCGGATCGTCCAGCGACGGAACTGATGCCGGCGTCGTTCTTGTCGAACTTTTGGAAGAAGCCGCTAACCAGCTTTGGGCTGCGGAAGAAGCGATAGCGTCAGAGGCGTATCTGGCGACCGCAGCTCCGCTGATAATTCTCGACGGCTTGTTAGGTCTGGGCGCGAAGCCGCCGCTGCGTGATCCGATTCGCGCAGCCTGTCGTTGTATCAATCAGATGCGCGCACATTGGGGCGCTTACGTGTTCGCCGTCGATCTTCCAACCGGTCTCGACGGCGATTCGGGTAAACCCGATCGCGACTGCGTCATTGCGGATTTTACCGTGACGATCGGATTCGCAAAGCCAGGGTTGCTGGTCGACGACGCCCTGAACTTCGTGGGCAGGCTGGAAGTTGCGGAGTTAGATGAACTGCGTGTCCCGGAAAAAAAAGCGAAAGAAGTTGTCGCCGCGCCGCCGGCTCTTCGCGAACTGCTGCCGAGACGCAAATACAGCACATACAAGAATCAATGCGGACGAATTGGTGTCGTTGCCGGTTCCAGGGGATTTATCGGCGCTGCTTTGATGACTTCGCAGGGTGCGTTGCGTGCAGGAGCAGGTCTCGTCGAAGTGTTTGTTCCAGAAGAAATTTACGAGATCGTCGCCGGCGCCGCGCCAATGGAATCAATGGTCAAACCAATCAAGTCTTACCGCGATTTGCTCAAGGAAGAAGCCGACGTCTGGGCAGTGGGACCTGGCCTCGGAAAATCCTTCGCGACCGAAATTCTGGAACTGATCGAAAAAGCGAAACAACCAATGATGATTGACGCTGACGGCCTGAATATTTTGGCGGAGAAAACCTCGACACTCAGACATTGCAAAGGCAAGCGGTTGCTCACGCCACATCCCGGCGAGATGAAACGACTTTCGCCCCACAAAAAAGAGGCCCGCGCGAAACTGGCAACGAAATTCTGTCAGCGCTTTCCGGTAGCGCTTTTGCTGAAGGGCAGCCGAACAATCGTGTCTGAACGAGACCGTCCG
>JBKPRQ010000174.1:0-7481 GCA_046734635.1 Verrucomicrobiota bacterium
GGAAGTCTCACCCTTCGGCCCGAACAAATGTTTCAGGAACCCGCCGACGCCGTTCGCCTGGATCGCCCAGACAAACCACATCACGAAGAAGATGGCCGCCATGGCTGTCGTCATGTTCAGATCCGCGTTGCCACCACGCAGCAACGGTCGATCCACGTGGAAATTTCCCGAGGGGTCGTAATGGCCCCAGCCGATGGTTCCAATTCCCGGAATCAGTCCAAACCAGTTCACGAACAAGATAAAAATGAAAATCGTCGCAAAAAACCAAAATCCTTTGGCCACCAACTCACGGCCGATGATGTTTTCCAAAAAACTGTGCAAACCCTCAACTAACCACTCCCAAAAATTTTGAATCCCGCTGGGGATGGCCTTAACACGGCGAGTGGCGATTTGTGAAAAAATGATGATCCCAGCCGCGACAATCCATGTCACCAACATCGAGTTTGTGATTCCGAAACCGCCGAACTGAACAAGCATCTGCGGTTTTAACGAGACGCCCTCGTGCTCAGTCCCGCCCGCTTCAGCTGCAAAGGTCGACGTGGCAAGGATTGCGCTGGATACCAACGCCAGGATCGACATTAGAAAACAACGATTGCGCATTTTTTGTAAACACAGCTGTAGCCGGCATCGGTGATGTCAGCCTGCCAAGGTGAACCGCCTTCGTCCCAACCCGCGGGTCTACTGCGAAAAGGCCGCCCCGGCTACAACTCGAACGCGCATACCAAAGCGCGTTTTGCCCCGAATGACAAACAAAATTCTTCGGCTGCAGCGCTATTTTGCCGGCAATCCCTCGGCAAACTGCGGAGCGAGCCGGGCCACGCGCTTCGATTTCACGGGTTCAGAAGCGCCATTGAGACGAATCGCTTCTTCGTAGAACGATTCCAGCTGGTCGATTTGAGCGTCCTGCTCGAAGCGTTCGACCACAGTGGTGTGTGCGCGCCCTCCCATTTGTTTTAACACATCCGGCGAATGTGTGATGAGCTGCATGGCGTTCGCCAATCCAACGTGATCCTCCTCAGCTACGAGAAATCCGGTGCGCCCATGCTCGACTGCTTCCGGTATCCCACCATGGCGCGTCGCAACGACGGGCAACCCGGTAGCCATCGCTTCCAATACCGAGTTCGGCACACCTTCCTGGTCTTTGTTCGCGGAGATTTCGCTGGGATGCAAAAACAGATGCGAACTCGCATAAAGCTCGAGGAGTTTCCGTTGAGAAAGAAACCCAACAAAGTGTACGTCTCTAAGAATTCCCAATCCATCGGCGAGCATTTCCAGTTCTGGCTGGAGTGGTCCTTTGCCGGCAATGAAGAGTTCCGCTTTGGGATTGTCCTTCTTAAAAACCGCAAAGGCGCGCAAGCTCGTTGCAACACCCTTCTTCGGAATCAACCGGCACGCTTGCACGACTCTCCATTTGCCATCGCGCGGCGGTTGCCTGTCCACGAATGGAAATTCGTTGAGCGGGATACCGGTGCGATTAATCCGCAATTTCTCCGGCGGACAACCCAGGTGGATCAACCGGTCGGCGAGCGACTGGGAACGAGCAAACACGAGTGGAACCGCGTTGAAAAGACGGCGTAGCTTTGCCGGATAATCTTTGATGTCTTTCTTGTGAGCGACATCCGCGCCGTGAAAAGATACCACGCACGGTTTGTCCCACTGTTCGATGAAAGGAAGCAGGTGCACGCCTGTGTGGCCAAAGTAAATATGCATTAGGTCGGCGCCGTTCCGCTCCAACAACGAATTAAGCGTCTGATACTCGCCTCGATAAACAATGGGCGGGCGTCGCTCTACAAATTTCAACCAGCCGTGCACAAGCAGGTTGGTGCGCCGTTTTGGAATGACTTCTATCTTCGCAAACGGAAATCGTTCGGCATTCTGGACTTCCTTGGTCACAACGAAGGTGTCGACCCCGCGCAGCGCTTTTACCTGACGGTAAATATGCAACATCTCCGACTTCAGAAAGCTGGAGCAATAGCTAGCTACAACCCGTCTCCCCATAAAACGCGGCCAGTCTCGCTAGAGATTCGGGGCTTGTCCACCCCTAATTGGAAACAAGATGGCCTTGTCGTCCGTCATTCTCTCTGCCAATGCCTCCTTTAGCGTATCGATCCCTTCCCCACTGGCGGCCGAGATGGGAATGATGCCGATCTTGGGAAATCTTTCTCGCAGCAGCTCGAGATTCTCATTCGCATCCGGCAAATCCATCTTGTTCGCGACGACTAACCACGGTCGTGACGAAAGCGTCGGATCATACAGGTCAATTTCTTTCCGGAGATTCTGTAAATCCTCTACCGGACTGCGCCCTTCGCTTCCCGCAACATCAATCACGAAGATTAGAAGTGGACAGCGTGTGATGTGACGCAAGAATTCGTGACCCAAGCCAACCCCTCGATGTGCTCCCTCTATTAAACCGGGAATGTCTGCGATCGTGGCATGCTGATAGCCGGGCAGATCCATCACACCGACGATCGGGTGTAAAGTGGTGAACGGATAGGCCGCAACCTTCGGCCGCGCGGCCGAAAGTTTCCGCAACAATGTCGATTTACCCGCATTCGGGTAACCGACCAATCCCGCGTCCGCGATTGTTCGCAGCTCCAGGAGAAAATGTCCCTGCTCGCCCTCTTCTCCGTCGGTGTATTGCCGCGGCGCGCGATTACGCGAGCTCTTGAAATGCACATTGCCCTTTCCTCCTTCTCCGCCGCGACAAAGCAAGAATTCCTGACCGTCGCGAGTAAGATCGACAATCAAATCCCCTTCGGATTGCAGAGTGCAGATCGCGGATTGATCTGCATTGGGTGTTGGATGTTGGGCGTTGGGCGTTGAGGGTTGCCTCTCCTCCGCAGACCAAACAATTGTACCCACAGGAACCTTCACGATCTTGTTCGCAGCTGCGCGCCCCGCCATTTTCTTGCCTTTGCCGTGGCTGCCGCTTTTCGCTTTGATCAGCGGCTCATAAAAAAGATTAGAAAGGTTATCCACATGGCGGTCTGCACGTAGAATCACATCGCCTCCGCGGCCACCATCGCCGCCGTCCGGGCCACCTTTGGGCACAAATTTTTCCCGACGAAAACTCACGCAGCCGCGCCCGCCATTGCCGGCTTGGGCAAAAACTTTGATTCGATCTACAAACATGGCGCATCCAAGTTGCCATTGGCACCAAGGCGTGTCATCCCAACATGGTTATTGGAAATCCAATTTTTTACCTTCCTGCAAGAGCCTTTCAACGGAACTGCGCCCCGAGCGTCTAAATTGCCAATAATACCTCGACCATTCGTCTGCCGTAATAAAATCATGAAATCATACATCGTTATCGTCGCGCTCTTGGGCGCGTTCACCTTGCATGCTCAGACAGAATCGCCAGCTCAGCCGGCCAACCAAAATCCTCCGCCGCTGGATCTCAAGAACATGGATACGTCCATCAAACCGCAGGATGATTTTTATCTTTATGCCAATGGTGGATGGTTAAAACGCAATCCTGTGCCTCCGGAATATTCGCGCTGGGGCAGCTTCACTGAGCTCGAGGACAAAAATACTGAAGCGCTCCGCAAGATCGCCGAGAAAGCCGCAAATACCCACATCGACGCAAACGCGGCGCCGGAAGTCCAAAAAGTAGGCGACTATTACGCGAGCGGCATGGACGAAAAAGCAATCGAGGCGTCGCGAACCAAGCCGCTCGAAGAAGAGCTAAAGCGCATCGATGCAATCAAAAACCGCGCCGATCTGCTGAACGCAATCGCGCGACTGCACACCATTGGTGTTGGTGCGTTCTTCGAATTTGGCTCGGGACAGGATGCAAAGGATAGCACGCGCGACATTGCGCAGGCGCACCAGGGCGGTCTTGGTCTTCCTGACCGCGATTATTACACGAAAACGGATGAGGATTCGAAAAAGAAGCGCGCTGCCTATATCGATCACGTCGCAAAAATGCTGACGCTCCTCGGCGAGTCTCCGAGCAAAGCGGCCGACGACGCGAAGAAAATCATGGCCCTGGAGACTTCCCTCGCAACGGCATCCCGCACTCGCGTAGAGCTGCGCGATCCGCAAAAGAACTACAACAAAATGTCAGAGGCCGATCTGCAAAAGCTTACCCCGGATTGGAATTGGGCTGATTATTTCAAAGCGATTAATCTCACAGAACCGGGGGGCATCAACGTGGGCCAGCCGGACTTCTTTAAAGCGGCCAACACCGTGTTCGCCAAAACATCCATCGACGATTGGAAAACCTATCTGCGTTGGCATTTAATTGATGACGCTGCTTCGGATTTATCGAAGGATTTTGTAAACGAAGATTTTAATTTCAATCAGGGCGTTCTGCGCGGCACAAAGGAAATCAAACCGCGCTGGAAACGCGTCGTGGCCTCTACCAACGGAGCTTTGGGCGAAGCGTTGGGAAAACTCTATGTCGCCGATTACTTCCCGCCCGAAGCCAAGGCGCGCGCGTTGGAAATGATTAACAACCTGAAGGCCGCCCTGGCTGACCGCATTAAAACCGTCGACTGGATGGATGAACACACCAAACAGGAAGCGCTCAAGAAACTTGCAGCCATGAACGTCAAGATCGGTTATCCCGATAAATGGCGCGATTACTCACTGCTCAAGATCGACAGGGACTCGTATGTCTCGAACGCCATGCGCGCCGCAAACTTCGAGGTGAATCGTGACCTGAGAAAAATCGGAAAACCGGTCGATCGCACGGAATGGGGAATGACTCCGCCAACCGTGAACGCCTATTACAACCCCATGATGAACGAGATCGTTTTCCCCGCGGGAATTTTGCAACCGCCATTCTTCGATCCAAAAGCCGACGACCCCGTCAATTACGGCGGCATGGGCGCAGTGATTGGGCATGAAATGACCCACGGCTTTGACGATCAAGGCCGACAGTTCGATGAAGTCGGAAATTTGCGCGACTGGTGGTCGAAGCAATCGGCCGAGGAGTATGACCGGCGCCGCAAAGCGGTTGTCGATCAATACTCGGAGTATCAGCCCATTCCAGGCAAGCACATTAACGGCGAGCTAACGCAAGGCGAAAACATCGCGGACATTGGCGGAATCAAACTCGCGTACGCTGCCTTGCAAAAAGCGCTCGATAAAAATCCACACGCGCGGGAGCAAAAGATCGACGGGTTAACGCCCGAACAGCGCTTCTTTCTCGGTTGGGCCCAGGTGTGGCGAGCAAACCAACGTGAAGACGATTTACGACTGCGACTAAACACCGATCCGCATTCGCCGACCCATTACCGCTGCAACGGCCCGATATCGAACATGCCGGAATTTCAGCAGGCATTCGATATTCCGAACGGATCGCCAATGGTCAGGCCGGCGGACAAGCGCGTGAATATCTGGTAGGGCGCTACCGCCGGGAGCGTCGCAAACGGACGGCTCGGCGATCCGTCCCTACCCGTTGTTCTCTTTCGCGACCTTCCCGCCCCAGCTCAGGATCTTCGCCTTTGTCCCGGCTGCTTCCGCTTCTTTGATGTTGCCGGCGCGATTGTAGAACAGCGAGAGGCTTGTCCAGCCGATCTGATCGTTAGGGCGAAGCTCTACCGCCTTTTTTCCAGCGTCGATCGCCTCGGTAAAACGTCCCAGCTTCATCAACGCCATGCCCAACGCATGCCAGCCATCAAAAAAGTCCGGCGCGATTTGCACACAGCGTCGGTACTTTTCCACAGCACTTTCAAGGTCGCCAACGGCCAGGTCACCGTTGGCGTCATCAAAGATTTCGTCGGGAGTTTCCATTTCTTATCGCTTTAGCGGCACACCAAGGAGCGGCGGTCTCAAGTCCGCTGTCCTTCTCGGCGGCCTGGAGGCCTCCGTTCCTTGCGAGTTAGCCTTTGGTAAATTGAAGACCGGCCGCCTGCCCGCGGTCGCGCAGCCATTCCACCAAAACAATTCGCCGCTTGTTATCAAGAAGCCTTTTCTCGAATGCTGCCTTCTTTTCCGTAGCGGTCCCGTCGGCTAATGGCTCCCGCTTTTCCAAAATTGCAATAAATCCACTTTCGCCTGCTGGGAAAAAATCGCTGACCTCGCCCGCTTTCAGAAATGCCACGGCCTGCTTGATGGCGGGAAGATCAGCCGGTTCGTTCTTCTTTGGCTCTTTCTCTTGCGGTTTTGGTTTCTCCTCTTCGATCAGCGAAAACGCCGGGACTTTCTCAGCTTTGCCGCCAGTTTTTTGAATTGCCGCTTCAAGTGGTTGTGCTGACTGTTTCGCTTCGCGCAATTGTTGCACAATTTCCGCACCTTTCGTTGACATCACCTCGCGCGTTTTCGATTTCTTGATCGTCTCTACGATTTTCGGTTTTGCTTCTTCCAGAGTGAGGAGACGCGCCTCGGTAATTCCTGCGAGATGCAAGATATAGAATCCATCCGCTACCTGAATTGGATCGCTGTTCGGTTCCTGCATGCTCAGCTTGAAAGCTGCGGGACCCACTTGCGCATCGACTTTCAACTGCGGATCGGGCTCTGCTTTGGTAAATTCGCCGGTCTCGTGAACTGGCAACTGAAATTTCGCAGCGGCCTGCTTGAAATCCGCCCCTTTCTCCAGAAGCGCCTGCGTAAAATCCGTGGCGCGATCGGAGAGCTTTTGCAAAGCGTCAATGCGTTCTTTCCCGGCTAACTTCTTTTCCTCATCGGTGAGCGCGAGGCTGACAAACTCGACCTTGCGTTTTTCATCAGTCTTGAGCTCGGCCTTATGGGCATCAAAATGCTTCTGCACATCCTCGTCACTGACGTTGATATCCTTACCAAAATCCGCGGACTGAAATCGAACGACGGTCACAAATAATGTGTCGTGACCGCGCTGAAAATTTTCGTCCAGCTCGCCTTTGGGAAGTGTAACGCCTGCGGCTAAAAGCCGTTTGATTTGATTCAACGATAGCTGGTCGCGGACCAATTGCTCGATGTGCTCTTCCGTTAGACCCATCGGCGCCAGCGTATTCTGCGCAAAATCGGTGAACTTTTTCATGTCGAATCCCGTGTCGCGTTGAAATGCCGGCAACGTGCGCACGACTTCGGCGATCTCCGCGTAACCTGGACTAATCCCCAGCCGGGCTGCTTCGTGTCGAAGAACCATCAGATTCACAATGAACGTGACGGCGGTCTGATTCGGGTTCATGCCGGCGCCAGCCGTCATTGTCTCCACAAAATCAGACATGCCCAGCGCCTGCGACAGAGTGAGCAGACGCACCATCTGCTGGGCTTCCAACATCGAAACGTCCCGATCATACATGCGTGCAAACTTATCAGCACGCATCCGCCCATAATCCGGGGTCCGCACAAAGTAGAAGATGAAAGGGATCGCGAGAATCGCGATCACGATCATCAGCCAGTCCCGGTGCTTGCGCAGTAACTTCATCATAACGGCGAAAATTGTAGCGGCAGCTGTCCTCAGCTGCAAATCTGTAGCCGCCGCTCTGCGAGCGGCGCATCGAGCCTACAGCGTCTGAGCTGTTTCTCGGATCATTTCCCAAGCAGCGCGCAAA
>JBKPRQ010000175.1:0-4628 GCA_046734635.1 Verrucomicrobiota bacterium
CGACAAGACGGCCGCCGATGTTGGTTACATCAAGGGTTATCCTCCCGGCGTGCGGGAAAATGGCGGCCAATACACGCATGCCGCCACCTGGGTGGCCATGGCTTTTGCTCGCCAAGGCGATGGCGATAAAGCCGTCCGACTCTTACGGATGCTGAATCCTGTCGAGCACGCCCGGGACGAGAATGATTGCGAACGCTACAAGGTCGAGCCTTATGTGATTCCAGGCGATGTTTACTCGTTAGCCGGGCAGGTTGGACGTGGGGGTTGGACTTGGTACACAGGTGCGGCAGCTTGGATTTATCGCGTCTGGTTTGAAGAAATTCTGGGATTCCAGCGCCGCGGCGATACCCTCACGATCAACCCGGTCATCCCGAAAGATTGGCCTGGCTTTCGTGTGCGATACCGTTTCCAAAATACCACGTATCGCATCGCGGTCGAAAATCCTGACCACTGTTCGCAAGGTGTCACCCTGGTGGAATTGGATGGAGCCCTAGCAGCCGACAAGATCGTGACATTGCGTAACGATATGCTGCCTCACGAAGTGCGTGTTGTTTTAGGAACCAAACCATCAACGTAAGGAATCGTCGGCTAGCGGTTACACCACCACACAAAATTCTCGGCCCGTAGCAAAACACGTACTACCGGGATTCTCCCTTAGGTAAGGTGATCGCTCCGTAGTCAGATGTGCACTGTAATCGGTAGCGTATTTGGTGACCCAGCGTTGCTTACCAAGGGGCGAAGATGGTTAAGAGTCACTTGCTCTGCCGATTGAGCTAACGGTGCAAACAACTGTTTCCCAGGTAAAATGCTGATCAAGCGTGTACTTTCGTGCAAACCAAAATTGGTAGCAAATTCGGTAGCATAAAATGTATCGTCCTCTGAAGCGGGCGCGGCAGATTGGGGCAACGCCATGGTTTTATCGTCAAGGGCAAGCGCATATCGTGTCCACCGCAATACCGTTACCGCGATCCGGCAAGGCGAGCCGGGAGGTTGAGGCAACGCCATGTTTTCGAACATCGTGTTCCATCGATCCGCAGCCAGCGAGCATCAGTCCAACGGTCAACATCAGTATTGTTTTCATTTGTGCTCTCCTTTGATTCTGGCCGGATCATTCGCCATCCGCCAATCAAAAGCAATTCTAGCGCGATCCTGAGCGCGGGTCACGGGCTCGGCGCGCTTTAGGATTGACTTTGAGCGCTGTTTGTTTGTTCTAGTGCGTTGCTTCGGCCCCCACGTGTTATTCTTCGCCATCTCGAAACGAGCCAGCATGCAATTTTCGCCAGCAATACCCACTGATCTGGATTTGACTTAATGGACCTGAACACAATCACAGAGATCCGACGTGCCGCGGATTCGGGTGCAATCAAAGAGTGGAAGAAGGGCTATGCATGGCTCGCTGGAGGAACGTGGCTGTTCTCCGAACCGCAACTCGACACGCATACTCTGATTGATCTTGAGTCACTAAAGTGGCCCGCCCTTCAAGTTTCAGAAGATGGATTAGAAATTGCAGCCACGTGTAAAGTCGTCGAACTGGACCGATTCGTTGAGAAGGCGCCAGCCGAGTGGACAGCCGTCCCGCTCTTCCGAGAATGCTGCCGTTCTTTCCTCGCCTCTTTCAAAATCTGGAACGAAGCCACCGTGGGCGGTAACGTCTGCATGTCTCTTCCGGCCGGTCCGATGATTTCTCTCACCGCCGCGCTGGAAGGTGTTTGCACGCTCTGGCCGCGCGATGGAAAACCACGCGAAGTGGCGGTAGTCGATTGCGTGACCGGAAATCATACCAATGTCCTTGGACCCGGTGAACTCCTGCGCAGCATTCGTCTCCCCGCTTCTGCACTCAAAAAGAGTTACGCCTTCCGTCGGTTCACGCTGACGCAACTTGGCCGCTCCGAGGCTTTGATCATCGCGACGAAGTGCCGGGAAAAAGGAAACTCTCTGTTTACCATTACGGCCGCCACGGTGCGGCCTTTTCAGTTTTCGTTTAACGGCGTCCCTTCTACGGATGAGCTGAAGCGCGTCATTGATGACAGCGTGCCGTTCAGTCTCTATCTCGATGATGTGCACGGTTCACCCGCGCATCGGAAACAGCTCACCTACTACTTCGCCGAACAAATTCGGCGGGAACTTTCAGCCTAACCCGGAGAGCTGGTGAATTACAAAATCAACGGCAACTCATTTAGCGCTGAGCCGCGGCCTGGCCAGTGTTTAAGAACATTCCTCCGCGACGTCGGATGGTTTGACGTGAAGAAGGGCTGCGATGCCGGCGACTGCGGAGCATGTACTGTGTGGCTCGACGGCAAAGCCGTTCATAGCTGTCTTGTTCCCGCTTTTCGAGCAGAAGGCCGCGAAATCACTACTCTCCAGGGGCTCGCGCGTGACGGGGAACTTCACCCGATGCAAAAGGCATTTCTCGGAGCTCAAGCATATCAGTGTGGTTTTTGCACGGCGGGTATGCTTATGACTTCGGCGAGCCTTTCTGAAGAACAAAAGAAAGATCTGCCTTTTTGTCTTAAGGGAAATCTCTGCCGTTGCACTGGATATCATTCAATCGATGACGCGCTCCACGGCATCAGCTCGGTCGAAGAGGACAAGGCCGGACATGTTTGCGGCGCCAGTCTACCAAATCCCCTCGGCGAATCGATCGTCACAGGTAAAGCGCATTACACAATGGATGTCGCGATGGAAGGGATGCTCCATCTCAAAGTTGTTCGTTCGCCGCACGCCCATGCTCGCATCAAAGCAATCCGCAAAGACAAGGCGTTGGCTGTTCCTGGCGTGCATGCAGTGTTTACGTGGGAAGACGTCCCGCGGCGCCTCTATACAACAGCAATCCATGACGACTTCCACGTCGATCCTGATGACACGTACATGCTAGACAATGTGGTGCGCTTTGTTGGGCAGCGCGTCGTTGCCGTTGTCGCGGAGACTGAGACCGCGGCGGAGGAAGCCTGTCGTCTTGTCGAGATCGATTACGAAGTTCTTCCCGCCGTGTTCGATCCCGAGGAAGCGATGGAGCCCGGTGCGCCAGTTCTCCATTCTGGCGCGACCGCCGAGTCCCGCATTCAAGATGTTGAGCACAATATTTTCATGAAAATCGAGGGCGAGGTCGGAGATGTGGCAAAAGGCTTTGCCGAGTCCGACGCGATTTATGAGGGCACCTATCACACGAACAAGATCCAGCACGCACACATGGAAACGCACGGCTCGGTCGTATGGCGCGGCGAGGACGCCCGCATTCATGTTCGGACCAGCACGCAAGCGCCGCATCTCACCAGAATAAAGCTTGCCTACCTTTTCAACATGTTCCCGCAGCAGGTCCACGTGTTCACCGAGCGCGTCGGAGGCGGTTTCGGAGGTAAACAAGAAGTGCTAACCGAGGACCTCTGCATGCTTGCCGTGCTGAAGACCGGGCGTCCAGTCAAATGGGAGTTTACTCGCACGGAAGAATTTACTGCCGCTGTCAGCCGGCACCCGATGAAGATTACCATCAAGCTCGGTGCCAAAAAGGATGGGACGCTGACGGCAATGCAAATCCGCAACGTTTCCAATACCGGCGCATATGGAAACCATGCCGGCGAGGTGCTTGCGTCATCCCTTGGTTCCTCGATGGCTACTTATCGGTGCGAAAATAAAAAAGGCGTTGGTTACGCCGTCTACACCAACACTGTCCCTTCCGGCGCGTTTCGTGGGTACGGCGCAACGCAACCCGCATTCGCCATTGAATGTGCCATTGATGAATTGGGCCGAAAATTGGGCATCGATCCTTTTGCAATGCGGCGAAAAAACATGGTTCGACGACATGATCCGGTACACAGCATCTGGCCCACACCAGACGACGCCGTGATCGGCAGCTATGGCTTCGATCAATGTCTCGATTTTGTCGAGCAAGCGCTTGCTAGGCGTAGCGGCGAAAGAAAACCAGATGACGAGGATTGGCTGGAAGGCATTGGGATTGCCGCCCATGCCCAGGATTCCGCTCCTCCCACGGAACATCGTTCAGAGGCTCATCTATCACTGTTGCCAGATGGCACCTATCATCTCGCGATTGGCTCTGCGGAATTCGGGAACGGCATTACTAACGCGCAACGGCAGGTCGCCGCTACAGTGCTCAAGACGCGTGCCTCCAATATCTCAATGGATTTTGCCGACACGGATCGCACGCCATACGACACGGGGACCTTTGGCAGCACAGGCACAAGCGTCGCCACGGTGGCAGTGCACAACGCCGCCGAAGCGTTGCGAAATAGTCTCCTTGATGTCGCAAGCGCCCTGACTGATGTGCCGGCCGCCGAATGCCGTCTTGAAGAAGGGCTGATTCAATGCCGACACCACTCAATCACGCTTAAGGAGCTTTCCGAAAGGTCGCCGTTTCGCGACAAGCTTCATGTTGCGCGCAAGGCTTACAACTCACCGCGAACGACAGCTTTCCTCGTACATGGATTCCGAATCGCTGTGCATCGCGTGACGGGCGAAATTCGCATACTTCGAAGCGTTCAGGCAGATGACGCCGGTACGATTATCAATCCCATGCAGGCTCGCGGACAAGTCGAGGGCGCAATTGCTCAGGGCATCGGCACGACATTGTTTGAACGCATGGTGATCGACAATCACGGCACGGTAATTAATCC
>JBKPRQ010000176.1:0-22504 GCA_046734635.1 Verrucomicrobiota bacterium
GCCGATGATCGCAATGAACATATTGAGCAACGGCATCGCGAGCATTTTGCCCGTCGGGAAGAAGTTCTGGCCCGGATAGCGATCGATCATCGTCCACAACAACGAAGCGAGCATGAGGAAAACGCCGACGACGCCAAAAACAATCGTGCTGTGCGCAAAAAAAAGTATCTCGATCAGCACGAGGACCATGCCGAGAACGAACAGGGCGACGACTTCCCAGCCGGCGAGACCGGCCACATAATGCCCGAGGAAAAAGAGCGCGAAACAAATTGCAGAGATGACCCCAGGCCAGGTCGCCCCGGGAATCTTGAATTCCAGATACGCGCCGAGAATTCCTCCCAGCAATAGCAATGGCGCAAGCGTCGTAATCCAAAACGCGACTTGCTCGAAGCCGGTCGGTTCGATCCTGACTTCGTTCCCCTTTAGACTGGCTTTCTTGATCAGATCGCCAATCGAATCGGCGACACCTTCTGCGAGCAACGGTTTGCCATTGATCCGTTCAGTAGCTTCCTGGGCATTGAGAGTGAGCACCGCTCCCTTTGGGTGCACGACGCGGTCACCAATCTTTACCTCCTTGTCTTTGTTTATGAACGCCTCAGCGACATCGGGATTGTGCCCGTTTCTGGTCGCAGAACCACGGATGAGCGCAGACCAATACGAGATCGTTTTTTCCTTTGCCGTCGCGGGGAGATCTTCGCCGGTCGGGAGGATTGGGGCGGCTGCGCCAATTGCGCTCACCGGCGCCATGTAAATGTGCTGCGTGGCAATAGCGATAAGTGAACCAGCGGACCCGGCATTTGTGTTGATGAAGGTGTATGTGGGGATCTTTGTCTGGTTGAGCGCGTTCACGATATCGGTCGCTGTATCGAGCCGGCCGCCATACGTGTTCATATCGAAAATGATGGCGGAAGCGTCGTTACTCTCGGCTGTTTTCACGGCGCGCCGTAGGAACGTAAGAAGCGACGGCGCGACTTCGCCACGCAGCGGCACGACGACTACATCGCCTTTGCTGATGGCATCGCGCGCATGGGCGGGGACTGGAAAGAGCACCGATAGCGTAAGTGAAATCGTCATCGCGCGCGGGACGATTTTTCTTACGAAAACGGAGTGACGGAGTAATGGAGTAGTCGAGTAATGGAAAACGGAATTCGTTTCATTACTCCATCGCTCCAAGACTCCAATACTCCGTTGGAAACAACGCCACACTGCGTAAGTTTGGCATCGCTTCGAAAGCCAAACGAGGCAAAAATAATCAGGCGCGCATGGGAACGATCCCTTCGGAAACGATCGAGCAGATTGCTGCCGCGAACGACATCGTCGAGGTGATTGGCTCGTATTTTCCACTGAAGCGCGCCGGGACAAATCTCAAGGCGCTCTGCCCATTTCATCAGGAGAAAACACCTTCGTTCATCGTTAGCCCGAGTCGTCAGACTTTTCACTGCTTCGGTTGTGGCGCTGGCGGGAGCGTTTTTCGGTTCGTGATGGAATATGAGCATACCGATTTTCCATCCGCCGTGCGCAAGCTCGCGGCGCGCGCCGGGATTACAATCGTGGAAAAGCGCGCTGCGGGTGATGAAGATCGGCAATATGAAGCGCGCCGAACCCTGCTGAAATTGCACGCCGACGCTGCGGATTGGTTTCACGAAAATCTTCTGAAAAGAGATGTCGGAGAACCCGCGCGAAACTACCTAAAAGGGCGCGGGATTACGGCAGATATCGCCAAACGTTGGCAGCTTGGTTATGCCCCAGACGATTGGGACACATTTGGCAGTTGGGCACGCGCGCATGGCTACAACACTCGCGAACTCATTACGAGCGGCCTCGCAAAAACAAGGGATGACGCCGAGGGCGCGCCGGCTGAGAGCTCACGAGCGTACGATCGCTTTCGGGGGCGAATCATATTTCCGATTTGCAACGATGTCGGCGAAGTAATCGCGTTCAGCGGCCGGCTTCTGAAAGACGCGGAGGGAGCGGCGAAATACTTGAATTCACCGGAAACGCCGCTTTTTCGAAAAGGCCATGTTCTTTTTGGCCTGCACAAGACCAAGCGCGCCCTTATCGAGGCGAACTGCGCGGTTGTCTGCGAGGGTCAGCTCGATTTGATAAGTCTGTTTGAGGCGGGAATCACGAACGTAGTTGCTCCCCAAGGGACCGCGTTCACCGAAAATCAGGCGCGCGTCTTGAAACGCTTCGTTAACGAAGTCGTTCTTTGTTTCGACGCGGACACCGCTGGTCAGAAGGCTGCCGAGCGTTCCCTAGACGCGTTGCTCCAGAACGATCTGATTGTGCGCGTCGCCGAGATCCCGACTGGAGAAGATCCTGACTCACTGGTTCGGCACGAAGGAAGGAAGTCTTTCGAAAGCCGTGTTGCCAGCGCGCGTGATTTCTTCGATTACTGGATTGAGCGTGAGACTGCCGGTGTTGATCTGGGTTCGTTAGGAGCCAAGCTACAGTTGGCGAGAAGCCTGGCCGAGACTGTTTCGCGCGTCCGCGATCCACTCATGCGAGGGGAAGTCGTGAACAAAGTCAGCGCGCGCCTGGGGGTTGCCGCGCGGGATTTTCAATCGCTTCTGTCCAAGCAGAAAACTGAATCAATTCGGTCAACATACCAATCTGAGGCGGATGACACTCGTCAGACTGCTCCGGTCCCGCGGCATGACATCGCGATGCTGTGCCTTTTGGCGTTGCGAGATGAAAAAGCCCGAGAATTTCTTCGAGAACAAAATTGGCGCGAGATTCTCGCCCAAGTCCCGGATGCAGAAATGCTTGGCCGCATCCTTAAGAGCGATCTGCGTCCAGATGACGCCGCTTCACTGAACGCCTTTATGGTCACACTTCCCCCGCCGGAAGAGCGACTGGTCTCTTCGTGGCTTCTCCAAAAAGCGCCGCCCAATGCCGGAGCGATGGTCGAAAAATGGTGGCTTGGCATCCGCCAGGCTGTCCTCCGCCGGCAACTTGATGTCGCCGCGAACCGGATAAAACTCCCAAATCTCAGCACCGGTGAAACGGTAAATTTACAGAAACAAATTCTTGACCTCCGGGGACAGCTCCACGAGCTTTCCCGGCCCGCCGCCCCGGGCGACAATTAGTTGTCGATCGACGGCCGCGCGGCAAATCGAACGTCTTAGTCAAATCCTCAATCGCATCATCTTGGCCAGGCATTCGAAACAAAGGGGAGGCAGCCGACAGTCGTCGGCGAAACGGCTTAAACAGGCCAGGCACCGCGGTTCATCGAAAAAAAAGGTTGCTCAACTTCGTCGGAAGCTCAAAAAACAACCGCGAACAGCTGCACTCAAAGCCAAACGCAGATCCACTTCAACTCAACGCAGGAACGGATCGTTGCCCGAGTCGTCAGAGCACGTCGCCGCATCCCGCTTGTACTCAGCCATTGAATTACAAAGCCGTATTCGCGAGCTGATCAAGCTGGCGAAGGAACAAGGTTACCTCACGTTTGACGACTTGAACGAGGCCTTGCCGGAGGGAATCACTGATGCCGATGAACTCGACCTCATTCTCACGCGGCTGCGTCGCCTGGAGATCGATATTATCGAAGCCTCGGAAGTCGATCGCTACAAGGACGGAAAAAAAGACACCGAAGAGGATTTGGAAGAGGAAGAGCGACCCGAAACCAAGGTCGATATCTTGGATGACCCGGTGCGGATGTATCTCAAGCAGATGGGCCAGGTGCCGCTCCTGACCCGGGAACAGGAAGTGGAAATATCCAAACGTATCGAGGAAGCCGAAGACATGGTGCTAAAGCACATCAATTGCTTTGGTTTTATCGCACAAGCACACCTGGATCTGGCGAGCAAGCTGATCGAAGGCAGGGAACGGTTCGATCGGGTTATTCTCGACAAGAAAATCGAGAGCCGGGAGAGGTATATGAAAAACCTCCCGCGTCTCTGCAAACAAGTGGAACAGCTAAGCACTTCGATCACGCGGCAGTTTTGTGAGGTCTCGCGCAATTCCTTGAAAAAACGGCCGCCAAAGCTCCGGGCATTGCAAAGAATGATGACTTCGTTGCAACGGCTTTATCCTCTTTTTTACCTCAAGCAGAAAGTCACGGAGGAATTTGTGCACCTGGCAGATGACGCGCATCACACTTCGCTCTACCTGCAAACTGAGTTGGCCAAAAATCCTCGCAGCAAGAAGCGGCGATCGCAGCTTCAAAGCAAAATCCGCGAGCTGGAAAAGGGTCTGTGGTTTTCGCTTTCCGAATATGCGAAGGAGTACCAGACGCTTAAGAGTTGGATGCGCCAGGCATTCAAAGCTAAAACCGAAATGGTGGAAGCAAATCTCCGGCTCGTCATCTCGATCGCAAAAAAATACACCAATCGCGGTTTATCGTTTCTTGATCTGATCCAGGAAGGAAACATGGGGTTAATGAAGGCGGTCGAGAAATTCGAGTATCGGCGCGGATACAAGTTTTCCACATACGCGACGTGGTGGATTCGCCAGGCCATCACCCGCTCGATTGCCGATCAGGCGCGCACCATTCGCATCCCGGTCCACATGATTGAGACGATTAACAAGCTCATGCGTGTGCAAAAACAGCTGGTGCAGGAATACGGGCGCGAACCCACGCCGGAGGAAGTGGCGGAAGAAGTTCTCCTGCCAGTCGATCGCGTGCGATCGGTTCTCAAAATGGCGCAGCAACCAATCTCGCTCCAATCTCCAGTCGGCGAGAGCGAGGAGACTAATTTTGGCGATTTCATTGAAGATAGGGGCGCCGAAAACCCGAGCGACATGACTGCGATTGTCTTGTTGAAGGAGAAAATCAAGGATGTGCTGGAAACGCTGACCGATCGTGAGAGGCAGGTTCTGGAGCAACGATTTGGCCTGGTCGATGGGTATAGCCGAACCCTGGAAGAAGTCGGTCGGCAGTTTCAAGTCACCCGCGAACGTATTCGTCAGATTGAAGCAAAGGCCTTGCGTAAGATGCGGCATCCAACCCGTATTCGGCAACTCGAAGGCTTTCTGGAAGCGCCCGGCCTGTGAACAGGGTTGCTCTTGCAGCGCAACTTCGAACTCTATAGATAGTTCAATAAACTGGAGACTATGGACCGCGAAGATGACAAACAGTTGTGGGATATTCTTGGCCGTATTCCCGAGGCCAAGCTTTCGCCATTCTTTGCCAGAAACGTGGTGAGAAGCCTCCGCGAGGAACCAACTCGCTTTGAGCGGATGCGGGTCTGGCTTAGCTGGCGGAGACTTGCCGCGGCATCCGCTGTGGTTGCCCTCGTGATTGGTATGGCTATCGCCACACATCGCCCAGTCTCGCAGATGCCGGCTACAAATGACGCAGATTTGGTGGCAAAAATCGATCCACAAGATTATGACGTCGTGGCCGATCTGGATGAACTGATCGCCTGGGATGAAAATAGTGTGTGGGAGGACAAGCCGACTTTGTAAGCCAATCGTCGCTTTGTCGGTATTCACTTTGTTGTGCACTGCCGTACAAGCGCAGCCTCAACAACATGGGCACGGTGGGCGCCCGGCAGCCGGACCTCCACGTGGGCCAGCAGCAGGACCTCCCCGTGGGCCAGCAGGTCAAAGCATGCGGGAGCGATGGAATGCAATGCCGCCGGCGGCACGCCAAAACTTCCAGCGTAACGCCGAGCGTTGGCTGCGCATGAGTCCGGAAGAGCGCAACGTCATGCGCCAACGAGAGAATCTGCGACGCGAGACGATCAGGCGCGAGACTGACGCGGCGCTTCGCGACTCGGGGCTTCATCTGAACTCGCAAGAGCGCGCTCAATTTGAATCGCGATACATCCAGGAACGCCGAAAAGTAGAACGAACGCTGCGGCAAGAAATCGAAGCGGAGCGGCAAAAGGAGCTGCCGGCGCTGATTCAACAGCTGAAAAGAGAATTCCAGATTGACCAGCCAACCAAGGGGTCTCCAACAAAGTCAGTAGAGTCGCCCCACCCAAAGAAGTAAGAAGGACAGTCTCCTTACTTTGCCCTGGGATGGAGGGCCGCTCCTGGAAAAAAAGAAGCTGGCTCAAGACTGTTCTCAAGCCAGCTCGATCTGGATCTTTCGAATCCTACCGCCGTCAGCTTATTACCGATGGTAGTAGTGGTGATATCGGTGGTGACGGTAATAGCGGTGCCCGCCGTTCCAATAATATGGCCGATAGTAGCCATAGTACGGATACGGTCGGTAGTACGAATAGCGGTACGGATAGTAGTACCCGTACGGGTAATATCCATAATAGCCCGGAAATCCGATCCCTATTCCGACCGACACGCCAGCGTCAGAACGCTGCATCGGAACGAAAGCCATTAACCCTGCCACCGATCCAATTAAGAGAATTTTTTTCCAGTTCATCGATTTTCCTCCCTGTAGATTAAACAGTAGCGAGGAAGGAAAGTTTTCCGGATTATTCCGGTGCAGAAATCTCTGGATATCCTGTGACGCAAACGGTTTGGCCAATCTGTCGATACGAAACACGTCCAAGGCGAAGTGCATTCGAGGCGTTTTCAGCGCCGCGGCCCGGAAACGCTGTCACCGGACCTCCGGTCAAAACGGGTCCCAAATAGAGCTGCACTTTATCAATGAGGCGCGCGTCGAGCGCCTGGCTCAGCACGTCGCCTCCGCCCTCAATCAGCACGCTGGTGACGCCTCGCTCGCCTAGATTTTTGAGCACACTAGCCAGCGACTCGCCTCGATAAACGAGCGTTCGTGAATTGAAGCGGTCAGAAAATAAACGTGCACGCCGCGACAGCTTTCCTGAACGAGTGAGCACGACGCGCCAGGGTTGCCGCGCGCCTCGAACGCCGCGCACCGTCAATCGGGGATTATCGGTACGGACCGTTTCCGCTCCAACCAAAATTGCGTCAACTTTGGCGCGAAGATGACGCGCATGACGGCGGGCGGAATTCCCTGTAATCCAGGGGGGCTCGCCGGTCGGTCGCGTCAATCGGCCATCGAGCGACATTCCGCACTTTGCGATAACAAAAGGGCGCTCGGTGACAATCCATTTGTTGAAAGCCTCGTTAATTTGCGCGCAGTCATCCGCCAAAACACCCTCTTTTACCTTCACACCGGCGTTTCGCAGTTGCGCAATGCCCTTGCCGGAGTGACGCGGGTTTACGTCAATCGCGCCGACAACCACGTTTCTGACTCTCGCCTGAACTATCGCATCTGTGCACGGAGCGGTCCGCCCTTCTGTGGAGCATGGTTCCAGAGTAACGTAAAGTGTCGCCCGATCAGGTAAGGGCGCAGCGAAATTGCGGAGGCATTCAACCTCAGCGTGATCGCGTCCGGCCACTCGATGATGGCCTTTCGCCACGATTCGGTTGCCGATGACGAGGACGGCGCCCACAGCGGGATTCGGGCTAGTCTGACCAAGCGCTTTCTTTGCTTCGTTCAGCGCCGCGCGCATGAACTTTTCGTCTCGTCTTCTATCCATCAAGCAGTATGGTTTCTCGCCGCGTTATCAGAACATTAACGGAACGCCGAATGCCACAGTAGGCCCAGTCTAAATTCGTGCCTGGAGGGATTCGAACCCCCAACCTTCTGATCCGAAGTCAGAAGCTCTATCCGGTTGAGCTACAGGCACAGATTCTCAAAATCCCAAAACCCCAAGTTTCAAATCCCAAGGCCAGTCTCTTTTGGAGCCTGGAGTTTGGGATTTGGAATTCGCAAAGCTGGGTGGCCGACGGGACTCGAACCCGCAACAACCAGAACCACAATCTGGGGCTCTACCATTGAGCTACGGCCACCATCGCTGACGCGGAAATAAGACCTTAAAATTCCAATCCTTTTTTGCAAACAAAGGACTCGACTTTTCCCGGTCACTCCACTAATTCTCGGCGGCGGTGGAACGAAAATCTACCTGGAGCCGGTTCACTCTCTCGCTTCACCGGGTGGTGCGGCGAGTTGGTCGAGCTCTGCTCGTTTGTCTCTTTTCTGCTGTCTTCGTCGGCGTTCTCCCAGCGCAGGTGGACGATCCGAGCGACATTTTTCTTAAAGCTTATCTGTCGGCGCAGCAGGGTGAAAAACTGGAACACGAAAACCGATTTAAGGCCGCGCTGGCCAAGTTGCGATTTGCTGGAAGTCTGATTGAAGAGCTGCGGAGGTCGCACTCCGATTGGCAGCCTGCGATTGTGGAGTATCGCGGTCGTAAGATCGGGGAAGGAATCTTGCGCGTTCAGGAGCGCCTATCGAGGCATACTGAATTGACCGCCGCCGCAAGTCCTCTGCCCGAGATTGTTCCTTCGGTTCCCGAGAATGAGGAATGGTCGGAACCGGGTCCAGAGGTCGTCGCTCCGCAAGGACTCAACACGATTTCCCAAGGATCGACTGATGGCGCGATTGAAGAGGCAACCAGGAAATTGCGCCGGAAGGTCGATCAACTGCAGGCGGCGCTTGAAAAGTCGCGCGGCGACCTCGAGACAGCGCGCAAAGAAAAGGAAGCCGCCAATACGCGGCTGGAGAAAACAAGCTCCAAGCTGGACAATGCACAAAAGGAAGTCGCGACGTCGAAAGAGTCAGAACGTCAGGCACGCGCTCAACTGGCACAAACTCAGTCATTCCAGGAAAATAGTACTATGGAGCACTTGCGCGCGGAGATCACCGATCTAAAAGGTGCCCTTGCCGCCGCAGAGGAGGCGCGTGCAACAGCGGAAAAGCAAAGGGACGAGGCGAATACGAAACTTACTGATGCAAATCAGCAAATCACTGCAGTAGAGCAACAGCGCGATGAAGCGCTCGCGCAGCTAAAGGCTGGGAGCGAAACCGAACAGCATGGGGACGTGCTCTTTGCTGACAATAGTGATCTGAAACTGATGTTGGTAAATGTGAAAGACAATGTGCGAGAGCTTGACCAAGTCGAATCGGTAAACGCAGAGGAATTAGTGGGAGTGCAACAACAGGTCACGGAGCTTCAGCAGCAACTGGTCGAAAGTCAGAAACGGAATCAGTATCTCGTCGCCAGAATTGCCGAGCTTTCGGTGCAGCTGGATACGACCGACGCGCAGCTTCAGAGCGCGAAAGTGACTGGGAAAAACAGCGAAGAAACCGACCGGCTGATGCGCGAAAACGAACTCCTGCGAAACATCGTGGTACGCGAACGAAAGGAAGAAGCACGTCGGGATGACACAAGAAAGTTGATGCTGGCGGAGGTGGACAGATTAAAAATCAAATCCGACGCCTTGAATAAAGAGATCGAACTCCTCGCCCAGCCAGTTACAAAACTGAGCTCCGAAGAACTCAGTCTGCTGCGCCAACCTGTGGTTTCCGTTTCGGACCAGAGTCGCGGCGTATTGACCGCGAGTTTTATTTTTGCGAAGAAATCCAAGGGAGATTCAGTTGAGAGCGAGGCAACTGCGAACAATCCCGGCGGGTCAAAAGGAGATGTACACGACGATCCACGGAATATCGCACACACCGCCAGGGAGAGCTTTAGCAGGACGATTACCGAACAACAAAAGCCTGGAAATCCTGGCCAGGGATCCGAATGACCTTTTACCCGTCTTAAGCTTTTGCCCTGGTTTGGCTGCAAAATCTAAAGGCGAATCATTCGATCAACCTCAAGCAACCAAGCCGTAGATCTTCATGCGCGTTCTCCGTGCTTTATTTGTCGCGCTTCTCACGGCGTTCGTCGGCTGTATACTTGCTTTCCTTGTCGGCGACTATTTGACCAGACTCGCGCACGTGCCCGAGATGGAAGGCCAGCGGGGCATGACCATCTTCTTTGTTTGCGTGCCGCTTGGGATTTTGGCCGGTTTAGTAATTGGAATTGTTTCGGCAATCGCGGTTCGCCGGCAGGGACTTGCTGGATTCCTCATCGCACAAGGTTGGTCGCTTCTGATCATTTGTGGCTTCGCCGGTTTGTTAGGTGGTGTTCCATATTTGTTATCGGACAAACCTCCAAGAATCGATGGCAAGCGCCTGGAGTTGGAATTCGAGCTTCGCGCGCCGGTAACATTTAAAATTCCAGACCGGCCGGACGGTTACAGCATTCGAGTCAATCTTTACGCTGACAATCGGCAAAACCGGTTTGCTTTCATCGACTGGAGTTCGATCAAAAAAGATGCGGAGCACAACACGATTCCCGGACATGTCTCGTTATTGACGCACAGCAAAACCCGATCGCTCCTGGCCTCAATCGGTAATGAACCGGTCGCGTCGCAATTTATTGAATTAAAAATTCCTCCTTCGCCAGGGAAAGAAGACGAAACATGGTCCGATTGGATTTTCGCTGCGCAACAAGCCGATCTCACTCCGATTCCCGA
This sequence comes from Verrucomicrobiota bacterium, assembly GCA_046734635.1. Classification (GTDB taxonomy): domain Bacteria; phylum Verrucomicrobiota; class Verrucomicrobiia; order Chthoniobacterales; family UBA10450; genus Udaeobacter. Next base: position 10,243 of record JBKPRQ010000176.1, read on the forward strand.
GACTGAAAGAATGGCCCTTCGCTATCGAGTCCGTCCGGTTAACGATTGAGTCTCTAATCGATCCCGACGTGCAACCGTTTCTTACCGCTAACTGGCGCTATCTGGCGATGCTGAATTATGTCGTCGATCCTGCTCTGGTTGAACCACTCGTTCCGGCTGGCACCGAGATCGATTATGAGAACGGCGAGACATTCGTCAGCATTGTCGGATTTCTCTTTCTCGATACTCGTCTCCTCGGGTTTCCCATCCCATTGCATCGCGACTTTGAGGAATTGAACCTGCGCTTCTATGTAAGGAGAAAATCGGCCGATACCTGGCGGCGCGGCGTAGTTTTTGTGCGCGAGCTTGTACCGCGCCGTGCGATTGCCCTTGTTGCTCGTGCATTTTACGGGGAACGCTATTTCGCCCTGCCCATGAAGCACAACATAGAGCATGTCGACAGCACGTTGAGTGTCGAATATTCCTGGCGGCGCGGAACGAAATGGGAATTTCTCAAGATGAGTGCATCCGGCGAACCGCAATCAATTCCCGCAGGATCACACGCCGAATTTATTACGGAACATTATTGGGGATACACCTGTGTGCGGGATGGTTGCAGCGAATATCGCGTGGAACATCCGCGCTGGAAGGTGTGGAATGCGGAGAGTTTCGAATTCAACGCCGACGTTGCCGCGCTCTATGGTCAACAATTTGTCGGAGCGTTGAGCACGCCGCCACGTTCGGCATTCGTCGCGGATGGATCGCCGATCACAGTGGCGCGTCGCTCAGTGGTCGATTGAATTATTCCAAAATCGCCCGAAACGCAGCGATCACTTCCTTCTGATGCGTGGCGAGCGCGAAATGGCCCGCATCTTCAATCACGACGAACTGTTTTTTCGGCGCTGTTACTTTGTCGAAATAAGCTTTGGCTAGTGGCGTCGGCGCAAACAGGTCGTCGCGACCCTGGATAACATAATAGGGAATTTTGAAATCCGTCGCCGTGGCGGGCAAGTCAGTCGCGACACTGTCTTCAATCAGCGCTTTGCCCGAAGCGTTCATCCCGTCGCCAATTGCCTTGAGACTCGTTTGTGTTTCGCCATTCGCCTTCAAGATCTGCAGCATGTTCGCGAACCACACTGTGTCCGATGGATTCATGTTCTTCCGAATCGGCCGCGAGAAACCGAAGTATTGATCGACATCTTTCGGATTCGGTTTGCCGATTTTTTCCAGTGCGGCAAGCCCGGCGGTGTCGCCGTTTTCTTTGTAGCGTTGCTTCAGAAAGTCGAATTGGAACTGCACTGTGTCCGCCCAGACCGAGGCCTGTCCCGTTCCAACGTAGGCGTCGAACAGATCCGGACGTTGCTGCGCCATTCCGGTCGCGATAATGCTTCCCCATGAATGTCCGAACAGGATTAGCTTCTGTTTCGGGAAACGCTTCCGCAGTTGTTCGGAGAGATCGATTCCGTCGGCGATCAGATTTTTTAGCGTGATGCCGGTGGCGCCATTTTTGGCAAAGGTTCGGCCGGCCCCGCGTTCATCCCATTGCACCAAAACAAACTCGCGCTCATAGGGCGCGTAAACCGATACGAACGGCGATTGGACATCGCCCGGACCGCCATGAAGGAGAAGCAAGACAGGTTTGCCCGAGTCATCGCCGCGAATTGTCACCCATTGGTCGATCCCGCCGATGTTAAGATATTTCACCTCTTCAATTCTTTGTGATGCTGTCGCCGTTGAAACAGATAAAAACAATACAGCGAGGGCAACTGGAAACGACTCACGCATGCGCATGATCAGATTTCTTCATGACATCCTTTCTCAAGGACGTCGCAGCACGCGCTTTTGTCTAAACTGAACTCAACGATGGCTCGCAAGGAGCTGTCTCAGCACAAACGGCAAGATCCCGCCGTGGCGATAGTAATCGATCTCGATCGACGTATCGATTCGCACTTTGACTGGGAAATAACGCGTCTTTCCGTCGGCTGTTTTCAATTCGATGGTGAGTTGTTGACCTGCCTGCAAGTCGTCCGAGAGCCCGTTGATCGAGAACGTTTGCGAACCGTCGATACCGAGCGATTCGGCGGTCACGCCGTCGAGAAATTGAAGGGGCAAGACTCCCATGCCGACGAGATTTGAGCGGTGAATACGCTCGTAGCTCGTGGCGATCACCGCTTTCACGCCGAGCAGCCTCGTTCCCTTTGCGGCCCAGTCGCGCGATGAACCGGTTCCGTACTCGTGACCGGCGAGGATAATCAGCGGTACATTATCTTTTTGATAAAGCATCGCCGCGTCGAAGATCGACATCTGCTTGCCGTCGGGGAAATGTTTGGTCACGCCGCCTTCGATACCCGGCACCATCAAATTCTTGATCCGCACGTTGGCGAACGTGCCACGGGTCATCACGAGATCGTTTCCGCGACGCGAGCCGTAGCTGTTGAAATCCACCGGATCGATTCCGCGCGATTTTAAATATTCACCAGCCGGCGAGCTGGCTTTGATCGCGCCCGCTGGTGAAATGTGGTCGGTCGTCACCGAGTCGCCAAAGATTCCGAGCGGTCGCGCGTTTACAATGTTATCGATCTTGCCGACGTCCATCGAAAAGTCTTTGAAGAACGGCGGCTCGTGAATGTAATCGCTCTTCTCGTCCCACTGGTAAATGTCGCCGGCGCTCGAAGGGATGTCGTTCCACTTCGGGTTTTGATCGGCAAAATCGCGATAGAGTTTACGGAACGTTTCTGGCGTAAGCGCCATTTGCATTGCGTCCCGGATTTCACTGAGACTCGGCCATAGATCTCGCAGGAAAATCTCCTTTCCGTTTCTGTCTTTCCCCAACGGCTCGCGCGAAAGGTTGATGTGCACCCTGCCTGCGAGCGCAAACGCGACCACGAGCGGCGGAGACATCAGAAAGTTTGCCTTGATATGCTGATGGACGCGCGCTTCGAAATTGCGGTTTCCGGAAAGCACGGAAGCGGCAATGAGATCGTGTTTGTGGATCGCTTTCTCAATGTTCGGGTGCAGCGGCCCTGAGTTGCCGATGCAGGTGGTACAACCGTAACCGACCAGGTTAAATCCGAGTTGATCGAGGTATTGCTGCAGACCTGTCTTGTGGAGATAATCGGAAACAACACGCGATCCCGGCGCCAGCGACGTCTTGACCCCGGGATCAACGCGCAGGCCCCGCTCGACTGCTTTCTTCGCGAGCAAGCCGGCCGCGATCATCACGCTCGGGTTGCTGGTGTTCGTGCAACTGGTGATGGCCGCAATCAGGACGCTGCCGTGCCCGACGTGTGTTTGCCCTTGAGTAAAGACGTCACTGGACTCGGCTTCAATTGCCTTGCCGGGGTCGGGCGTCGGCCTGTTTGCGATCATCTCAATCTTGTCGAGTTGGTCGCCTGGATTAAATCCCTGATCTTCCTTCGTATCCGTCGAAGCCATCGCGTGGTCGCGAGGAGCGCTGCCGTTCAAATCCACGACATGCTTTTCGCGAAGATCAACATTCTGTTTACCGTACCCGCCATCGCGGACTGGTTTTTCGAGCAACTCGCGAAATGTTTTTTCAAGGTCCGGGAGGTTGATCCTGTCCTGCGGTCTCTTTGGTCCGGCGACGCTTGGCTGCACTTCCGCCAAATCCAGGTCGATATTGACGCTGTAGTCGATTTCGCCCCGGAGCGGCATACCGAACATTTTTTGTGCACGAAAATAATTTTCGAATGCAAGACATTGCTCTTCGCTGCGTCCCGTCGCCTTCAGGTAATCGATCGATTCCTCATCGACCGGGAAATATCCCATCGTCGCGCCATACTCGGGCGACATGTTTCCAATGGTCGCGCGATCGGGAACCGGCAGCGACGCGGCTCCTTCGCCGTAAAACTCGACAAATTTGCCGACCACTTTTTGCGCGCGCAGCAATTGGGTGATGTGCAGGACCAGATCGGTCGCAGTGACGCCTTCGCGCAATTGCCCGCTGAGGTGCACGCCCATCACTTCCGGCGTCAAAAAGTAAACCGGCTGACCAAGCATCCCGGCTTCCGCTTCAATTCCTCCCACGCCCCAGCCGACGACGCCAAGACCGTTGATCATTGTTGTGTGCGAATCGGTGCCGACGAGCGTGTCGGGGAAGAAGATAGTTGATGGTTGACTGTTGATAGTTGACTGCGAGGAGAGGACGCCCTTAGCCAGATACTCCAGGTTCACCTGGTGCACGATCCCGATGCCGGGCGGGATGAGCTGGAACGTTTTGAACGCTTGCTGTCCCCATTTTAGAAATTGGTAGCGTTCGCGGTTGCGCTTGAATTCCATGTCCAGGTTCCGTTCCAGCGCTCGCGCGGAACCAAAAAAATCGACCTGCACCGAGTGATCGACCACCAGATCAACCGACACCAGCGGTTCAATGATTTTCGGGTCGCGACCCAGACGTTTCACCGCGCTGCGCATCGCCGCGAGGTCGACCACCAGCGGGACACCTGTGAAATCCTGTAAGACGATTCGAGCAACGACGAATGGAATTTCCTCGTTCGCCGGTGATTTTGCGTTCCAGTTCGCCAGCGCTTCCACATCTTTGCGCCGGACCTTTTGGCCATCGCAATTGCGGAGAACCGATTCGAGAACAATCCGGATACTCACGGGCAACCGCGATATTTTCCCGATCCCCTGTTCTTCCAGTGCCGGCAGCGAATAGAAAAACGCGTCGCGACCTTTCCCGGCATCAAATTTTCTCAGCGTCTTGAATTCGTCGTTCATTTTCAATTTCCGTCATCCTGAGTGGAACGAAGGACCTCACACAGGCGCATGAGATCACGCAAGTCACTTCGAATAATCCAAGCTCCGATAGTGTGGTCCCTCACTCGGTCCGGGATGACATTGGGCGCGCACATCACTGTAGCTCCGCCAGCTTCGTCTTGATTTTCTCGAAATCGGGCAACTGCCTGGCGTCGTCATTGCTCTCCGCGTACTGAATCACGCCATCCTTGTCGACGATAAATGCAGATCGTTTCGGTACGCCTCCCATACCGAGATCCATCTGGGGCAGGAACGAATCGTAAATCACATCGTAATCCTTGGCGACCTTGTGTTCGTAATCGCTTAGTAGTGGCACGATGATGTTTTCTTTTTGGGCCCATGCTTCCTGGGCAAAAGGATTGTCGCCGCTGATTCCATAAACGGCGGCGTTTAAGCCGACGTACCCATTCAGGCCTGCACTGACTTCACACATTTCTGCTGTGCACGTACCGGTGAACGCCATCGGGAAGAAAAGCAAAAGCGTGTTCTTGTGTCCGAAATTATCGCTCAGCCGGATTTGCTTCGGCCCAGCTGGGACCCTGGTGGGCAGCGTAAAATTTGGCGCTTTAGTTCCGACAGCAATTGGCATAAATAGGTCCTCCAGTTTGAGTTCAACAGGGGGGACTTTCACTATAGGATTTGCATCTCACCGGTCAAAAGATTCGTTGAACCGTTGAAGCGGCTGCAGCTACCGACAAAATGGAACTGTTCTGGTGGTTCGTCACTGTTACCCTCTTCGCAGGCGGCTTGATCGGCACGGTGCTGCCTGTGTTTCCGGGGACAATGGTCATTCTTGCCGGCGTGCTTCTTCACCGCATGATGCTTGGGCCGGAGAAAAGCGTCGGTTGGGGAACAATCACTGTCCTTGTGTTGTTAGCCGCGGCGTCGTATGCGCTCGATTTTCTCAGTGGCTATTTCGGCGCGCGGTATTTCGGAGCGACAAAGTGGGGAATGTTTGGGGCGGTCGTTGGAGCACTAATCGGTGTCTTCTTCGGAATCGCCGGTCTGTTCCTCGGTCCGGTGATTGGCGCGGTTGCAGGCGAATTCATCGCCGGTAAACGAATGATTGATGCCGGTCGGGCCGGATGGGGAAGCTTGCTGGGAAATCTGGGTGCCATGGTCGGCAAACTATTTATCGCGCTCGTCATGATCTCGATTTTCTTCATGACCGTGCGCGCGCCGTTTTGAATTTTTGCATCCGTTTTCATCCGCGTAATCCGCGGTTCTCTTTTCTTCGGGAGCAATTGTGATAAACTACCACCCGATGGCAGATGATCGCTGGTGGCCCCGAAAGCTTTCGGGGTTGCTGGAGGAAAGTCCGAACACCATACGGCGGCATGCCGCGTAAAACACGCGGGCATCGCAGTTGAAAAATTGCGGTGACGGAGAGTGTCACAGAAAAGATACCGCCGGTTCTTTGGCAACAAATGACAGGCAAGGGTGAAAAGGCGAGGTAAGAGCTCACCGCTCGCGAAGCAATTCGCGAGGCACGAAAAACCCCATGCGGTGCAAGACAAAACAGAGGAAGGGCAGCCGGCCCGCTAAATATCCTCGGGTATCGTCGCATCACGGTGCTGTAGCGGCGGTCTATGACCGCCGAAAACTCATCGGGCTCTCGTCCCGCGATTGCGGGATGGGAGAGATAAATGATCATCCTGGCTGAGAAATTGGCCGGACAGAATTCGGCTTATCGCCATCGAAAATATGAAGGGCGCTTTCGGAAACGAAGGCGCCCTTCGCTCTTTACAGTCTGCTCGGTAGCGCCCGCTAACGCCGAGGGGCCAATTTCAGGCGACGGAAGGCTTAAGCTTCGACTTCTTCTGCAGCAGCGGCAGAACTTTTTCTACCAATGCGTCGGCGGTAATGCCGTGTTTCTTGCGCAGCAGCGGGACCGCGCCGTGCTCGATGAATTGATCGGGCCAGCCGATACGCACCACCGGCGTGTTGATCATTTGCGAGTGCAAATGTTCCATGACAGCGCAGCCAAAACCGTTGTGCAAGACGTGATCTTCGATCGTGCAGACGACTTCAACGCTGCGTGCAAAGAATTCGAGCGTGCCGGTATCCATCGGTTTGATCCAACGCGGATTGATGAGCGCGACGGAAATTCCTTTTTCCTCCAGTTTGCGTGCGGCTTCCTCAGCCACTTCAAACATGTTACCTAACCCGAAGATCGCCACGTCGCGGCCGTGTTGCACGACCTCCGCCTTGCCGATCTCAAGAAGCTTCGGCTCCGGTTTCACCTTTGCGCCTGTTCCCGATCCACGCGGGTAGCGAACAGCGATTGGACCGGAGTTGTAGTGCGCCATGGTCCAGAGCATATCGACGAATTCATCCTCATCCTTTGGCTGCATGTGTACCCAGTTCGGGACATGTCGCAGGTAACCAATATCAAATAAACCGTGGTGCGTCGGGCCGTCGTCGCCGCTTAATCCGGCGCGATCCATGCACAATTTCACGTTCAAGTTCTGGATGGCGATATCGTGAATCGCCATGTCGTACGCGCGCTGGAAAAATGTGGAGTAAATCGCCAGGAACGGTTGTAATCCCTGCGTCGCCAGACCACAGGCGAAAAGCGTGGCGTGCTCCTCCGCAATCCCGACGTCGAAGTACCGGCCGGGGTGGGCTTTGGTGAAATGTGAAAGACCAGTCCCGCTTGGCATCGCCGCTGTAATGGCAACGAGCTTCTGATTCGTCTCCGCGAATTTCGCGAGCGTCTTGCCGAAAATTTCCGAATAAGTCGGCGTAGGGGTCGGCGCGGTCTCGCCGCTTTCAATCTTGTATTTGCCGAGCCCGTGGAATTTATCCGGTTGCTTGAGCGCTGGCTCGTATCCTTTGCCTTTCTGCGTGAGAATGTGCAATAGGACCGGCTCTTCCTGAGTTTTCAAAAACTCAAAAGTGCGGATGAGCAATGGAATATCGTGTCCGTCAATTGGTCCGTAATATCGTAAGCCGAGTTCCTCGAAAATGACGCTTGGCACCAGCAACCCCTTGACGCTTTCTTCTACTTTGTGTGCGAGCTGCACGCCCGTTTTTCCAAGAATCGCTTGGATGAAATCGCGCGCCTTGTCGTGCAGATGCGCGTAAGTCGGATTCGTCACGATGCTGTTAAGGTAGTTTGCAATCGCTCCGACATTTTTTGCGATCGACCACTCATTGTCGTTCAGCACGACTATGAAACGCTTGGTGTGCGCTTTGACATTGTTGAGCGCTTCGTAGCTGATCCCGCACGTCAATGCGGCGTCGCCCGCCACCACGACGATGTTTTCGTCCCCACCTCGGAGGTCGCGTCCAACCGCCATGCCGAGCGCAGCTGATAGGGCGGTCCCTGCATGACCCGCACCGTAGCAATCGTGTTCACTTTCGGTGCGCAAAAGAAACCCGTTTAGTCCACCGAATTGGCGCATCGTATTAAAACGATCGAGGCGCCCGGTAAACATTTTATGGACGTACCCTTGGTGACTGACGTCCATGACGAATCGGTCCCCCGGGGTGTTAAAGACCCGATGCAGCGCAATTGTCAGTTCGACTACCCCGAGATTTGGGCCCAGATGCCCTCCGGTTTGGGAAAGGACTCTGATCAGTTCTTCCCGCACCTCCTGTGCGAGTTGAGGCAGATCCTGTTCGCGGAGCGCTTTAATGTCGGCGGGCGATTGGATCCCGTCGAGCAGACGTTTTGGAGATGTGGTCGCCTCGGAGGTCCGAGCCAACTCAGAAGAGCTTGATTTCATCATTTGTGCTTTCGGATTCACCGACCACTTCGGTCGGAGCAGCCGGTTCCGGTGTGGGCTCGAAATCCTTAACTATCGTCTTCCCTGCGCTGTTGCGAGCTATGATTTCGATCTTTTGCTCGGCCTTGGCAAGTCGTTCCTGGCAAACTTTTACCAGTTTCATTCCTTCTTCATAGCGCACGATGAGGTCTTCCAGCGGGAGTTTGCCGCTTTCCATATGCTCGACAATTTTCTCGAGGCGATCCAGCGCGCCCTCAAAGTTAAGCTCTGCCTCGCGCGGCTTCGATTTGCTGCTCATGGGGAGAACGGATGAATTAAGCACAGCTTAGCCAGGAGAAAAGGGTGACTTGGGGGGACCACAAGCTCCCCGATGATTCGTAGTGCACGCTAAAAAGAGGCAACAAATAAGGATTCGCCTCGATTAAGAGTTCAGCGAATGTTTTCGCTTTCACACCAATGCGCAAATTTCAGTGGCCCCGGCGGGCGATAGCCAAAGAGGAATCTCAGATCCAAAGCCCGTCTTTTTACGGGATGTGGGACACGGTCGCGCGTTTCGCCGCTGAAATTCGGACAAGCGATTTCACGGCTGATATGATCCGACGCCGTGACGCATACGGTAGCGGAGGAGCGATGGGAGCGATTGATTGCGCAACGCTTTATGGATTGACCCGTTGGCTCCGACCAGCAGTGATCGTCGAGTCCGGCGGATACATTGGAATGTCGTCGGCTTTCATCTTGAAAGCGCTTGCTGATGAAAAGCTCACCACGGCGAAACTGTACAGTGTTGAATTGAGTCAGGAATGCGAGCAAGGCGCTTTGATTCCGGACGAATTGCGACCTCCCTCAGGTGGTTTCGTGCCGATGCGCGGCAGACTCGAAGATTTTCTCAAGCGCAACGAGCTGCCGTCATCCATCGATATGTTTCTGCACGACAGCTCGCATAGCTATCGGCATATGCTCTGGGAGTTTCGCCAATTTTGGCCGCGGCTGCGCGACGGCGGATTGCTGGTGTCGCACGACGTGCAGATGAACGCTGCGTTTGCCGAATTCGTAGCTGAGACTTACGCGCACGATAAGAAAACCGGACGCCGCGATGCCCAGCGGACGTCGCATCACGAATGGGGCCGCTGGGGTTATATCGGTTTCGTAATTAAGAAAGGCTAACCATCGCTTCTAAAACAGGCGTTTCCTGTTCGCCGATTCGTTGATTAGCTTGTGCAGTCGTTTCTGCCGGGTCGCCTCCTGCTTCGCACTGACGATCCACCACCCGATTGCTTTTCGATACGAGGGCGGCTGAGCGTAAAAGAAATCCCACGCGGCTTTGTCTTGCTTCAGCTTTTTTTCGTAAGGTCCATCGAGGTTGGCACTTCTTTGTTCGTAGGAATAAATGCCCGAGCGGTATTCTTTTCGTGCGCTAAACGCGGCCATGCCCGTGGGTTTCATCAAACCTTTATCGCACAATTCTTGTGCCCGCTTGATGTTGACTGCGCTCCAAATGCTTCCCCGTCTCCTGGGAGTAAATCGAATCGTGTAACGCAAATCATCGACGCTTTTGCGGATCCCGTCGATCCAGCCAAAGCAGAGCGCTTCATCCACCGATTCTGGCCAGGTCATGCTCGGCTGTTTCGAGCTTTTCTTGTAATAACCGACCCATAACTCTTGCGTGGTCGCATGATTCCTCTCCAGCCATCTGCGAAAATCGTTTGCTGATTTGAAGTATTTGATCTTCATCGCAGCAGATCGCATTCGGGGTAAGCGACTCGCGACGAACTCCGGCGTCGCTGCACGGCGAGCGCTCTCACCCGCGGGGATGCTTAACCGATTTGCTTCTTGTAAGCTTCCGCGTCTTTCAGCTGTTTAAGATCGTCGGCGTTGTCGAGTTTAAGAACGAAAATCCAGCCCTGACCATACGGTTCGCGGTTGATCAGCCCCGCATCGGCTTCGAGCGCTTTGTTCACTTCGACGATGGTTCCTTTCACCGGCGCGTAAATGTCGCTCGCGGCTTTGACGGATTCGACCACTGCGATGGCTTCCTTGGCGTTCGCCTGCCGATCCATCTTCGGCAGCTCGACGTAAACCACGTCGGTCAATTCAGATTGCGCGTGATCGGTGATCCCGACTCGGACGTTGTCGCCTTCGCGCTTAATCCATTCGTGTGATTCGGTGTAAAGCAGATGGTCTGGGACATTCATGATTTTTTGTAGAGCGGTTTTTTTTCTATTGTGGCTGGAAACTTTTGTCCGCGGATTTCGATGTCGATCTGCGCGCCAATTTTCGCGCGTGCCGTCGAGACATACGCCATTCCTACACCCCAGTTCAAGCTCGGAGAAAGCGTGCCACTGGTGACTTCGCCTATGCGTTCTCCATTCTCGAACACTGCATAATGCGGTCGCGGTGGTGGTCCTTTCTCTTTCATTCGAAACGGCACGAGCTTTTCGCGCGGTCCTTTTTCTTTGGTTTCGAGCAAGACATTGCGCCCGATGAAGTTTGGTTTTGTCAGATCGACAAAGAATCCGAGTCCTGCCTCGATCGGATTTCGCTCCGGCGACAAATCGGAGCCGTTCAGTGGATAGCACATTTCCAGGCGCAACGTATCGCGCGCCCCGAGACCGCATGGCTTGATTCCGAACGGTTTTCCTTTTTCGAGCACTGCGTTCCAAAACTTCGCTGCATCCTGTGAGCGAAAGAAGACTTCGATTCCGTCTTCGCCTGTGTAACCGGTACGGGCGACGGAAACAGTCGACCCATCAAATGGAAAATCGGCGATCGAATTTCGCGATGGAAGTGTAGCGTCGCTGCCAAACAGCGCGTGATACAACTCGCCGATCCGCGGACCTTGAATGGCGACTCCGCCAAAATCCGCGCTCCGATTCATCAGCTTACAGGCAGATCTGTCGTCCTTGAGGTGTTCTTGCAACCACGCAAAGTCTTCCGCTGCGCGCGCAGCATTTACGACCAGCAGAAATTTCTGTTCCCCAACCCGATAAACGATCAGGTCATCAATAATGCCGCCACGCTCGTTCAGCAGAAACGTGTATTGGCCCGTCCCGACATCGAGCTTGTCGACGTTATTTGTGAGCATGGTGTTGAGCCATTCGCGCGCGCCGGCTCCCTCCAAAATCAATTGTCCCATGTGCGAAATATCGAAGATTCCGGCATGATTTCGCACGGCTTGATGTTCCTCGACGATGCTCGTGTATTGCACCGGCATGAGCCACCCGGAGAAAGGAACCATTCTGGCGCCGAGCCGAACGTGTTCTTCGTAAAGCGGTGTCTTCCTCGGCTCAATTTCGCTCACGCGAGCAAACTAGACTGCACGACTTCTTCCGCAAGCGTTCCGGGATGATCAAGAGCGGCTCGATTTCGACTCTTCACCTTCATCCTCTCCCCGGTCGAGGAGGAGAGAAAGGAATCCAGTCGCGCTCGCATTTTCCACGAACGGGACTCAGGCCTCTCCCCTTCCAAAAGAGAGAGGATTGAGGTGAGGGATTGTTGCGCTACTGTCGCGAGCGATGTCTCTGCTCGACAAACTCGAACGCCGCTTTGGTTTTCTCGCTATTCCGGGATTGATCCGGATCGTGATCGTCTTCACCGCGCTGGTGTGGGGGGTAATGTGGTTGAATCCCAATTTCCGCTCGGCACTCGATCTCGATCCCGCGCGAATTCTTCAAGGGGAAGTCTGGCGGTTGGTCACTTACATTTTCATTCCACGTGGCGTCGGCACTTCCGGCGCCATGCAACCGCTCTGGGTGCTGCTTTTCCTTTGGTTTCTC
>JBKPRQ010000177.1:0-5172 GCA_046734635.1 Verrucomicrobiota bacterium
TCAGGCCACAGTTTACTGAAGCCTTTCACGTGCACCTCATAGATCACAGAACTGTGCAATGGCGTGGCGGGCTTTTTATCGCCCTGCCAGTCGAATCCAGTATCAATGACGACCGACTTGGGCACACCCCACGCGTCATCGCGGAAATCCTGCGTTAGATCTTCCTTCTCGCCACCAATGACGTAACCGAACATTTCATCGGCCCAGCTCACCTCCCCGGTGATGGCTTTCGCGTAAGGATCGAGAAGGAGTTTCGAACTATTGAAACGCAGACCGCGCTCCGGATCGTACGGCCCCGAAACCCGGAAACCGTACAACTGCCCCGGACGCATATCCGGCAGGAACACGTGCCAGACATGATCGGTATGTTCCGTGACCGGGATACGAACGTTTTCTTCAGTGGCTTCGACGTTGTCGAACAAGCAAAGCTCAACACCTGTAGCGTGCTCGGAAAAAATGGCAAAGTTGACGCCGTTTCCCATCCAGGTCGCGCCGAGTGGATATGGATAGCCTAAAAAGGTGCGTACCGAAGTCATAAATGCGCCGCGCATTTATCCGGTATCGAATCCGTATTGGCAAGACATCGGTGGCATTGGCTCTCAGCCAATCCAATTCGATCGGCAGAGATGCCGATGCCACGTCCCGAGCACCGCCGGTTAATTTCCAAGCGACCGTTCGGGTCTGTATCCCTTGCGTTTTTTGGCTAAGGCGTCGAAATCTCATGGTGTGATTCGCAAAATCACGCCGCTGCTTCTTGCATTCTGCGCGCTTGTCCTGGTCCTGTACTTCTATGCCCACCACAATTGGCATCCGTTGCCCGTGGGAACAGCAATCGATCGGATTGTTGTGGAAAAATCGGCGAAGAAATTGTCGATCTTTCGCAATGGCACCCAGATCAAGAGTTATCGAATTGCGTTAGGTCGGAATCCGCTCGATGCAAAGCAGAAGGAGGGTGACATGAAGACGCCGGAGGGAATTTACAGGATCGATAGCAGAAACCCGCAAAGCAATTTTCACCTCGGGCTGCACATTTCTTACCCGTCAGATGAAGACAATCAGCGTGCGGCTGCGAACGGCGTCTCGGCGGGTTCAGATATCATGATTCACGGAATTCAGAACGGGCACGGCTGGATTGGCGCCTTTCATCGTTGGAAGGATTGGACTGCGGGTTGCGTCGCGCTCACCGACGAAGAGATCGAGGAACTCTGGCGTGTGACGCCGGACGGAACGACGATCGAGATACGCCGGTAGCCGGCATCTTACAAATCCTGCAGGGCACGCTTCGCTTTTTCCACATCCGATGGCCGGAGAACGATTAGGCCTTTTTCCACTCCGCGACCCCCGGCGAGATATGCATATTCGATATTCACTTCAGTTTCTGCGAGTCGCTCGGCAATTTTCGCCAGCACGCCTGGTTGACTCGTGGTTTCGATCATCAACACGTCCGTTTCGAGCGCGAGCACGCCTGCCTCGCCCAGAAGCATAAGCGCCTTGGTCGGATCGCTTACTACCATGCGCACCACGGTGTGATCGACCGTATCCGAAGTAGCCAGCGCGTGGATGTTAATTTCTGCTTTTGCCAGCGCTTCACACACGCGCGCAAGTGCCCCGGGACGATTTGCAAGAAAGACTGCGAGCTGGGTGGCCGTTTCGATGGAGAGCGATGGGTTCATGCTACTTTCAACGTGATGCCGGGAATGGTTTCTGACAACTCGGGAAAATCCAGAGATGTGACTCTCCGCTCATTCTAAGCCACTACGAATTTTCGACGCCGATCGGCACGTCGCGCCCGCAACCTCACTCGCCAATTATGAACTCGAAGAGCACTTCAAAAGAATTCGCGAGTCCTGCTAATTTCGAGATTGTCGATCGGGAGATGACTACAGGTGCTGAGTCTAGATACGTGAAGTCGCGAACGCCGCGGCGGACTATTGGATTCGCCACAGCATGTTCCATCGTTATTGCCAACATTATCGGCACTGGCATCTTCACCAGCCTTGGCTTTCAACTGGCGGACATTCAGTCGGGATTTCCGCTACTTATGCTTTGGATCATTGGGGGAATCACCGCGCTTTGCGGCGCGCTTTGTTATGGTGAACTCAGCGCCGCGCTCCCGCGATCGGGAGGTGAATACCATTTTCTATCGCAGATTTATCATCCCGCGCTCGGATTCATGGCGGGATTTGTTTCCGCCACCGTTGGGTTTGCTGCGCCGATCGCGCTGGCGGCAATGGCGTTCGGGAAATATTTTGTGGGAGTCTTTGGTGTTGGTTCGCCGGTTCTTCTATCATTTGTTGTTGTTTGGGTAGTAACCGCTTTCCATTTTAGAAACCTTCAGATTGGAAGCGCGTTTCAAAATCTCGCTACGACTATAAAACTGCTTCTGATTGGCACGTTGATTACCGCCGGATTATTTGTGCAGACAAAGCAGCCCATCAGCTTTTTGCCCGCGCACGGCGATGCGATGACGATCTTCGGTGAACAGTTCGCGGTGGCGCTGGTTTTTGTGATGTACTCGTACTCGGGTTGGAACGCAGCGGCCTACATCACAGGGGAAATTAAGACGCCGGAAAAAAATGTGCCGCGCTCATTATTGACCGGAACAGGCCTCGTAATCGTGATCTACGTGTTGCTCAATGCCGTCTTCCTCGCTACGACGCCGATCCATGAATTGAAAGGTCAGATTGAAGTAGCGTTGATCGCTGGAAAACACATTTTTGGGACGGACGGCGGGCGAGTTGCGGGCGCGGTCATTTGTCTCGGCCTGATTTCCGCAATCAGTTCAATGACATGGGTCGGACCGCGTGTCACAATGTCGATGGGCGAAGATCATTCGTTGCTGCGCACGGTTAGCCGTAAGAATCCTCAGGGTATTCCGACCAACGCCATTGTACTGCAGTTGCTTGTCGTCAATGTTCTTTTGCTTACTCGCAGCTTTGAAAGCGTCATGCAATACGCTCAATTTACCCTATTGCTCTGCTCGCTGTTCACTGTGGCAGGCGTGATGGTGTTGCGCGCCACGCGTCCGGAACTCGCGCGGCCTTACCGGGTTTGGGCGTATCCGTTGCCCCCGATTATTTTCAGTGTGCTAACCATGTGGATGATGTTTTATCTGCTGCGCTCGAAGCCCGTCGAATCTCTGGCGGGACTCGCGACTGCAGCCGCTGGTGTGCTGCTCTATTTTTTCGCACGAAACGGCGCTCGACGCTCCGTATGAAAATCCAATTCTTGAGAAACAACGACCATTTCGAGATTGCAGAGAGAATCGAATGCGGCGCAGCAGCGCGCGCACTCCAAAAGGCAAGCACGGATGAAGCGCGGAAATCGCGGGAACGTTTTGGAGCGCGGTGGTGCTCCGCCGCTTTGTTCCTGGCAATGATCTTGGCGAACGTTCTCACTGTTTCCGCGCAACAGATTCCTCAGACCGCGCCTCGCGCGATTCCAGTGATGCCCGTGGCGCCGGCCGCTGCCGGACCCAATGACATTGCACGGTTCCTGGCCGGGATGCCTGTTCCCGAGAATTCTCCACTCGCGCCGCTCACGCGCGATCCGGCGTGGCAGGCGCATGCCGCTTTTTTCGAAGGCGAGTTTACCAAACTTAGACAACGGCAAGTTGAAAGGCTGCATGCCTGGCAAACCATTAATATTCCAGAAACGATGCAGCCGACTCCGGTCGCATTTTACATGTTCAGCGGTCCGGATTTTTTGTACGTCGATCAATTTTTTCCCAACGCTTCGGTGTACGTGCTTTGCGGGAAGGAATCCATGGGGCCGCCTCCTGATCCATTGCGCATCCCGAACCTCTCCGGCGCCCTGGGCAATCTGGAAAACGCGATGAAATCGTCGCTGAGCACGACGTACTTCATCACCAAAAACATGAAAGTCGATCTGCAACAACAGAACCTCAATGGCGTGTTGCCGATTCTCTATGTCTTTATCGCACGCGCCGATAAGTCGCTAACGAACGTCGCGTTTGGCTCGCTCAACAGCAACGGCGCATTTGTCGACGCCGCGCCGGGAAAAAACGGCGGTAGCATTCCAGGAGTGCGAATCCGTTATACCGACAATCAATCGGGCAATTCACAAACGCTGTATTATTTCACCACCGATATTTCAGATGGTGGCATTAAGTCCACGCCGGGTTTCTTGAAATTTTGTCAACGACTCGGGACCGGCTCGAGTTTTTTGAAGTCGTCTTCGTATCTGATGTTTGAGCAGGGGTTCGCAACGATTCGGAATTTCATCCTCGACCACAGCAACCGAATCGTGCAGGACGATTCCGGAATTCCCCTGGCTTATTTCGATCCAAACAAATGGAACCTGCGCCTTTTTGGCGTTTATCTCGGACCGATCGACCTCTTCAAACAACATTTTCAGCCGAGGCTGCAGGAAGTTTTTCGGCAAGGCAATCCCCCGCCGGTTGACTTCGGATTCGGCTACCGGTGGAACTACAAGGAAGCCAATCTGATCGTCGCCGACCGCAAGTGACGCTTTCTGGTTGGAAATGCAATTTTTGGTAGGACGCGACCGCCGCGCGCGCGCCGAAATGTAACAGACGGCCCAGCGGTCCGTCCCTACCATTGTGACATGCGTACTAAAACCTGCGAAACCACGAGTACGGAAAATCATCGCCTGGGCAATCAGTCGCCCAACGCGGTGGATTCATTTCGCGATGTGGCCGCACAGGAATCGCGCCTCTGTCGGTCTTACCGCAGCGGTCTCGCAGATAGCGAACAAGTTCCTCGCATGAGTCAAGCTGCGCGCGCGTCGGCTGGCCGCGATTAAAATCGCCGACCAGACAAATGCCGAGCGAAATGTTGTTTAGATAATCGCTGTGCACGTGTCCGCCGTTGATCTGGCGGCGCCAACGATCGCCGACTTCGATCTGGCCGTTCCCAGTGGATGTCCCGTTCCCGATCACGAAATGATAGGCGAGACCATTCTGCATCCGGCGCACGTGCCGATGATAATAATCAAACACGCGTGCATTTCCCTGCCGCGTGCCGCTATTGTGCACTACAATGAATTGCCAGCGACGCCGTTTCACCGGCGCGCGTCGGATCGCTTCGATGACGGACCGCGTTAGATAACGATAGTTACCCGAACTGCGAGACCACGGCCCTGTCTCTTATACACATCTCCGAGCCCACGAGACGGCACTAAGGATCGCGT
>JBKPRQ010000178.1:0-9683 GCA_046734635.1 Verrucomicrobiota bacterium
GGTTAAGGCTCGTTCCGCTTGCCTGCGGCACCCAATTAGCACCGCCGTCTGTCGTTGAAACGATAGTGCCGCCTTCGCCGACAGCCGTTCCGTTATTTGCATCTGTAAACGAAACGGCCCACAAAGTCTGTGTTGTGCCACTGGCTTGAATGGCCCAACTGGTTCCGCCATCCGTCGTCCGCACAATCGTTCCGTATTCGCCCACGACGGTACCAGTGGTTGCGTCCACAAAAGAAGCGCCTCGAAGATTGTTACCTTGTGGGAGAGGATTTTGCCAGTGCCACCGAGAACCTATAGAGCCAGCCGAAAGCTTAGGCGAGATGGCAGGTACTGCGCCACTTCGGGCTTGTCCGGTGTGGATGGCCAGTAGGAGTCCGCAGAAAGCTGCAAGGCCCAGGATAGTCATTGGGATTCTTGGATTTGTTACTCGCATAGGTGTGTCAGGGTTATATTTTATGGTTTGTGGTTAACTTGCTGAAAATTCTTAACGCCTGGTGGCGCTTTTTTACGAGATGCGAATCGTGGTTGAGCGTTCGTTTTGCTTCGATTCATCGTAGAAGTCCCCTCATAACCCTCGAAGCGAACGCTAGCCCTAACGCGGAATGGCAGGACGCGGCCTTGGTGTGGGGATGGGCCTGGGTGTGGGAGTCGGCCTTTGGACTAACTCTCTCCTCAGGATCGTACCACCGAATCCGACAGCCGTGTTTAAGGAAACTCTCGAAAGATCATAGCCTGTTCCGCTGGTCTCAGGCAGCCAGGTTTCACCGCCGTCTGTTGTCCGGAGGATGATACCACGCGTGCCGACGGCAATTCCGTGGTCGGCATCGGTAAAAGAAACCCCGGCGAGCAACTCGGTTGTTCCACTTTGCTGCGACAACCAATGACTCCCGCCGTCTGTAGTTCTGAGGATCGTCCCAAATTGACCTACAGCTGTCCCATTATTTGCGTCCGTGAAGGAGACTCGTGTGAGATCAGACTTAGTTCCGCTTGTCTGAGGGACCCAGTCGTTCCCGCCATTTGTTGTTCTGAGAATTATGCCAGCCCCGCCCACAACTGTTCCCGTGTTAACATCCGTGAAGGAAACACCGATGAGAGGAATCAAAGCCCCGCTTGATTGGCTTGTCCAAGTATCTCCTCCGTCCGTTGTCCTCAGAATTACACCTGTAACCGTGTTAAAATCAAATCCAACCGCTGTTCCATTATTTGCATCGGTAAAAGAGACGCCCCAGAGATCAGCGATTGTTCCGCTTACCTGCGGGATCCAGTCGTTCCCCCCGTTTGTGGTTCTCAGGATCGTGCCAAACTCACCCACAGCCGTCCCGTTATTCGCATCCGCAAAGGAGACTCCTAGAAGGGTGCTGGTTATTCCACTGATCTGGTTGACCCATGTGTTCCCACCGTTTGTCGTTCGAAGGATAGTCCCCTCATCACCTACGGCCGTCCCATTATTCGCATCAGTGAAGGAAACATCCTCCAGCGAAGTAGTAGTCACTGCACTTGATTCACTAACCCAGTTGGTTCCTCCATCGATTGTTCCAACGATCACGCCTGAATTACCAACAGCCGTGCCAACGTTCGCGTCAGCAAATGAAACCGCAATAAGCGTGCTAGTCGTCCCGCTTGTTTGTGGAACCCAGGTGTTTCCTCCATTCGTTGTTCGCACGATGGTTCCGTCGCTACCAACAGCTGTTCCATTGTCGGTGTCAGAAAAAGAAACGCCCCAAAGAAAACTTGTGGTCCCACTCGTCTGCGCAATCCAGTTAGCTCCGCCGTCTGTCGTTCTGAGGATCGTGCCACCCTCGCCTACAGCTGTTCCGTTGTTTGCGTCGGTAAATGAGACGCCATAGAGAAAACTCTCCGTCCCGCTTGTTTGACTAACCCAATTAGCTCCGCCGTCCGTTGTTCTGAGGATTAGTCCATACCAGCTTACAGCCGTCCCGTTACTTTCATCGGTGAACGAAACGGCATTGAGATTATTCGTTGTTCCGCTTGTCTGGCTGACCCAGGTACTTCCTCCGTCCGTAGTCCTGACGATTGTTCCATTCTCGCCAACGGCTGTTCCGATGGTGGCATCCGAAAACGAAACGGCCAGGAGACCATCGGTCGTCCCGCTCGTTTGGCTGGACCATGTGTTACCGCCATCGGTTGTCGTGACGACGGTGCCGGAAGCCCCAACGGCCGTCCCGTGATTTGTGTCAGTGAACGAAACCCCGTACAACGTATTTGTGGTCCCACTCGATTGAATTACCCAGCTGTTACCGCCATTGGTTGTTCGGATGATGGTGCCGTTGTCACCAGTGGCTATTCCTGTGTTGGCATCCGTGAAAGACACACCGTACAGCGTGTTCCCCTGAGGGAGAGGATTCTGCCAGACCCAGCGCGCGGCTGATGAGCCGACGCTAACACGATTCGACGGTTTGATTGGACCGAGGCTTCGAGCATAGCCGGTCCTAATTGAGAGCCACGTTGCGGAGACGCCCGCCAGGCCGAACAATAACAAAGAAATTTTCAAACTGCTAAGCTTCACAATTTTGGCTGACTTGAGGATTGCTTGTCAGTTTTTGGCTTATCCCGGCGGGGTAGGACGCGGTCGGGGAGTGGGTCGCGGCCGGGGAGTTACTCGAGGCGTAGCGCTGGGCGTTGCTGTTGGCGTCGGTGTTGGAGTTGGCCCAGATCCTGTTCTTCTGAGAATCGTGCCGATGTCGCCAACAACCGTACCTGTGTTAGCATCAATAAAAGACACGTCGTACAAAATATTAAATGTACCGCTGTTCTCTACAATCCAGCTACCGCCTCCATCTGTTGTCCTCACGATCGTGCCTCCTTCGCCAACGGCCGTTCCATTATTTGCGTCGGAAAAGGAAACGTCCCACAGGTGGTCGGTTGTTTCGCTGTCTTGAGCCATCCAATGGCTGCCGCCATCGGTGGTTTTGAGGATCGTACCGCTATTCCCAACCACTGTGCCAATATTCGCATTTTGAAACGCAACTCCGTGAAGAGGAACTGTCGTCCCACTGGTTTGCATATCCCAGCTGGTTCCTCCATTAGTTGTTCTTAAGATTGTTCCGCCCGCGCCCACCGCGGTCCCGGTATTCGCATCGGTGAGCGAAACGCCAAAGAGGAAATTTGTCGTGCCGCTTATTTGCGTGTCCCAATTAGTGCCGCCATTTGTCGTCCTAAGGATAGTACCTTCAGCGCCAACGGCAGCCCCTGTGTTTGCGTTCGCAAAAGAAACGCCAAACAGGAGATTGGTCGTTCCGCTTACCTGGCTATTCCACTCATTTCCGCCGTCGGTGGTTCTAAGAATAGTGCCTCCTTCACCAACTGCGGTTCCTGTGTTCGCATCAGTAAAAACAACCTCGTTAAGCTGACTAAATGTTCCGCTTGTTTGGCTAATCCAGGTATTTCCTCCGTCTGTCGTTCTGAGAATTGTTCCGGAGGCTCCGACAGCAGTACCTGTATTTAGATCGGTGAATGTTACTCCGAAAAGCGTCTGAGTTGTACCACGCGTTTGGGTAGTCCAGTTAGATCCCCCGTCTGTAGTTGTCAGAATTTCTCCCGCAAACCCGACTACGATGCCATTGTTAGCGTCTACGAAAGAGACTCCGTAAAGTATTTGTAAACTTCCGCTTGTTTGACTGATCCAGTTACTTCCTCCATCGGTTGTTCTGAGAATCAAACCGACAGGGCCAATGGCCGTTCCGGTATTTGCATCTGTGAAAGAAACGTCGTGAAGGTCAGAGGGGATTGGACTGGCCTGGCTGAACCAATCGGTCCCACCATCTGTCGTCCTGAGAATAGTGCTGTTCGATCCAACAATAGTGCCCGTATTGACGTCCGTGAAAGAAACTCCGTTAAGGTTATTTGTTGTGTCACTTGCCTGGCTAACCCAGTTGGTTCCTCCGTTTGTGGTTCTGAGAATTGTCCCACTGTCACCAACTGCAGTGCCATTGTTGGCGTCTGTGAAAGATACGTCATTAAGAAAGCTGGCTGTCCCGCTTGCTTGAGTAGTCCAGTTAGCGCCGCCGTCTGTGGTTTTCAGAATCAAGCCATCTGAACCCACGGCAGTCCCGTTATCCGCGTCCGTAAAAGAAACGCCAAATAAGACGTCCGCCATTCCGTCTCTCTGAATCGTCCAATGATTTCCTGCGTCTGTCGTTCTTAGAATGGCTCCAAAATTGCCTACAACTGTTCCGATGTTCGGATCCGTAAAAGCGACGCTATAAAGATCGTCGTCCGTCCCGCTTGCCAGTATTTGCCAATTGTTTCCGCCATCTGTTGTTTTGAGGATTGTCCCCCTGGCTCCAACTGCAAATCCGTTATTGGTATCTATAAAGGAAAAATCTTGCAGCGTGTTACCTTGTGGTAATGGATTTTGCCACACCCACTGCCCGGAAGGGAGACCAGCCGTCACCTTGTTAGATAGATGCGCTGTGATAGGAGCTCCAGACTCTCCTGCATGGGTGATCGGTGTCAGTGCGCAGACCCCGCTAAGAATCCAAATAAACAAAGGCAGTTTCAGGCGCGCAATGTTCATGGCTGTTTAAGAATGTCGACCGCCTTGCGTTAACCCGGCGGCGTCGGACGCGATCTGGGTGTCGGGCGAGTCCTGGGCGTTGGAGTAGGCCTTGGCGTGACAGTGGCGGTCGACGTGGGAGTTGCTGTTGCCGTCGGCGTTGGCGTGGTGCTAGGCGTAGCTGTAGCCGTCGGTGTAGGCGTTGGCGGTGGTATACTAGGTGTCGGGGTAGGTGACCCACTTGGACAGTGATTGAAAACCATATGCGCGCTAAGTGCACCGTTTTGGGCGCCGGGTGTCGCCGGGTTGACCGTACCAATGTTACCGTTTATCGCTGGCCAGGCATCCATTGACCCAAACGTACCTCCGATAGGTGTGGGATCACCGCGACGCGCAGCGATCAGCAGGTTGCCGTCGGTCAAGCCCAGCACAAGGCGGTCGGATGTGCCGTTGCTATCAAGATTGGCCCAGAACACTACGTTCCCTGCTGCATCGATCGTCTGCATCGGATTACGGGAGAACGCCAGGCCCAGGCATTGGCCGCCGTCGATGGTATCAAAGAACACGACGACTTTTCGCCAGTTTCCAGGAGCTCCCGCGAACCAACCAGAGTTGAACGTATCGGGAGTGGGACGGTAATCAGCAAAGAAAGCAATCTGTCCGGCGTTGTTAATCGAAGCGGCTTGCATATCAAAGTAAGTCCCACCGATAGGTGTAGGATCAGGAACCTTGATGTACCATTCATCGACCTGGCCGGTGCGGACAATGATGCCGCGTCCAGTGATGCCACCGGTCACGATGGCTCGGAAAGCGATCTGATCCGAATCATTGATGTCAGGTACAGGACCAGTAGGAATGAACGTTCCATCCTGGAAGCCGAAGCTCTCAGTGCCAAGGCCTGAAAATGTTCCGCCTTCCGGCGCGGGATCACCGAGGGCGGCCACCTTTGTCACCACGCCGTTGTCCCACATGAACAGGTTGCTATTGATCGTTTCACCTTCCTGCGACGCTAGGAACACAACTTTTCCGTTATTATTAATGGAGCCCGGACCGACTGCCCCAAATGTGCCTCCAATCGGAGAAGGATCACCAACGGCAGCAATCTTGATAATTTGCCCGGAAGCGGCCTGGTAAAGGAACAGTGCCCGCCGCGAATCGCCGCCGTTTACGTCGCAGAAGAAGATTACGTCGCCTGCATCGTTCATATCGGGTGTGAAGATGGTGCCGGTAAAGAAGCCACCGAAATGTCCGCCGATAGGTGAAGCATCACCGCACATTGAAGTTGTGTCTCCGCCGCCACCGAGGCCGCCACAGCCAATTGCGATGGCCCTGATTGTGCCGTCCGAGTCAGCAACGAACACACCCTGATTACGGTCTGAGCCATCCACTTGCGAGTTAAAGGCGACACTGCCAGACGCATTGACTGTGCTAGGATTGAAGAACGCCAGCGGATTTAGCGTTCCACCATTGGTGTTAGGCGCGACCTGGCCGTGTGCGGCGCGGGACTCGACGCCACAAATGGTCCCAGATGGAGCGAGAGCGCCGCTAACTCCGTAATTTTGCTGTGGCGACGCAATCTCCGAACGTTCAGCGGTGTCGTGGACTCTTACGAAGGTCTTTGTGCCGGCGGTGTTGCTCGACGTCTGAGAGTTGCTCGACGTCTGAGAGGTGATCTGGGATTCCCTGCTACTCCGTGGCTGTCCTTGCGCGAGCTGTATTAGGTTGATCGCGATAAGAGGTAGAATTAACAAAAACCCTGATCGAGGATTTTTCATAATGGTTCCGGCTCGTGCTTACTCATAGTTCGTGATGGCTGGCTTTGCCGTTAAAATCTGTGGACTCAGACAGTTTCGTAGTTGGGGAGTCGCCGCGGCGACCGTTCCACCTTGATGTGCATCGCGTAACATAAGCTGTCCGATTGCTACTACGGCGCCGTAGGGCGCGGGTGAGGCGTCGGTCGAGGCCGCGGTGTCGCTCTTGGCGTCGATGTTGGAGAAGGTGTTGGTGTCCCTGACGGAATAGGAGTTGGCGTCGTGCTTGGTGTAGGTGTAGGTGGTGGCGGTGTCGGTGTTACTGTAGGTGTAGGTGTCGGTGTAGCTGTCCCAAGATCTGTGGCATAACTCCCTTTGGCGCTGGCTAGCAGTAACCGGGAATCGCCGGCAAACGCCAGTTCACGCGGAGCAACGGCGTTCTCCAGCCCGTTTGCGAAAGGCAAGAATGTGGTGCCACCGTCCTGCGAGCGCAGCACAGCGTCTCCGCCGCTTAATTGGGTTACAAAGAGTGTCTGGTCATCAGTCGGATGACAGGCAACGTCACCGACAGTTTGGTTTCCTGTGAAGCCTGTAGAAGTCCAGGTCGCACCACTGTCAGTAGTGCGGAAGAGACCACCCGACTGGAAGCTAAGCCAGGCGGATATGAGGAGGGTCTGCGGATTACTGGGCGACGCACACAATCGCGGACCTCGGAAGAAGGCCGGCAGACCGCTGGACGAATCGAACCAGGATGCGCCGCCATCGGTCGAGCGCAGGGCACCGCCTATGTTATCCCCCGATTCGCTGCTCCAAGACGCCACCATGTTCTGATCGGTGCCGTCCTCGACAATTTCAATGTCACTTATCCGATGAAAATCGCCAAGCTCGTAAACCTTCGTCCAACTATCTCCGGCGTCAGTGCTGCGCCAGATTGTTCCCTCGAAACCTGCTACTCCGAAGTCGGCGCCGCCGAGCAGAATGAGATTGGGATTGTTGTTGCTGAAGCGCATTGTATCGAGATCGGATTCATACAAAGGCCCCTGGTCCGGGCCGAGTGAAGTCCAACTCCCGTTGCCCTCGCGCCGGTATAACCCCTCTGGGGCCACTGTCGAAGGGCCAGTTGAAATCGCATAGAGGGTGCCATCTGGAGCAAAGCGCACTGCGCTGTAACGCGTTGGCGGCGCTGATTCCAACTGCCAGGTCGCTCCACCGTCGGCAGAAGACAAGGTGCCGCCGTTGTTTTGACCCTGGAATGCGACTGCGATTTCATCCGGGTTGAGCGGGCTAGCGTCGATCGAAAAGAGATCTAGTTCGGAAATTCCTTCCGAAGACTGAACAAAGGTGTCACCACCGTCTGTAGAATGAAACACTGCCAGTGAACTAGTGCCGAGGAACAGTTCTTGCGAGTCCCCCGGCCGAAAACGAATCGAGCGCCCGGCCAGCGCTTCGGTCCCTCCGGTGCCGATCTGCCATGTAGCACCACCGTCCGTGGTTCGGTTAACACCGCCGCCATCTATCGCCGCAAAAATTCTCGCAGAGTCATTGGAATCAACGGCAATATCTTCGACGACCAGAACTGGCCAGGTGCCGTCATGCAAAGGGGTCCAGGTAACACCTAAATCAGGGGACTCATACAGACCGACGAACTGTGAGCCAAACAGCAACCCGCCGCCAACAAGGAGACGTGTGCCATCATAAACCACCGCGTTCAGCGGATTGCCGGGCAGACCAGCCGATCGATCCATCCACGAGTCTCCACCGTCGGTAGTAACCCACACCTCGCCGCCTCCAAAGTCGCCTCCGAAAACGGCAATGACCGTGTTTGAATCGCTTGGATCGACTGCAATTGCGCGACACGATATCGGCGCCGCGAGCGGCGGCGTGCGATTTCCCCATGTAGCGCCCCCATCGGTCGAGCGCATGACATTAACTGGTTGCGAGCCGGCGGCGTCGGCTATTCCTGTCCACATGATCAAGGAATTTGTCGGGTCGAGTGCCACATCGAAGACCTGGTCGTTGGCGCCAATTCCAAGGTTCAGCGTTACCCAGGTTAGACCGCCATCCGTGCTCTTCCGGACACTGTCCTGAGTTCCGAGAAAGGCAGTGCCGTCTTGCGCGAATTCGATATCGAAGACACTGGTTCCGTTTAGAGGCGGCACCTGCGACCATGTGTTACCGCCATCACTAGAACGATAGAGTGTACCTCCGAAGCTGCCACCCGGTGCGAGACCAGCCAGGGCGATATTGGGATCAACCGTCGAAGCAGCCACATCAAACACATCACCACCCGGCGGCCCAAGTGAAGCCCATGCACCACTTCCGACGGGTCTTTCGCCATCATGTTTTATTCTTAGACCAGCTCCGTGGTTTGCACCGACGGCACGATTTCCTTTTTCATCCAGATAACGGTCCGGACGATCTCCAAGAGTGGCTGCAGTCTGCGGGGAACCTGTCGATCTCTTTGTGTCGCGAGACGCTTTCGAGGTGGCACCTGTGCCAACGAGCGCAAGCGAGACGCTCAGTAACACAAAGAACAGACATATTAAAAGGCGGGGATTAGAAAAGGCGCGGTTGGATTTGTGTTTCATTGTTTAGATTGTGGGTTAGTAACGTGATCAGCGGGTTAGTCGAGGAGGAGTGGGGCGAGGCTTCGGCGTTGGGCGAGACCTTGGTGTCGGAGTAGGTCTTGGAGTGACAATGGGCGTCGCTGTAGGCGTTGGGCTGGGAGTTGGGGATGGTTCACCACCACTTGTCGTCCGTAGAATAACGCCTCCATCGCCAACTGTGATGCCTCTCAATGCGTCGTTGGCGAACGAGACATCATGAAGGGTTGCAGAGCTGCCGCTTGTTTGATCTGCCCAGGTGGTCCCACTGTCTGTGCTGTGCAGGATTCTGCCGCCCGAGCCAACAGCAAACCCACTGGCGGTTGTCGGAAAAGAAAGCCCTTCTATAGACTGATCGTAAAGTGTCGTCGACCAATTCAGTCCGCCGTCTGTTGTTCTCGCGAGAGCGCCTCGTCCGTCGAAAATAGTTCCTGAGACGAGGCCGCTGGTTTGATCGAAGAAGAACACGTCATTAGCGCCACCTTCGTTTCCGTCGAAATAGAAGGGCTGGAAGTTCCAACTGACTCCTCCGTCAGTTGTATTGCCAAGCAAACCTTGAAAAATCGAATTCTGTCCCGCGACAAATCCTGTAGTAGCGCTCAACATCTGGGCGCCAGGGAATCCGCCGCCAAAGAATCCACTCTGGCTGATCTGCCACGACGCCCCTGAGTCAGTTGAGTAAAGAATGTCTTGCGAATCACCTCCACAAATTCCGTTTGTCCCATTAAAGGACACTGATCTAAGAGTGTCTACCACACTGCTGGTAATGCTTTGCCAGGCAGCCCCTCCATCAGTGGTACGAAGAATTGTGCC
>JBKPRQ010000179.1:0-2851 GCA_046734635.1 Verrucomicrobiota bacterium
CAAACGAAGATGAAGCCCTTGTGCGAGTGATCGCGAGTAGCGTCAATCCAGCAGATCCTCTCACGCTCAGCGGTAAATATGCGCGGGAATTCGGGACCCACCTGCCATTGATCCCTGGTTACGACATAGCAGGCGTCGTCGAAAAGACCGGCGCAAACGTGACGAAGCTCAAAGTGGGCGAGGCAGTTTACGGTTACCCAACTTTTGGTGGAGGCTGGGCGGGTTACGTCACGGTCAAAGAATCGGAAGTGGCTGCGAAACCCAAGTCTCTCAACTTTGTAGAATCCGCCGCAGTACCGATGGGCGCATTGACCGCGTGGCAGGCTTTGGTCGACGTCGCGAAGGTACAACCGGGCCAAACCGTTCTGGTTCACGGCGGCTCAGGCGGCGTCGGTAGCTTCGCGATCCAGATCGCAAAAGCGCGGGGAGCCCGCGTCATTGCCACTGCGTCGACCGCAAACCAGGACCTTCTTAAACAACTCGGCGCAGACGTGGCGGTGGATTATACGAAGACAAAGTTCGAAGATGTCGCGAAGGACGTGGACGTTGTGCTCGATCCTGTGGGTAAAGACACACTCGCGCGTTCGTACGCCGTGGTGAAGAAAGGCGGCATTGTGATGTCGTTGGTCGCGCGACCCGATCCCGCCGAGCTGAAGAAATACGAGATTCGCGGCACGGGTATCTCCGTCTATCCCGATGCCGAGGATTTCACAGAGATCGCGCAACTGATCGATGCCGGCAAAATCAAACCAATCGTGACGCAGGTCCTACCGTTGAGCGAAGCGATCGCCGCGCAACAACAGGCTGCGACGCATCACACACGGGGAAAAGTTGTGCTGCGGGTCGCAGACGAGCCAAAAGGTTGACCTCGTGCACGCGCGTCTGAAGTTCGTTTGTCATGAAGAAAACGTTCCTGGCAATTTCTTCGGCCGGTCCCAATAGCGATCCATCGAAGGGCACGCGAGAGCAGCCTTTTTGGGACGAGCACGTCGTGTTCGTCGATAAGTTCGTTGACGACGGCTTCATTTTGATGGGCGGCCCATTGGTCGATGAAAGCGGGATGCCGCATGGCGCTCTTTTAATCGTCAACGCTGAAGACGAAAATGAAGTGCTGCAGAAATTGAAAAACGATCCCTGGTTCCAGAAAGGCGTTCTAAAACTGGAGAGCGTAAAGCGCTGGGAAATCTTTGTCGATCAGCGGAAATAGGTTTTGCGCGGTGGTAGGGCGCGACCGCCGGGCGCGCCGAACAAATAGGTCTCGCACAGGAAAATTACAACGCCCCGTGGCGAACTTTCTCGTCGATCGCCAGATAATCTTTCCGTGGCGGACTAAAGGTATCGAGCACGCGCGTCGGCAATAGCGTTTCCACTCCGTGCGGCACATTGCTCGCGAGATAGAACGAATCGCCAGGTAAAAGCTCGTGCGGCACGCCGTCCACAATGAGTCGCATTTGTCCTTCGAGAATGTGAACGATCTGTTCCTGCGGATGCGAATGCGCGGGCATGGTACTCCCAGCAGCCAGCGTCGCCATCATCTGATACATATTTTCCCCATGCGCGACGGTCCGGCGCGCGATGCCGGGGCAAATTTCAATTGTCGGATTTTCTGGTTTCATTTTCACAACGCTACTCGGAACATATGCAATGAATAAGAGCAAATACCCAGTCTTCTTTCTCTCGCCGCTGCTCGCGATTTGGGCTGGCCTGGCGATGAGTAGTTGGGTCAATTCGCGTGCGTTCTGGCCGATTTCGAAACTGCAGACGGGACGACGGTGCCATTTTGTGAGTTCTTTCGCATTAGAGACGGAGAAATTGCAGAGATTCGCCCCTACTTCGATCCTTGTCCGTTCATGCGATGACCGGTTTTCGCACTTGTCACTTGCCAATTGTCGTTAGCCGTTGGCAGAATGCTGCCCATGAAAATATCTATCCCACTAATCACAATTCTGCTCGCGACCGTCACCGCGACACCCTCATTTGCGCAAGTATCCGGCACATCGCCCGCGAGTGTATCGAGCCCGGCTGCCGCCTCCGCGAACGCTCCCAGCGGCCAACCGAATCCGCAGGAGATGATGAAGCAAATGATGGACCTGGCGAAGCTCAATGAAAACCACAAGCTTCTGGCCGATCTCGACGGCAACTGGACTTACACCATCAAGTTCTGGATGAACCCCGACCCGAACGCCAAACCCCAGGAATCAAAGGGCACTGCGGTCAGGAAATCGATGATGGATGGGCGTTACTCCACACTCGACGTGATCGGCAAAATGGAAATGCCCGGCCCCGACGGTAAGAAAAAGGAGATGACGTTCAAAGGACACGGAATCGAAGGCTACGACAACGTGAAAAAGAAATTTGTCGGCAGCTGGGTCGACAACATGGGCACCGGCATCATGATTTCTGAGGGCACGTACGATCCTACGACGAAAACCTTTACCTACACCAGCGAGTTCGAACCTATGCCCGGAATGAAGCAACAGATCCGCGAAGTCATCAAGGTTCCCGACAACAATCATATGATGCTCGAGTGGTACGAAAACCGTGGCGGCCAGGAAGTGAAAACAATGGAGATCAACTACACCCGCGCCGGGAAGAAATAACTCGGTTCGATTTCGTTCATGCGAGAGTCACGACAGCTCTTGTCGTGACTCTTTTGCATTTCACGTGACGTCAGCGTTTCTGTAGCGGCGGTCTGTGACCGCCGATCTGGCACTTGCATCAGCGCCGTCAGTCCGATGAAACCACAAACCGATTGCCCTCGCTGTCCTTGAACATCGCATAGGTGCCCCACGGTTGTTTCTGCGGCGGCCCTTCAAATTCCACGCCGTGCTTCTTCAGCTCGGCATACGTC
>JBKPRQ010000180.1:0-12622 GCA_046734635.1 Verrucomicrobiota bacterium
ACGCCATCGAGATCGAAGATTATCGCGGATAGCATGGCGGAAATTGAGAGGTTGAGCCGAAAACAACAGGAAGCAAACGCCGAACGCCCAACGCCGAACGTTCAACTCTGAATTCAGCAGTGGAACATAAGAACGGAGAGGAGAACGTCCGTTGCGAACTTCGGCACAGCATAAGAGAGTGGCGGCTTATGCGATCGTTTCGAAATGCAATCGTAATCGGTTTGGCGATTTTGGGGATCGGCCAGGCGTTCGCGGGTGAATTCGATTCGATTCTGCGCTGGCGAAATGTCGGGCCGTATCGCGGTGGGCGGACGCGCGCGATCTGCGGTGTGCCCTCGCAGCCGAATGTTTTCTACATGGCGCCGGTGAACGGTGGCGTTTTCAAATCGATCGATTACGGCCGCACGTGGCAACCGATCTTCGACGATCAACCGACAGCGTCGATCGGTGCGATTGCGGTTTCGGTTTCGAATCCGGACGTTGTTTACGCGGGCAGCGGCGAAGGATTGCATCGTCCGGATCTTTCGGTCGGTGACGGAATTTATAAATCGACGGACGCTGGAAAGACGTGGACGCATCTTGGGTTGCGCGACGGTCAGCAGATACCGCAGCTGGCTGTCGATCCAAAAAATCCCGATAGAGTCTTTGTCGCGGTTGCCGGTCATCCTTACGGGCCTAACGAGGAGCGCGGCATTTATCGATCGCTCGATGGTGGAAAAACGTTCGAAAAGGTTCTTTATCGCGACGAGAACGTCGGTGCGAGCGATGTGCAGATCGACCCGAGCAATCCGCAAGTTGTTTACGCCGCGCTGTGGGAATCGCGCGAAGGACCGTGGGAAAACGGAGTCTTCAACGGGGACGGCGGCGGCATTTTCAAGTCCACCGATGGCGGTAAAACGTGGCGGCAATTAACCAAAGGTCTGCCTGGCAACATTGTGCAGGCGAACATTGCGATTGCGCCGAGCGCACCAAAAACGTTGTTCGCCGCGGTCCGGACAAAAACGATTGCCAAACTTTATCGCTCGGACGACGGCGGCGAAACCTGGAGCGGCACAACCGATGATCCACGGCCGGGACTTGGAATCGGCGGCGGCGATCTCCCGGTGGTGCGATTTGATCCGAAGAATCCGCAGATCGTTTACTCGGCGAGCATCGTTTGCTGGAAATCGACGGACGGAGGCAAAACGTGGGAGGGTTGGCGCGGCGCACCGGGCGGCGACGATTATCAAAACATTTGGATCAATCCGAATAATCCCGACATCATTTTTCTCGGCTCGGACCAGGGCGCGATCGTCACTGTGAACGCCGGTAAGAGCTGGAGCTCATGGTATAACCAGCCGACGTCGCAGATGTACCACGTCAGCGCGGACAATGCGTTTCCGTATCGGCTTTACAGTGGCCAGCAGGAAAGCGGTTCGGTTGGAATCAAGAGCCGCGGCGATGCAGGCGAGATCACGTTCCGCGATTGGCAGCCGGTGGCAGCTGAGGAATATGGTTACGTCGTTGCCGATCCACTCGACCCGGACATCATCATTGGCGGCAAATTAACGCGATTCGATCGCCGCACCGGCCAGGTGCAGAATATACTTCCGGTGCCGGTCCAAACAGAGGACTTCAGGATAATACGGACCGAGCCTGTTGTGTTTTCACCGCTTGATCCGCATTTGCTCTTCTTCGCTGGAAACACGCTTTGGCAAACGCGCGACCGTGGCGATCACTGGGAAAAGATCAGCCCGGATTTGTCCCGACCGAATTACGAACTGCCGGCGAGCGTTGGAAAATACAAAGAGGACGCAGCAAAGCAGGCTCATCGGCGCGGCGTGATTTACAGCGTTGCACCATCACCGCTCGACGCGAACCGGATCTGGTGCGGGACCGATGACGGTTTGATTCACCTCACGACCGATGGCGGAAAAACCTGGAACAACGTCACGCCACCGAACATTTCGGCATGGCAGAAGATTTCGCTGATCGAAGCCGGACATTTCGATGCGAACACCGCGTACGCAGCGGCCAACACATTGCGCATCGACGATCTTCGGCCGCACATTTTTGCGACGCACGATAGCGGCAAAACGTGGACTGAGATTGCGAACGGAATACCGGCCGGCCAAATCGTGAACGCGGTTCGCGAAGATCCGGGACGGAAAGGACTCCTCTTCGCCGGAGCCGAAAAAGGCGTTTACGTCTCGTTCGATGACGGCGCGAACTGGGAGTCGTTGCGATTGAATCTGCCAGCGAGTTCCGTGCGAGATCTCATCATCAAGAACGACGATCTCGTCGTGGGGACGCACGGCCGCGGGTTTTGGATTCTCGACAACATCACGCCGCTGCGGCAACTCAATAGGAACCAACGTGACGATCTGCTGTTTAAACCGCAGACGGCGTTGCGCGTTCGGGCGAGCCTGAATCCGGACACGCCGTTGCCACCAGATGAGCCCGCCGGCGAAAATCCGCCAGATGGCGCAATGATCGATTATCTGCTTTCGAAAGACGCAACTGGGCCGGTAACGATCGAGATTAAAGACAACAACGGTCAGTTAGTTAGAAAATATTCGAGCGCGGAGATACCGGTCGAGGCGAACCCGAAGCGGCTTAGAATTCCGAGTTACTGGATCCGTCCGCCGCAATCCCTTTCCACGAAAGCAGGCATGCATCGATTTCTGTGGGATCTGCATTACACGCCTGTCCCGGGTGTGGAACCAGAGTTTCCAATCTCCGCGACGTATCGTAACACGGCGCCGGCGGCGACATCGCCATGGGCTGCGCCAGGTGATTACACCGTCACATTGACCGTTGACGGCAAGACTTTCAGTCAACCGTTGACCGTCGCGATGGATCCGCGCGTTAAAGCGTCGGCTGCGGAACTTCAGGAGCAGCTCGATCTCTCGTGGAAGTTGTATCAACTCCGGCTCAAGCTCGCGCCGATCGGCAAGAAGTTCGACGACATTGCCGAGCAACTAACGAAACTCAGAGCAAAAGCCGCGGAGCGACCGGAGGTCGCGCAAAAACTGGAGGCCTTTGCTCAAACACTGATGAAGTTCGGGCCGCCGCATCCGCGGCCAGGCGCTTCACCCTCGCTTTTTGTCTTAGAGTCAACCACACGACTCTTCAACGAGATCGAAGGCGCAGACGCTGCGCCGACAACCGCAGTGAAGGCAGCCGTTGGCGATCTCGATAGAAAAGTTCCACCGATGATGGATGCCTGGCAGAAACTACTCGAATCCGATCTTCCCTCTTTGAATCAGCAATTGAAGCAAGCGGGATTTCCGGAAATCAAAACGGGCGGTTGACTAGAGCGATCGGCGGACGCAGCCGCCACTACACTTGCTACGGCGTGGCGATCTTTTTTTCGAAAATCGATACGTACGCGTCGTAACCTCTGTCTTTCATTTCTTCGACGGGGACGAAATGAAAGGCAGCCGAGTACACGACGTAACGTTGCCCGGTAGGAGATTTGGGGTCGGGAAACACATAGCCAAGGTGGGCGTTACTTCGTTTGGCATGAATCTCGGTCCGTTGCATATCGTGTGAAGTGTCCAGGCTCTCGCCGAGGAGATCTTTTGAGATCGGCTTGGTGAATGTGGGGAAACCGACGCCGGCATCGAATTTGTCGAGCGAAGTAAAGAGCGGTTCGCCGCTAATGATGTCGACATACAGGCCAGTCTTCTCGTTATTCCAGAACTGATTTTGGAAAGCCCGTTGGCCGCCACCCTCGCGCACGACAGAATATTCCTCAGCCTTCAGTCGTTGTTTCAAGACGGTGTCGCTGGGGATCGGACGGTTCGGATCGAAAGTTGTGGTCTCCTTTTTCTCTTTTTGCGAGAGAAAGAAGAAGTAGAGCCCTACGGCGATAAGCACTATTGCGATACCTACGCCGACGTATGTGCTTATCGCCGATTTTTCCTCAGCTGTGATTCGGCCCCCACGCATCAGATCGCGAAAAACCTGATTGAATCAGATTGGCCTCATCGGTCAAGGCAGAACATGGTTGATCTCCATTTTTGGCACCTCGGCCTGCTCGTACTAATGGCCGTTCTAATTCGTGCGACCGGGCATCATGGATGGCCCGCGCTCAAGCTCAAAGCTAATGCGGCGTCGGGCGAGGCCGTGGAGCGGGACGCGGCCGCGGAGTAGCTCGTGGCGTTACAGTTGGGGTGGCTGTTGGTGTTACGGTTGGGCTGGGGCCAGGTGTTACACTCGGGGTCGCAGTCGGCGTCGGCGTCGGCAGTGGAACACCTTCGGCGTCGAGATAGCGGGCAAGTGCAAAGTCCGCGAACTGCTCGAGCCCGGTCGCTTGGAAACCGACAGCCACAATTTTCCCGTCTGGCTGAAGAACGGCGCCGTTGGCTCCGCCGTTCAGATCACCAAACGAAGTCCGCACTTTGCCACCGGCGCCAAAGGTCGAATCGAGTGAGCCGTCCGAGGTCAAACGCGCCAGCAAGAAATCGGAATCGGATGATTCTGTGTTCGCATAGCCGACGGTGATAATTTTCCCATTGGGCTGCAGAAGAACTTTGTTGGCGCTCTGACAACAGCTGCCGAAGTCGATCTGCGTCACCCCGCCGGCACCGAAGCTGGTATCGAGGACTCCGCTGGCGGTGTATCGCGTAACAGCGAAATTCTGGACTCCTCCGTTTTGGGAGATAGCGAATCCAGCGGCGACAATGTGGCCACCGGGTTGAAGCGCGGCCGAGCGCGCGCGATCAAAGTTTTGATCGCCGAGGTCGGTGTGCACTTTCCCTCCGTCGCCGAACGTTGCATCGATGGTGCCATTATTGAGATAACGCACGGCGGCGAAGTCGTAGAAAGTCGCAGGATCATTGGCGGAGCCGACCGCGACAATCTTTCCGTCCGGTTGGATCAAGAGCGAAAAGGCATCGTCTTCCAAACCGAGAAAATCGGTTGAAACCTGGCCGCCATTACCAAATGTGGTGTCCGGGGTTCCATCCGGGTTGTAACGCGCCAGCGCAAAATCGGTATTGGAAGATTCGCCAGGATTGAAATCTACGAAGACCGTCCCGGCGGCAATGATCTTGCTGTCATCCTGCAAGGCCACGTCGAACGCATAGCTACCTTCGGGAAATGTCGTTGTCACGACGCCGCCGTCCCCAAAGGAAGTATCGAGCGATCCGTTCGAGTTGTAGCGGACCACTTTGAAATCGCCAAGGAAGGTAAAAAGCGGAAAGGCGCCTCCGGCGACCACGATCTTGCCGTCGGGTTGAACGACTACCGACGACGCCACCGCAGCCAGGTTGGGAAAATCGGTTTGCACCTTGCCGCCGACGCCGAAAGTTTTGTCCAGCGTGCCATCCGGATTGTATCGAGCAACAGCGAAGTCTTCAGTTGAAAAATCATTGTCTCGATAGGTTGTGCCTACCACAACTATCTTGCCATCAGCCTGGATCGCCACGGCGTTGGCAATGTCGGTGGTCTGATCGAAATCGGTCAGCACTTTGCCGTCGGTACCGAATGTCGGATCAAGATCTCCATCGACCGCTTGCGCGATCTGTCCACTCATTATCAGGACCATTACTGCCGAGGCACAGATCACCCTGAAGTGAGTGCTGAGTGCGCAAAATTGTGAGTTGGTGATTCGCATGGATGTTCTTTCGGTTTCGCTGTAATGCCTTAGCGCTGCGCGCCATCGCTTCCAAATGCAGGGTAGTAACAGACCCGTTACAATTCGACATGTGACGCGGTTTAATTGAATGCGAAGGCGCGCGGTTGAGTTACCTGTTTGTCAGTTCGCCATGACGCCGATCGTTACCACCTATCTTGAGATGCATTCGCCGGATCAGCTTCGCCCAAAGCGATGCGCAGATGCGAGGTTTCAAATCCACGAGAAAAAAGAACGCGACTGGCGATTCAATCGGGATCTTTATCTTGCCGTTGGGCAGATGTGGTCTTGGAACGACAAGCGCGTGTGGAGCGACGAGCAATGGAAGGAGTACGGACTCGCACCTGAATTGCGAACCTT
This sequence comes from Verrucomicrobiota bacterium, assembly GCA_046734635.1. Lineage (GTDB taxonomy): Bacteria > Verrucomicrobiota > Verrucomicrobiia > Chthoniobacterales > UBA10450 > Udaeobacter. The sequence continues at coordinate 5,981 of JBKPRQ010000180.1, forward strand.
CGCCGCGCATTATGACGATTCGCTCGCGGGCTATTACGAATTGCGTCGCGACGACGAGGGAGGCGTTGAGATCGCTTACTTTGGTTTGTTACCGGAATTTATCGGCCATGGACTGGGAGGAGCCTTGCTCACCAGCGCAATCGAAGAAGCATGGCGGACATCGCCGTCAGTCTCCCGTGTTTGGGTGCACACGTGCAACCTTGATCATCCATCTGCATTGGCGAATTACCAGGCCCGCGGCATGAGGGTTTATAAACGGGAAACAGAATAGAAAATCCGCAATCATCCGCTTTCGCCAGGGCTACAGCGTGACAAGTCGGCAGCTCCAAAATTCTTCGCGAGCAGGCAGGCTACAAGTGACCGCCACAAAAAAAGCCGCACGATTCATGGAAACCGTGCGGCTTTTATTGGTCGTATTCCGGGCTGAGCGCTTAATCGACAACGACGTGATCAACCATTCGTGAATCGCCTGTGCTTACATAGTATACGTGCACCCGCGTGCCAGGTTTGATTGCCGTGTGGATCACTTCGCCCTTCTTGTTCACAACGCGGCCCGCTCCGTTGAGAACATAACTGCCCGGAGTATTCGAGCGGTCCTCACGAACAACCAGAGTTTTGAACGGTTGATAATTCGCCGCCGACCCTTCTCCAGTTGTCATTTTGATGATTGTTCCGGTTACCGTTACCGGTTGTTCTGTAGCAATCGTTGTTTGTTTCTTATGTGTCGAGAGTGACTGGGCAAGTGCCATCGGTGCAACAAGTGCCCCGCAGGCAAGGATAACAATTGTTTTCTTGATCATAATAGCCTCCTTTGTTGTAGCTAACGGTTACGTCCGTTAGACACGTTTCTTGCACTCGTCGTTCGCGAAACGTGACCCGCGTTTGAACACAGTCTGGTAACGAACTTGTTACACTTGGTTTCTTCACCCATGGCTCGGTGTCGAGAGGCGGAACGCGAAAACGGTTAGCTGGACGGATTCAAGGGTCACACGTCACAGCAAACCAAAGCTTGTACCACACCCTGTGGGGCATTCGAATTATCTGCGACTGGATGTGAACGGTGCGCCCGTTACGGGATTTCCGAGCAGGCGGCACACCTGCCGATACAGCAAATCGTTCAAAGCAAATCATGTTTGAACGACGATTCTTGCGAGAATGTCTAGGTTTCCAGTATGACCAAACTCATTGCGTTAATAACGGCGGGACTCTTTGCGGCAGCCACAATGTTCGCAGGCGAACACGGCAACTGCACAAAGCAAGTCGGAAACGAATCGAAGATGGCGTGTGAAGTTTCATTGGCGAGTCTAAGTCTGACGTCTGATCAGAAGACAAAGATGGACGCGGCCATGGAGGAACATCACAAAGCCGGCTGCAACGACGCCAGCGAAGCGAAGTACATGGAAACGGCAAAATCAATCCTTACCCCGGAGCAATACGCAAAGTTCGAAGCCCAATGCAAGAAAGGCGAGAAAGGTAAGACCCAAACCTGATCGCGGGTTTTAATCAACGCTTCGCGCCGAGAGCAATCTCGGCGCGCATTGCGTACGGGATTGATGTAGCCGTCGCCCTGTGGGCGGCGACGCATCGCGCGCCTGTTCACTGTCCTCGTACGCTTCCCGCAGGGAAGCGGCTACAGCGGAGATCAGATAGCTTACCTAGATTCTTAACTAGCTATTGGTACCGTGATTCCGTTCGGCCTGAAAGTTGTTTATTTGCCGACGCATCTTCTTTTCATCAGAATTTTTCGAGAAGCAGGATCGTAACCCTGATAGGCGGGATGCTGCGACCGCCCGCTCGCATAAAATATTGTCACCACGAACCGCGCATGATTTTCTAGCGCCGAGTTATGGCCAGAGAATTCAAACCGGTGCGTTTTTTCGTGATGATGGCTGTTGCGGCCTTCATCGTGTGTGGAGTCATGTCGTTCTACACTCATCGCGCGGCTCATGGTAGAACCGCAGAGGAGCGGGAGGCTTATGCAATCGGGTTGAAAGTGGGAGAGCAATCTCCACAGGGAGCAACGTTGCCGACCGATGCCGAGTTAAACATGATGGCTCAAAGATATTTCAAACAGCAAGGCTCCGGAAACCAGCAGAATTGGGACCTTGCATTCGAAAACGGTTACACGGACGGCTTCAACAAGACGCATCGCCGCTAATGAACCCTCCACCTTTGCCGACCCGGAAACCGTTCCCGTGGATTTTTTACTGGATCGTTCTTGTCTTCATTCTCCTCTTTGCGTTCGCGCCGATAGGATCGGTGATGACATGCGCATGGATCGCAAACTCCCACGGCTGCAAAGTGGATGAAGGGTCGGTGCATCCCTGCATCATCAATGGAAAAGATTATGGCCACCTTTTGTATACGCTCGGTGTGCTGGGTTGGTTGATGCTTGTTACCATTCCCGGCGGCCTGTTGGCGTTCGTGATTTGGTTGATCGTTCTCATTCTGCATCGCGCCAGCTGGCAAAAGGGATTTGCTGCCGGAGTTCCGCCCCCGATTCCGCCGCCGCCGGCGGTAGTATGAGATTGTTGGGATTGAAAATTGCAGGCGATCCGCCTGCCTCTACAGTTTGCGTCTGACACACGAAGGTTCGCAGCAATGAAAGATCTTACCGAGGGCTCAGTAACGCGGCATTTGCTCCATATGTCGGCGTTTCTAGCCGTGAGCATGGTGGTGCAGACGCTTTATTTGCTGGCCGATCTTTACTGGGTGGGACATCTGGGGAAGGAAGCGATCGCAGCAGTCGGTGTTGCGGGCAACCTCACGATGATTGTGCTCGCGCTCACCCAGATGCTCGGCGTGGGAACAACCACGTTGATCGCGCAAGCCGCAGGCAGAAAAGATCAGCCGCACGCCGAGCTGGTTTTCAATCAGTCTTTTGTCATGTCGATCGTGATCGCGTTCGCTCTCGGGGTTTTCGGATTCATTCTGCGCACGCCCTATTGCGATTGGCTGAGCGCGGATAAAGAGACTGCGGCATTGGCAAAAGCATACCTGGTTTGGTTTCTCCCCGGATTGTTACTTCAGTTTCCATTAGTGGCGTTGGGCTCGGCGCTGCGCGCGACCGGCATCATCAAACCAGCCGTGGGATTCCAGGTGCTCAGCGTGCTTCTCAACATTGTTCTCGCTCCTTTGTTGATTTTCGGAATCGGTCCGTGGCCAAAACTTGGAGTGACTGGCGCGGCTCTTGCCACGTTCATTTCCATTCTCGTCGCCGATGCGTTGATCGTGATTTATTTCGAAAAGAAATATCATTATCTGCGGTTTCGTTTTCCGCTTTTTCGTCCGCAAACCAGGATCTGGGGAGGCATGCTCCGGATTGGCGTACCAGCCGGCGCAGAGTTTTTGCTGCTCTTTGTGTACATCATAGTCGTTTACGCGATCATCCGAGGCTTTGGACCGGCGGCACAAGCGGGTTTCGGAATTGGTGCGCGCGTGATGCAGGCACTTTTTCTGCCGGTGGTGGCGCTCAGCTTCGCCGTGTCGCCTGTGGTGGGGCAAAACTTCGGCGGGCGCCGCGCCGATCGGGTCCGGCATGCCGTTTATTCTGCAATTGGCATCGCATCGTCGATGATGCTCGTGCTTACATTGATGGCGTTCCTCGTGCCGGGAACACTGATTCGCATTTTCTCGCGCGACCCGCGAGTGATTGCTTTCGGCAGCGAATATCTTCGGATCGTTTCTTTGAACTTTATTTCGGCCGGAATCGTTTTTGTCACTTCCAGTATTTTCCAGGGAATCGGCAATACGCTGCCACCGCTGTTTAGCTCGATGACGCGGCTGATCCTGTTTGCCCTGCCCGCGCTGCTGATTTCACGGATGCCCGGCTTTGAGATCAGAGAGGTGTGGTATCTATCCGTCGGGTCGATCGTTTTTCAGATGTGCGTTAATCTCCTGTTGCTCCGTCACGAGTTGCGAAAGCGACTTAGATTCGACGAACCGGAAAATTTCGTTCCAGCTAGCGCAACCGCGTCGTAGTTTGCGCGCATTCAATTGTCCGCGCGCCTTTCTTCACGGCCGAGAAGTTGGAACGCGAGCAGGCTGACGAACATGGCGACGCAAAACCAGGCGAACCAATCGCCTGTTTGCGTGTAAAAGGTGCTCTCGCGCGCCACGTTTACCTTTCCATTAATCGACACGAAGCGATCGGGCGCCGTGGCGACTTCCGCCACGATGCGACCGCGATTGTCGCTCAAAGTTAACAATCCATTTCGTGCCGAACGAGCCAGTGCGAAACCGTTCTCGACCGCCCGCAGGACGGCCATTCGCGCGTGCAACCAACGATCAAGATTAAAGTCCCATGCCGGTACCAGCAGCAGATCCGCGCCATCGGCTGCGTATTCGCGGCTCAGTTTGGGAAAATCCATGTCCTTGCAAATTTGCAGTCCCCAGCGTCCCGATGGCTGATCAAAAGTTACTCGCTGGTCGCTGGGTTGTTCGGTTTCGACACCAGGCATGAGATGATGCTTGTCGTAATTCGCCTCGAATCTGCCATCGGGCGAATAGAATCGAGAAGAATTGAACGCACCGGATTCCGTTTTTCGAACGATGCCAGCAACAATCGCCGCGCGTGTGGCGGCGGCAGCCGAAGAAAAGAGCGGATCCATTTCCGCTAGCCCGCTTTCACTGACACGCCCGATTTTTTCCGGGAGAACAACGACCTGTGTTCCAGCAGGCGTAACACGGCGCACCTCCTCGGCGTATTCGCCCAACAGTCTTACTGCTTCGTCTTCGGCGCCGAGGTAAACGCTTATCGGGACATCCTTGGCGATCAGTGTCACTGGAACCGACTGAGTCGAAGGATTCGATTGCAATCGCCATTTGCCAAAGACAAGCACTACACAAACAACGAAACCGACAGCGACAGCGAGCGCGCGACGTTGCCACGGTTTTCCCGCGCCGCTGAACAAAACTGCCGCGGCACCCGCAAATAAAAATACGATGAAGCTGATTCCCCAAAGACCGGTGATCGCAGCGATCTGGATCACCGGAAGACAATCCAGTTGTGTGTAAGCGAGATTGCCCCATGTGCTGTGAGGCGAGGTCATTGCAGTCAGATATTCGTAGGCCACCCAGTAAACGGGAAAAGCAATCGCGGCGAAGAAGAGCGATCCGCGCCGAATGAAATTGCGAACAAACAGCACACCGAGGCCGAAAACCACAGCAGGAACCAGAAAGTAGAGGACCGTGATTTGCGGTGGTAGTTCGATTGCATGCCGAACGTAGTTCCATTGATTCATTTCGCCGATTAACCAGACGATCGCGCCTAGCAGGAAGGCGACGACGACGTGAAGCCGCGGCGCAATCGCAAGTACCGGAATCGGCGCCAACCAGAGCGCCCACCAAATTGGATGAAGCCCAGTGCCGACATATGCCAAGGCTGCGGACGCGAGACCGGCCGCGGTGATGAGATAGAGGTTATGAGTTCGCATTCGAAGAACGCCAAGATGTGGTTGCTCTCGGCTGTTCTGCTAAGACAGGAAATTGAATCTGACAAACGGGCTCGCTCATCGATGCGACGTTCCCGTTTCAGGGCGAAGACCGGCAACGTTCCAATCCGCACGCCGACCGGCGGCGGGCGATCTCGCTTTTCGCCTTCGCTGAGAAGCTACGGCGTGATAAAGACGTTTCATCCGGCGCTCCGGAGCCGGCGGGACGTCAACCATGCTAGCAACGATCTCCAGGAACATGATAGTGGTCCTAAGTAGCTTGCTGCATATGAGCTGGGGCGTAGCCTTGTTATTCGGACCCCTGCATACGACGGGAATCGAACTGATCCTGGCTCTGGCTTTAGGGAATAACATCGTCGCAGCGATTGTTCTGATGGCGGTTGCCTGGTCGGCTTTAGTCGGACTTTTTTGCAGGAACTTGCTGGCGAGTGTTTTCCTGCTTTTACCTCAACAATTTGTGCTCATCGCTTCGGCCATCGGAGCGATATTTTGCATGGTTGAAGGGCGATTCGCAGATGGGGCTATCTATCCGCGTCCTTTCGTGTTCGTGGATCAGATTTACCTCGTGTTGTTAGCTTGCGGGCATGCTCAGCAGATGATTGTGCGGTGGCGCGAACTGGAGCGATGATGAACCGGGGAAATGTTGGTAGTGTATTCGACCCAGATGGAGACGAAAAAAATCCAAAAGCGCGGCAAGGAGATCCGTAAAACGGAAGTCGAATGGACGTGGCAGAAAAACTATCGGGTGTGGGACGCCAACCGCAGAATCTTCCTTTATCCGGAGAATTGGATCGAACCAAAGCTGCGCTTGCCGGCCCGGTTTCGCGTGCCACTGAGCGAATTGGCGCTATTATTCGTCCACATTGCGACGCGAAAGGCGTTCGCATTTTATTCTCCGGCAAAGATCGGTCGAAAGGTCTTGTCGCGGCTCAAACTTTGGCACACACCCTCGGGAAAGACCTTTACCCGGTCGATTTGAATGCTGTAGTCTCCGAATACATTGGCGAGACCGAGAAGAATCTCGGCCGTGTTTTCAATGCGGCGAAGGATAGTCATGCGGTCCTGTTTTTTGATGAGACGGATGCTCTTTTTGGCAAACGCACTGACGTGAAAGATAGCCACGACCGCCATGCCAACATTGAAATCAACTATCTCCTGCGGAGAAGCGAGAAATATGCCAGCCTCGCAA
>JBKPRQ010000181.1:0-9811 GCA_046734635.1 Verrucomicrobiota bacterium
TTCGGCTTGCTCCTTGCTCTAGCGGGACTCCGCGTCCTGAAAACGTTTATCCCTGCAACCATTTCGCAAACACAGACAATCACCATTGACGGAAAGGTGCTCTTGTTTACTGCGTTGATCGCTCTGTTGACCGGAATTGTATTCGGACTCGCGCCAGCGGTGCACGCGTCGCATTCCAATCTAAACGATGCGTTGAAAGAAGGGGGCCGCGATTCCGCGGCCAGCAGAAAAGGAAATCGCGTTCGAGGCCTGTTGGTTATCGCCGAAGTCGCAGTCTCCTTCATCCTTCTCATTGCCGCGGGATTGCTCATCAACAGTTTTCTACACTTGCGAAATCTCGATCCCGGGTTTCGAACCGATCATCTGCTGACCATGAAAGTAGACCTGTCTGAGCTGAAGTATCCCGACACAGAACGGCGCTCGGTGTTTTTCGATGAGGTATTGCGGCGCGTCCGCACCCTGCCCGGCGTGCAATCACTAGCTGTCGCAGGTAACCTGCCGTTCACTTACAACGGCGATTCGATGAGTATTGCCGTCGAAGGCATTCCCGATCCGCCGCCGGATCAATGGCCCGATGTGATCTACCGCGCAGTTGGGCCGGGTTACTTCAGCACAATGGGAATTCCACTAATTCGCGGCCGCGACTTCACCGATCAGGACAGGGCGGATTCGAAATACGTGGTGGTAATTAGCGAGAAAACCGCGCAGTACTACTGGCCGGGACAGGACCCCATTGGCAAACGACTGAAGGCTGGTTCGACGGCTTCGAACGCGCCCTGGCGCGAGGTGATTGGCGTTGTAAAAGATGTCCGGCAAAACGACTTCATCGCGCAGCCCAAGATGCAAATGTATTTCACTTATCGGCAGCTGAAGGACCTGGCAGCGAATGCCCTGATTGTGAGGACAAGCGTGGAACCGATGAGCCTCGCCACCTCAATTCGTAATGCGATATGGGCGGTAGATAAGGACCAACCAGTCGCTGCCATCGACACAATGGATCACATCGTGTCGGAGGCGATCGCCAGGCAGCGATTCAGCATGCTGTTGTTAGGTATCTTTGCCGCTTTGGCATTGGTGCTCGCCGCCGTGGGAATTTACGGGGTGATGAGTTACTCAGTCGCGCAACGCACACATGAGATAGGCATCCGCATGGCGCTCGGCGCGCGACGCTCCGACGTATTGCAAATGACAGTCAAGCAGGGACTCAAACTAGTGAGTATGGGTATGATGCTCGGGTTGGCGGCGGCATTTCTTCTGACACGCGTACTAGCAAGTCTGCTGTTTGGGATCAGCGCGACAGATCCAATCACGTTCATTGGAATCTCACTGGTGCTGCTCGCGGTCGCAATCTTGGCAAGCTACATTCCCGCGCTGCGTGCAACGAAGGTCGATCCCATCATCGCTTTACGCGCACAGTAGATGCCTGGCGTTAATCCGCTCAAATAGCCTCGAATCTGCCAATCGGACAGATTTAGCGGTGTCTTCGATAAGACCTTCTCCGTGGCCGGTAGTTAGTTGATGAAAAACCGCGAGCAGGCCTGCCATTAGGCTGGACCGCATCACCGCTCCCGCGCGACGAATTTCCCGGTAACCGCGGCTCGATTTTTTTCGGCCGAAAACCGCGCGGTTCTCCTCTCCTTCGCTGTTCACGCTGCGGAGCAGGCGCATCATATTCAAACCCGTCGGCTTTCTTGCGCACGATCCCACGCCCGATGAAGCGCTCAAGCGAACGCAACTGACCCTGATCTTCCGGCGTGACAAAACTGATCGCATCGCCCACCGCATGCGCCCGGCCGGTGCGGCCGATCCGGTGCACATAATCCTCCGAGTGCATCGGAAAGTCGTAGTTCACCACATGCGAGATTCCATCGACATCGATGCCTCGCGCGGCGATGTCCGTGGCGACAAGCACGCGCACCGCTCCCGATTTGAAATCCTTCAACGCGCGCAACCGCTGATTTTGCGAACGATTCGAATGAATCGTACCGGTCTTGATCCCGCTGCTCTCGAGCCGGCGCGCGATCCGGTCGGCACCATGTTTCGTGCGGGTAAAAACGAGCACGGTATCGAATTGCGGATCGGCCAGTAAATGGAGAAGAAGAGCCGGTTTTAAATGCGGTGGCACCTCGTAAACGAATTGCGTGACGGTTTCTGCCGGGTTGGCGCGCCGGCCGATCTCGATGATCTTGGGTGATCGTTGAAACTCGTGCGTCAGCTTTTCGATCTCGGGCGAAAGCGAAGCAGAGAACATCAGCGTCTGACGTTGCTTTGGCAGCGCTTTCACGATTTGTCGGATCGGCGGAAGAAAGCCCATATCGAGCATGCGATCGGCTTCATCGAGCACGAGGAATTCGATTCCCGAAAAATTCGTTTGCCGCTGTCCCATCAGGTCGATGAGACGGCCTGGCGTCGCCACCACAAGATCGACACCCGAACGCAATGCTTCGATCTGTGGACGTTCGCTCACGCCGCCGAAAATGGTGGCCATTCGCAAAGGAAGATGTCTCGCATAGGTGCGTACATTCTCATCGATCTGAACCACGAGCTCTCGCGTCGGTGCAACGATGAGAGCGCGCAGGCCGCGCCGTTTGCCGTTTGCATTGGCTGCGGTCAGCTTGGTAAGGATCGGCCAAACGAATGCAGCCGTTTTTCCTGTTCCGGTTTGCGCGATCCCGATAACATCTCGTCCGGCCAGCACCTCTGGAACCGCCGCAAGCTGAATGGGAGTCGGCTCGGTGTAACCAGCTTCCTGGATGGCTTTGAGAATTGGAGGGGAGAGTTGCAGGGCGCGAAATGGCATAACAACCGGCATTATCGCGCGTTAAGCAGTGCATTGCACCTGCTGATCTGGTTGAGCACAATCGTGTTTTCACGCCTCTCCGCGTTTCATTAGGACAAATCTTGAGTAGTATCAGCTCGAATGCCTTGCGTGGTATTTCTTCGTGCGGTTAATGTCGGCCGAGCCAACCGATGCCAGCCGGCTGCCATCGCCAAACAGTTGTCGAAATTTGGCGTCGTGAACATCGGCGCGGTTGGCACGTTTGTGGTTCGCAAAAATGTCAGTAAATCGCGTTTGCGCGCGGCGATCGCGAAGAAGTTACCGTTCAAATGCGAGATCATGATTTGTCCCGCGCGCGACATCCTTAAGCTCGCATCAAAGGACCCGTTCGTCCGACAACCTTCCGGCCCGAACATAACGCGGTTTGTCAACGTCCTCACGAAACGACTCCCCTCGCCGCCTTCTCTCCCTCTCAGTCTGCCATCGAATGACGACTGGCTGGTCAAGATCATTGCGATCGAAGACAGATTCGTTCTGGGTCTGTATCGCCGGCAAATGAAGGCGATCAGTTACCTCGGCAAGATCGAGAAGCTCCTTGGCGTTCCCGCCACCAACCGAAATTGGAATACAATCGAAAAAATCGCGAAAATTCTTAGAGAGAATTCAAAGAATTAACCGCCTTCTTTTTACTTCTTACTTCTCACCTCTCACTTTGGACTCAACGGCCGGTTATTTGCTCCAGTTTTTCAGGATATCGAGCGCCTTGCACTTCAATTTCCGATGCCGTGCTATCGATTTCGTCGAGATCGTCTTGCGTGAGGTCGATCGATGCTGCTCCGATGTTCTCTTCCAAGCGCTTTAGTTTCGTAGTGCCTGGGATCGGAACAATCGATGGTTTCTGCGCGAGCAACCACGCAAGCGCGATCTGAGCAGGTGTTGCTTTCTTCCGTTTTGCGATCTCGCCAAGGAGGTCGACCAACGTCTGGTTCGCTTTCCGCGCCTCTGGCGTGAAGCGCGGCAGCGTGTTACGAAAGTCGGAACTATCGAACGTCGTGTTTTCGTTTATCTTTCCCGTGAGGAATCCTCTTCCCAGCGGGCTGTATGGAACGAAGCCTATTCCAAGGTCCTCAAGCACCGGGAGCAGCTCCTTCTCAGGCTCTCTGAACCAAAGCGAGTATTCGCTCTGGACTGCAGTGACTGGCTGAACAGCGTGCGCGCGACGGATCGTCTGCACTCCCGCCTCAGAAAGGCCGAAGTGTTTCACCTTCCCTTGTTGAATCAATTCCTTTACCGCACCTGCCACATCTTCGATTGGCACGTTTGGATCAACGCGATGTTGATAAAATAGATCGATGACATCGGTCCTCAGTCTCTTAAGCGAAGCTTCAGCAACTTGTTTGATGCGCTCGGGGCGACTATCCAGATCGCGCCACCTCGTTTCGGGTTTGGACTCGGGTTTGAACCCGAACTTGGTGGCTATCGTGACCTGTTTGCGAAATGGAGCGAGCCCCTCGCCGACGAGTTCTTCGTTCGTGTACGGACCGTAAACTTCAGCAGTATCAAAAAATGTGACGCCGCGCTCCACCGCTCCGCGAAGCAGCGCGATCATCTCCTGTTTGTCACCAGGCGGACCGTACGCAAAGGTCATTCCCATGCAGCCGAGCCCGATGGCCGACACTTCCAGATTACTTTTTCCAAGTTTGCGCTTTTTCATTTTTCAAATTTCTAAGAGAAATCTGGACCCACTAACCAAACTTCTTAATTCTTAATTCTTCCTTCTTACTTTCTGTTCATTCCGACTTCAGCGAAGCCATGTCGATCGAGAAACGATACTTCACATCGGACTTGAGCAATCGCTCGTAGGCTTCGTTGACTTTTTGAATAGGAATCACTTCGACATCGGCGGTGATGTTATGCGCGCCGCAAAAGTCGAGCATCTCCTGCGTCTCAGCGATACCGCCAATGGCTGAACCGGCTACACGGTGGCGTCCCATAATGAGGCTAAATGCAGGGATTCGCAGAGGCTCTGAAGGAGCCCCGACCAGGGTGAGATTGCCGTCAACACCGAGTAAGGTGATGTAGGCGTTGATATCGTGATCCGCAGAGACGGTGTCGATGATGAAGTCAAAGCTGCCCGCGTGCTTTTTCATCTCGTTGGCATTTCGAGAAACGACGGCTTCGTCCGCGCCGAGGCGCAGCGCGTCCTCCTTCTTGTTAGGCGACGTAGTGAAGACAACGACGTGAGCTCCGAACGCATGAGCAAATTTTACCGCCATGTGGCCGAGTCCGCCGAGACCTACCACGCCCACTTTCTTGCCCTTGGTCACACCCCAGTGGCGCATGGGCGAGTATGTCGTGATCCCTGCGCAAAGCAGCGGCGCAGAGCCGGCAGGTTTGAGATTGGACGGGACGCGCAGAACGAAGTGTTCGTCGACGACGATGCTTTCGGAATACCCACCGTAGGTAAAACCTCCCAGATGCTTGTCCGGGGAGTTAAAGGTCAGGACCATGTTGGGGCAGTACTGCTCGAGGTCGGCTTTGCAGTTTGGGCACGTGTGGTCGGAATCCACCATGCAACCGACTGCGACGAGATCGCCAGGTTTGTACTTCGTCACCGCCGAGCCGACTTTGGTGACGCGGCCGACGATCTCGTGACCGGGAACGATCGGATAGTTTGTGGCCATGAACTCGCTCCACTCGTTCCGTACAGAATGGAGATCGGAATGACAGATGCCGCAGAACAGTATTTCGATTTGCACATCGCGGTCGGTAGGTTCGCGACGGTCGATCTTGGTCGATGCCAGTCCGGATGTGTCGCTGGCGGCGGAATACGCTTTCGCGTTGTAGGTAGTCGGTTGCATGTGGTCGATTTCCTTATGGCTGATTTTGTTCTTGTGTAAGTACTCCTGAACGATTCGGGCACGATCGAACGCGCGGAGGTGCAGGTTCGTACTATTACGCTCTGCAAAGAATCATTGCTTCTTAGATTCGCCACCATTGCGCGTGCGAGAGATTTTTCAGTATCCCAAAAGAGAGAATTTCAACGCGAGAGAACCATCAGCTGTTCCAACACGAAATCCGCGAGGCCCGGCCGAAAGCCATCTCCGGTTCGAAAATCCTTGTAGTGAATGGTTGACCCTTCACACAAAGCAAATGTCGAAATCAACGCAGAGGAAGCACACACGGTCAGGGATCGCTATTGGTGGGCCAAAGACGCGCAGATCTAACCAACGCACTCGCGCGACCCGCTCGAGGCTATCGGCGGCGGCCGGAGTTTTGCTCACAGCGAGCAGCCTGCGAATGGATTCTGCTTTTGGGCAAACGAATGAGCAAATTGCCCCGTTTACGTATCACGCACCACAGACTGCACTCGACGACCTAAAACAACGCCTCGCGCAAACTCGCTGGCCAGAACGCGAGACGACTAACGACTGGTCGGAGGGCGTCCCACTCGAGAAAATGCGCGCGCTCTCTGACTATTGGCAAACGGGTTACGACTGGCGGCGCTGCGAGAAGGAATTAAATCGTTTCCCCCAGTTTCGCACGCGGATTGATGGTTTGGCCATTCATTTCATCCACGTCCGTTCGAAAAACCCGAATGCGCTACCTATTATCCTGACACACGGTTGGCCCAGCACGATCCTCCTCTTTCGCGATGTAATCGAACCGCTAACTAATCCAACCGCTCATGGCGGGAAAGCCGAGGATGCGTTCGATGTCGTCATCCCTTCGCTTCCCGGTTTCGCTTTTTCTGATAAGCCCACGGAACGTGGTTGGAACGCGAAACGGACGGCGCAAGCATGGGCGACACTCATGTCGCGCCTCGGTTACAAGAGATATGTCGCGCAAGGCGGAGACTGGGGAGCGTTTGTCGCGACGGCCATGGCCCAACAGCGAGCGCCGGGTCTGGTTGCAATTCATCTGAACTTCCCGCAGGTCATTCCTGACCATCCTCCTGACAAACTTTCTTCCGACCAACAACGCGCGATGGAAGTTCTCAACCGCTTCCGTAGCGAAGGTTCTGGTTATCTCACAATGCAGGCGACCCGGCCGCAGACTATCGGCTACGCGTTAATGGATTCGCCGGCAGGCCAGGCTGCCTGGCTCTATGATATCTATAACGCCGGCACTGGAAACCTCGGCGATCCGGAAAAAGCAATCAGCCGAGACAAGATACTCGATGAGATCACTCTTTATTGGTTGACGGGTACGGCCGCTTCTTCGGCTCGGTTCTACTATGAGCAACGTGCGTTGCTTGGAAAAAGGAACAACCCGGGCCGTGTTGACCTCCCAGTGGGAGCCAGCATTTTTCGTTATGACCTGCCCGCTCCTCGCAGTTGGGCCAAGGACGTCTACCCAAATCTTTTTTACTGGCATCAGCTCGACCAGGGAGGGCATTTCGCCTCGCTTGAGAAACCAGATCTCTTTGTCGAGGAGTTAAGAACTTGTTTCCGCAACATTCGCCAGACGGATCACCCCGAGCCAATCCAATAGAAACAAAAGATCACGGCGAATTCGACGATAACCGACGCAGCGCCTGCTGGTCAAAATCACGGGAGAATAGTCTCCCTCAGCCTTTCAGCTAATACGCTTGCTTTTCGAAGCCCCGCTGCGGCTCCAGTTGAGTGCTAATCGCACCTTGCTCCGGTCGGTTCGCGCCGTTTGCGCCGCTACTCACGACATTCTTTTGCAGGGGCACTCCTTTGAAGCCCCGCCTTTGATATAATCTGGGTGAGTCGTGATGGGTAACCTCAAAATAAACTGGCGCAGAGCGGCACTCCTTTTCGGCGGTTGGACGCTGGTTAGCGTTATCTTCGCCGCGATTTCTTACGCGGCTGCGATTGGTGAAAATAATAAGGAGTTCGGATTCGCCTCCGCACTCAAACTGAATCTGGTTCAATTTTATCTTTGGGCGATTCTCGCACCGCTTGTTTTTCGGTTCAGCCGCCGCTTTCCAATCGAATTCCGTCCTCTCAATCTTCGCAATCTGTTCCTCTATTTTCCGGCGCTAATTTCATTCGCCGGCATCCATCAGGTCATACATCTGGCTGTTTTGTGGTCGATCACTCCACGGTGGAGGCAACGGTTTCCCGCCTTGGTCGACTGTTACCACGCTTATTTCGGATTCGGGTTCTATATCGATTTGATTATCGCTTCGCTGATCGTGATCGCGGTGCATGCGCTTCTCTATTATCAAAACTTTCGGGCGAGCGAATTGGCGCAATCATCTCTCAAAACCCAACTGGCCCAGGCGCAGCTCAGAGCCCTGAAAATGCAGCTTCATCCGCATTTTCTTTTTAACACCCTGCATTCGATCTCATCACTCGTTTTGGAAGACCCGGCAAAAGCAAACAGCATGATCGCACGGCTCGGCGACTTCTTACGATTGACCCTCGAAAATTCCGATCAGCAGCTGATCAGCCTCAAAGACGAGGTCGAATTCCTCCGCTGCTATCTTGAGATCGAACAGGTCCGCTTCGGCGATCGGCTGACTGTAGTGTTTGAATTGGAACCGCAGACGCTCTCAGCCCAGGTGCCCCATCTCATTCTGCAGCCGGTGGTGGAAAACGCCATCCAACATGCCATCGCGCCGCGCGCGATCCGAGGTCATATCAACATTGAAGCAAAGCGCCTCGACAGCTTGCTTCGGCTCGAGGTCACAGATAACGGTCCAGGGATGGCTCCAAACAACGATTTGCTTGAAGGAACAGGAGTGGGTTTGAGGAATGTTCGCGCCCGGCTTCATCAAATTTATAGATCTGATTTTTGTTTTGAACTTGTGAACGCCAAAGACGGAGGACTAGCCGTCGTAATGGAAATTCCCTTCCAGCGCGAGGCGGACTGTTGAATGAGCGACAGCAACGTGAAGAATGCACCGATTCGAGCTTTGATCGCTGATGACGAAGCGCTGGCGCGCAAATTTATTCGTCGAATGTTGAAGGACGATCACGATGTCGAAATTGTCGGTGAGTGCTGCAACGGCAAAGAGGCCGTCGCGATGATTAGGAAACAGAACCCCGATGTTGTTTTCCTTGATGTGCAAATGCCGGAGATGGACGGGTTCGCCGTCCTTGAATCAATCGGAATTGAGCGGCTACCGGAAATTATCTTTGCCACCGCCTACGAACAGTATGCTATTCGAGCGTTCGAGCTTCACGCGCTCGACTATCTCTTGAAGCCTTTCGATCAGGCGCGATTCAAGGACGCGATCAAACATGCAAAAGAGCGGTTGCGTTCGGAAGGCTGGAACGAGGGGCGTACGCAGATAAGCGCGCTGCTGGAGAGTATCAAGAATAAGCCACGATACCTCGATCGGCTTGTGATCAAGGCAGGCGGCCGCATCACCTTCCTGAGTACTGATGAAATTAACTGGATAGAGGCGGACGATAAATATGTGCACCTCCATACGGGCAAAATCAGTCCGATGGTGCGCCAAACCCTGAGCGCGATGGAGGTACAACTGGATCCGAAAAAATTCAGGCGGATCCATCGCTCGGCTATTGTAAACGTCGAACGGATTAAGGAGCTGCAACCGCTGTTTAGCGGAGAATACTCATTACTTTTGGAAGACGGCACCAAACTCACTCTCAGCCGAAACTACAAGGACAAATTGTTCGAGCTTCTTGGGAAACCGCTCGGCTAGGTACTAGTCGCGCGCAGATTCAGCGCATTCGCGACGTTTCTGCGATCGCTCACGACATTCTTGTCGTTACATCAGGCTGTGGCCGTACTCTTCGTGTATGACAACAGAAGCCTATCCATGCGAGCGGACTAACTCTGACAACGATGGGATCGATGTACTTTACACACGTAAGCAATTCCTTATCGGCAGTAGTGTCGCCGCTGTGGGTCTATTTTGCGGTCGAGCTCTGTTGCAGGCTCAGCCTGCAAGCAGTCCACCTGGTCCGACGCAGTCAGGAACGCCGGAATCAGCTGACTATGTTCCTGATTTTCCCGAGCACGATCCCCAGCTCGATCGCGCACGCGTCAAGCGTTTCGTTATTGCGGGGCACATGAATCTGCCGGCGGTGA
>JBKPRQ010000182.1:0-27454 GCA_046734635.1 Verrucomicrobiota bacterium
ACAATCGCTTTCCGCACAAGAGTACAAAGATTTCGGCAAGGACCGCCTGAACAATTCGCCACGCCACGGCGAATGGGTCGATATCAAGTCAGGCGACCGTACGATTAAAGCCTTCGTCGTTTATCCCGAGCGTAAAGACAAAGCCCCTGCCGTGTTGGTCATTCAGGAAATTTTTGGCCTGACTGATTGGCTGCGCAGCATGTGCGATGAGCTGGCAGAAAATGGAGTCATCGCGATTGCGCCCGATTTTCTCAATGGCCAAAAGTTTGAAGATGCCGATAGCGCCAGCAAAGCAGTCTCCGCCGTGACGCAAGATCAGATCAGAACGGTTCTTGACGCAACGGCCGATTACGCGCTCAAAATTCCGGCGTGTAACGGCACGCTTGCTGCCTGTGGATTTTGTCGGGGCGGGGGATGGGCGTTCGCTTATGCGAATGAGAATCCAAAACTGAAAGCTGCGTACTCGTTTTATGGAACTGCGCCGGATGAAGCGTCAAAGGTAGCGAATATTCCGTGTCCAGTTTACGGATTCTACGGCGAGAACGACGAGCGCGTGAACGCGACGATCCCGAAAGCAGAAGAGCTAATGAAAGCCGCTGGTAAGAAATACGAACCGGTGATCTACAAAGGTGCCGGCCATGGTTTCATGCGTTCCGGTGAACCGTCCAATCCCGCAGTTCGCGAAGGCGACAAGAAAGCGCGCGACGAAGCCTGGGCGCGTTGGAAGACGTTGCTCAAACAACTGTGACCGGATTAGACCTGAAATTAAGGCCTAATTCTCGTTAGATGACTTTTCCGCGCTCGACAGTTGGCGCCCTTCAGCGACTTCAGCAGTGGTACAAGGCGCAGTGCAACGGTGATTGGGAGCATTCTTATGGTGTGAGCATCGGCACACTCGACAATCCGGGCTGGAGCCTGAAGGTTGACCTCACTGACACGCCGCTTCAGCGCAAGTCTTTCACAGAGATCAAGCGCGATTATGAGCACCAGACGGAGTGGCTTACGTGCTTTCTCCGCGACGGAGTCTTTCATGGAGCATGCGGTCCGGAAAAACTCGAAGAGATGCTCGAAATATTCTTGGATTGGGCAGAAGATTCTTAAGCGATGCACAGTGTACTATCACGCCAGTCATCTAACCAATCGATGAAGCCAACGGCCCCACTTCGAAATAAGTTTAGAGTGTTTGCCACGACACCCTGCCGTGGCTTGTCTCTGTCTCGTCAGATGATACACCGACTATGATGCCGCCAGACCTACTTCAACGTGCGATGGTCCGCGGCGCCGTTATCGGCGCAGCACTCGCGCTCGCTGCTATTGTGACTCGCCTGCTGATCAATGGCTGGACTGGATAACGGGCGAGTCTGATGTGTACTCGTTGGCCGGATACAGGATATGAAATCGAATCTGTGCATTCCTCCGCTGCGATGACAAAGAGGCATAGCTCTGCTGATTACCCGCTGGGCCATACCGACGCCGAGCACGAGCGCCTGATCCGCCAAGCTGGGCGTGTCGCTCTCATCACCGAAAGGTTCTTTCGTGAAGCGGGCATTGAGCCCGGGCAACGCGTTTTGGATCTCGGATCGGGGGTCGGAGACGTGGCGATGCTTGTTGCCCGACTGGTGGGTCCTTCGGGTGAGGTTGTGGCCATCGAGCGGGACCCGAACTCCATTGCCAAGGCCACTGCTCGCGTGACTGAGGCTGGCTTTCACAACGTAAGCTTCAGCGAGTCGAATGTGGACGAGATCGCGGACGAGAAGCCTTTCGATGCGGCGGTGGGTCGTTTTATTCTGATGTATCTTCCCGATCCGGTCGCAACGTTGCGCTCAATTTCAAAAGTGGTGCGGCCGGGAGGAGTGTTTGTTTTTCAGGAGCCATGCTGGGCCCCAGTCCTTGCGCATTTGGTCTCGCTACCTCTTTGGTTCGCGACGGCCTCTCTCTTTGACAAGACAATGCGCGCCTCAGGGGCCAATCACGATATGGGAACGGAGCTTTACCACACATTTGTAGAAGCTGGATTGCCCGCGCCTACCATGCGCATGGAACTACCTATGGGAAAGGAACCCTACCTTGCACAATGGTATTACGATACCCTGTGCAGTGTGCGACCGCAGATAGATCAGCTGCATCTGCCGATCGAGTCGTTGGGTAGCCTTGATACGCTGGTGCAACGGCTGCAAGCCGAAGTCAAGGAATCGAAGACGGTTGCGTGCTGGTTTGCATCAGTCGGGGCGTGGTGCCGCAAAGCTTAGCCTGGATGCGCGATGCCAGTTGCCGGACGCCGAATCTCAATCAGGCGAATCAATACACTATTTTTTCACGCGTTCTAACTCGTCCGCCAGGCCGCTTGCGTCGTAAACTTTGCGGAGTGCTTCGATGATCGCGGCGGAATCGACTGACACAGCACGCGCTTGTGTATCTGTGAAAATACAGTCGAGAACTAACGACTGAATATTTCCGTCGAAAATAATGCCGACGAATTCGTTCTCTTTATTCACCACGGGGCTGCCGCTGTTGCCGCCAATGATGTCTGCGTCCGAAACGAAATTGAAATGCGTCGCCAGATTAAGATTGGCTTTCTTATCGATCCAACGTTTCGGCAAATCGAACGGCGGTTTGTTGTCGTGCTCGGCAGAACGCTGATATAAACCGGCGAAATCGGTGAAGGCTGGAATTTGTTTTCCGTCCTGTTCATATCCGCGCACAGTTCCGTAGGAGAGCCGTAACGTGAAGGTGGCATCCGGATAGTTGCCCGTGCCTTCAATGGCAAAACATGCTTTGGCAATATCTCCGTATGCCTGCTTTTTGATCTCATCTTGTGCGTCGTAGATCTTCTTTGCCTCTCTCGCCGGGCCATCGACCAGGCGCGCGAGATCAATCATCGGATCATGCGCTGCTTGCAATGCGGCGGCATCTTTCCCGTAAAGATTTTTGCGCGCAGCGACATCTTTTAATTTAGTCCCGGACACGAGCTCGACAGCGCGATCGCGAGGCGATTTTCCAGCCAGCACTTTTTTCACCAGTGGATCGTCGGCGCCAAATTGAGAGGCGAAATCGGTCAACGAATCGGTCAGGCGCAGGATTTCGTAATCGTCGTAAACGGGCTCCGTCGAAAATAGCTCCAGTTCTAGTGAATCGCGTGCGCTGTCGCGAAACGTGGGAATCCGTTCGCCATTCGGCTTGGCACGTTCGTCCACGGCGCGGACAAGCAGGCGCGCGTATTTGAAAAGGTTTCCGAAGAGAGCACGCGGCCCACGGTAACCGACAGGCGTTGGCCGCTCCTGTTCGAGATAGTTATATAACGGAGCGTTTTTCGCGATATCGGCCTGTGCATTCTTGATCCGGTCATAAGCGTTGATGGTCGATCGCAATTTTGGGTCGCGCTGAATTGCGTCGCGCAATTTCTGCTCGCGCGCCTGGAGCTGTGTCCAGATCTGCGGATCAAGTAGGCCGCCGAGGTAACCGTCGTAACGTTTCCGGTTGTTTTGGTCGCCGAAAAGGTCGTCGCGCGTCTTTCTAGCGTTCTCGAACGAACGCGCGCCATAGGCTAGTTCCATTACCTCACGCCGATTAAACATCCGCAGGACGTAAGGCAGGTAGCGATCTCGCATGTCTGCCAACTCATCCAGCGCAAGTTGCCGGTCTGTTTTACCGGGGCTGCCGCTGACAAAGGTCAATTCGCCGTCGCTCGGACCGCGCGAATTCCATTTGATAAAATTGTCGACCATCGCGGGCTTCCCGTTTTCGTAAACGCGAAAAATGCAGATATCGAGATCGTAGCGTGGGTACTCGAAATTATCCGGGTCGCCTCCGTAAAATGCGATCTGTTGTTCCGGCGCGAAGACGAGCCGCACATCGTCATAACGCTTGTAGCGATAAAGATGATACGCGCCGCCTTGATAGAGTGTGACTACATCCGAACGCAGACCGGTCTTGTCCTTGCTTTCTTTCTCGATCGTAGCGATGACTGCGTTGCGAGCACTGGAGGCCTGGTCGTTCGTCATTCCCGGTTTGACTGCTCCGTTCACGCGCGCAGTCACGTCCTCAATTGACATCAACACGTTAAGTTCGAGATCGGTCGATTTGATTTCGTCGGCCTGAGTTCTCGCGTAGAAGCCGTCTTTCAAATAATTGTGCTGCGGATCGCTAATTTTTTGCAGCGTGTCGGCTCCCACGTGGTGATTTGTAATGACAAGTCCGTTTGCAGATACGAACGAGCCGCTGCCGCCGGAGTTGAAGCGGACGCTCGCTTTTTGCAGGTGCTCCAACCATTGTTGCGTCGGCTCGAATTGATATTTGTCTGTGAGTTGTTTGAGCGGCGGCGCGTTGAAAAGCCACATCCCTTCATCGGCCATGACTGACGTGTTGCATGCAATTGCAACTCCGAAAAGCGACCACAGGAAGAATGCGCAAAATCGGTTTGTCATGACCGGATCATAGAGTGCCCCGACATGATGGACAACTGACCTCGTACTCCTGCTCATGCTCTTAATCGGGCATAGACATCGAGCACGAGCGCGAGCACGATTACCGAGCATGACGCCAATGTTTCGCGCGAAACGCCGCAAACTTAACCGGCTGGATTTCGTTCTAGCCGGCGCGCAAAAATCGGGCACGACAGCGCTGCATTATTTTCTGAGCAAACACCCGAAGATCACGATGGGCGATCAGCAGGAAATACACTTTTTTGATAATGACGCGCTGTTCGCTTCCGACGTTGATTATGATGAATTACACAAACATTATCCACCGCTTGCTCCCTCAAGCATCGCGGGTGATTGCACTCCAAGTTACATTTATCACGAACCTGCTGCGAGACGCATTTGGAAATACAATCCAGGGATCAAGTTGCTGGTCCTCCTGCGAAATCCGGTCGATCGCGCCTTCGCTCACTGGAACATGCAACGGTTCAGAGGTCGCGAGCCTCTGGATTTTTTCGACGCCGTGCGAGAAGAGAAAACACGTATTGCGGGAGCGCCGCCCTCTGAAGTGCGCCGCTTTGCTTATGTTGATCGAGGGTTTTATGGAAAGCAGCTGGCGCGTCTGTTCAAATTCTTTCCGCGCGAACAGGTCAAGACGGTAAAGTTTGAAGAGTTTAGGGATAGTCAGCGTGAAACACTCACTTCCATCTTTTCTTTTCTCGGTCTCGAACCGCTCCGTTCGGTGCGGAGCAAAGACAGAAATATTGTTCCCTACGAGCGGGCGATGAATTGGGAGGAAAAGGTTTTTCTCTACAATCTTTTCGCAGAAGACATCGCGAAGGTCGAGCAGCTGTTAGGCTGGGATTGTTCGGACTGGAAGTTGTAGCGGTGCTTGTGTCAAGCACCGAGCCCATACCGGCGCTTGGCACAAGTGCCTCTACAACAATGTGATCTTAGCGCTTGAATTGCGGACGTTGAGTTGGATCGGCAGATAGCAGCGCTTTCCAGCGGAAAACGCGCGCGCCTTGCGACTCAAAGAAAGCGCGCAATTCATCCGTGAAAAATGAAGACCCGTCCTGCCGGCGATTAAATTCCAGCAAGAGACGCCCATTCGGTTTGAGAAATCGTGTTCGAATATCTTTGATAAAAAATTCCCAGTCGGCTGGTGTCCATTCGAGCCATTCTCCATTGTTGGTGCGCGTGAGCCGGTGAAAACAAACGCGGTGGCCGGTTACGAGATCGAATTTTCTTCCGAGATCGAGCAGTGGCGTTTGCGGTTCGATACGCCCAATGACACGACGAACATTGAAGAACTCCGTGGTGCCGCGGAAGAACGGCTCTTCATCTGTGTCAAACCCGAGTGCTTCGTGACCAAATAACTGGCAGAGGTAGAGAAAGTAACCGGCGCCGCAACCGAGATCGAGAATTTGCAGGGGGGGAGAACGATCGAGCCAGAGGTCCTGCGCGCGCCTGACGTTCACGCCGATCCAATATTTCGCATCTTCGTAAGCATTGATCTTTCGCGCATTTGGCCGGTAGGGATAGCGCTCACGCAATCTCTCTAATTCGGTCCTGTCTATGGTCTCGAGAATTCGTCGAGCGCTTACCGGGTGAGTGGAGCGGCACACATGTTCCCAGAGGCTTTGGCGTGCATCGCGAGAGAAAAGCTTTTGGAATTTGCGAGAGAGTCGCACCCTGAAACGATGCCGCTAACCGCTCGATAGACAAGTTTATCGATGGCGCTGGCTAATTTCAGGGCGTGATATCCACTTTGATCAGGCCCGTAGAACCTTTGTAGGTCATGAATCCGCTGGCCCAGCCGTTGCCTGGATAGAAGTATTGCTCATAGCGCCACAACATCTCTAGTTTTGCGCCGGAGGGTTTTTTCCAAAGCAATCGATAATACACATGGCGTTTCCACGACGGAGAGGGGCCGCCCATGACATTGATTTCGAATGGAGTCGGCCAGCTCAGAATGCCCCTGCGGACTTGGATGAAAGCATCGTCGCCCGCCGGCGGTACGGTGACGAGGTTCTCCTCCTCCGATCGCGCTCGACCGAAAGCAAAAACGTTTCCACTGTTTGCCACGCCGAGCTGATCGTTTTTCGTCGTGCCGATGCTTGGAGCTGGATCGTTTCTGTCGTTTAGGCTTAACTGGAGATCGTTAACGCGAAGGGTGCCGCCAGTTCCCCTACCGATATAAGCGATCGATTTAATTCGTGCCGAGGTCTCTTCAATCGTTACGAAGCGATCGAGAAAAAGTGAGATCTGTCGCCCCTTAAAAATCCAGCTCGCCAAGATGGCAATGATAAATGCGATGAAAATTCCGAGCGTGAGCAGGATTTTTCGCATTGTCTTTGGCTGTTGTTACAGCGACGGCGCTATGCCGCCGTTTCGGCCGAAACAAGCCATGTTAGACGGCCCACAGGGCCGTGGCTACAGCTATCCCTTCTTGCGCTGGATATACTCGTTCACTTGTTCTTCGAGAATCTCGAGAGGTAACGCGCCATTTTTGAGTACTACATCGTGAAACTCACGCTGATCGAATTTTTCTCCCAATTCTTTCTGCGCACGCGCGCGTAGTTCCTGGATCTTTAGCATGCCGATCTTGTAGGCGCACGCCTGACCGGGGGCGACGATATAACGTTCGATCTCGGATTTAACTTCCTTCTCGCCCATGCCGGTTTTCTCGCGCATGTAAGCGATCGCCTGTTCGCGGGTCCAATGCTTTGCATGAATGCCCGTGTCGACGACCAATCGCACCGCGCGGAAAAGTTCGTCACGCAGGCGTCCCAGGTCTCCGAAAGGATCGTTGTCGTACCAGCCAACCTGTTTGGCCAGCCATTCGCAATAAAGCGCCCATCCCTCATGGTATGCGGTGAAGGGCAGGACTTTACGAAATTGCGGAACCCCTTTGAGTTCCTCCGCGGTGGAAAGTTGCCAGTGGTGTCCCGGCACGCCCTCATGATATGCGAGTGTCGGCATGCTCCATTTTGGGACTTCATTCATGTCTCGCAGATTCGCGAAAAAGATTCCGGGCCGACTGCCATCCATTGCGGGAATGTCGTAATATGCCCCCGGCGCGGTTGTTTCCTTGAACTCTGGAACCCGGCGAACTTCGATCTTCGCGTGCGGTGTCGTGAAAAATAATTCTTTCGACGAACGTTCGGTCGCCTGTGTGATCAAGTCCGTATATCTTGCCAGGGCCTCGGCGCGCCCTTTGTCATCGTTTGGGTAAAGAAAGCGCGGATCCTTTCCCAGTTTGTCCATGGCTTCGCCGATCGGCTGACCCGCAAAACCGTTTGTATCGAGAATCGCTCTCATCTCACCTTCGATGCGAGCGACTTCCCGGAGGCCAAGCTCGTGCACTTCATCCGGCTTGAGCGTGGTTGTGGTGTTTTCGTGCAACTTGTACGCATAGAACGCGTCGCCATCCGGCAACTTCCAGACGCCGTCGTCGGTTGTTGTTTTTGGCAAGAGTTCACGAAAATAATCGATCAGCTTTTGATAGGCCGGATAAACTTTGCCGGTTATCGCCGATTCCACACGCGCTTGAAAATTGGCACGCTCTGCCTCGGTCAACTTGTCGATCTTGGCAGCGCGTGTCTTGAATGACGTTGCCAGGATATTTTCCGAGGCCGGTTTACCGACAAAGTCGGTCATCTCCTTCAGCACTTCTTCCACTACAAAACGCGGCGGCAGAATTTGCTTTTGTTCTCGAATCTTCAGGCCATCGAGAACCTGGTCGAATTTTTTGGGCAATGCGTCGAGCCGCATCACGTAGTAATCGCAATCCTTCCGGTTCAGTAACCGGTGCGTATTTGCCATGAAAGAAGGAAACTGGTTCTGCACGCCAAAGAGCTGATTGACTGGATAATCATGCCATTGCCATTTTTCCCCTTCGGCCTGTATTCGCAGAAACCAATCCAACACGCGGGTAGAAAGCTTTTGCGACGCCGATTGGCGATCGAGCGGGTACTGGCGAAGCTGGGCCACGTCGCGCTTCCACCTGGCGAATTCGCGCTGTTGATGTGCAGGTGATTCGTCGTCGAGTTTTCCGTTGTGACCTGTGATGCCGAATTGCTCCACCAGGCCGAGCGTGGAAAGGATCTCCGGGTGATCAAAAAGAATCTCGGCAAACACCTTTTCGTAAAAGAGATTCAGACTCCATGGCCGGAACCAAATGAGATTGACTAAAAATATTGAGATCGCGATCACTACGACTGCAATGATCGCGCCGGCCCATTTGAGAATGTGCTTTAACATTTGATCAGATCAGTGTGTTGGTAAGATGCGGCAATGATGCATGCTGGATTCAAAAGTTGTTGAAAATTCAATAGATCAGATGCTTTGCCAGTAAATTCCAGTTATAGCCAGAGGTAATGACCGCGCCGCGACAACATATCGACAAACCTGAGCCACGCGCTCAGGCGGTGCTGGCATTCCTGGCAATCTGTGCAATTTACCTGGCGCTGCCGCGCAAGCTGGTGATAGGGCCTATTTGGTTATTGCCAACTTTGATCGTCGTTTTGCTGGTGCCCACGGTGGTAAGCCATCGTGTAGGCAAACATTCACTGAATCGCACGCTCGGATTCATTATTAACGGAATCACAACGCTGGCCCTTATAGGATCGGTCATTCTGCTTGTGCGCGGGCTGCCTGCCCACCGAGAATCGCCGCTGCAGCTGCTACGTTCAGCCGGACTGCTGTGGCTCACGAACGTCATTGTCTTCGCCCTGTGGTATTGGCGCCTTGATGGCGGTGGTCCAGTTTTGCGCGCGAGGGAAAAGAAATTTGGCAGCACAAGTTTCCTCTTTCCGCAGATGCAAATTCCACATGACGAACGCCCAGAATTTGAATGCATCCGCTGGAGACCGCGCTTTATCGATTATTTGTTTGTTGCTTTCACGCAAAGCTCAACCTTTGGCCCAACCGACGCGCCGCTCCTGGCGCGCTGGGCAAAAGTGCTGGTGATGGTCCAGATTATTATTTCCCTCACGATCGTTGTCCTGCTGGTCTCGCAGGCAGTCGGCGTTTTATAAGACATTACGCAAGCCTTACTTCTACTCGTGATCGCAAGCGTGCTCTTCTCCTATTCGATCCTACAGAAACCAAGTAGAATGAGAAG
This sequence comes from Verrucomicrobiota bacterium, assembly GCA_046734635.1. Classification (GTDB taxonomy): domain Bacteria; phylum Verrucomicrobiota; class Verrucomicrobiia; order Chthoniobacterales; family UBA10450; genus Udaeobacter. The sequence continues at coordinate 9,547 of JBKPRQ010000182.1, forward strand.
TGAGCCGCATTGTTTCCCTTTTGCCCGCTGCGACTGAGATCGCCGCCGCGCTTGGCTTGATGGACAAGGTCGTCGGCGTTTCGCATGAATGCGATTTTCCGATGGACGCGAACAAGCGGCCTCGGGTTACGCATTGTCCGGTGCACAATGCCGGCCTGGCCAGCGCCGAAGTCAATCAATGGGTGCGGCGGGTATTGCGTAACAACGGCACAATTTACACAATCGACGAGCCGCTCCTGCGTGAACTACATCCTGACGTAATTCTCACCCAAAAATTGTGCGACGTTTGCGCGGTCGGTTATGGCACTGTCGCGCGACTTGCAGAGACGTTGCCAGGCCTGCCTAGGGTGGTGAACCTCGAGCCAACAAGCCTCGCGGATATATTCGACGATATTCGACGTGTCGGGGATGCCTGCGGCGTTGCGGACCGCGCGAACGAATTGATCGCGAACCTGGCGGAACGAGTTGAAACCGTGCGGCTCCGAGCGGATCGCATTTCACATCGACCGCGCTGTTTCCTGATGGAATGGGTCGATCCGCCATTCTGCTCAGGTCATTGGGGACCCGAACTCGTAGAAATTGCCGGCGGCCATGATTCGTTAGGCCGCAGGCATCGGCCTTCGACGCAAATCGAGTGGCAGGAGGTAGTCGACACTCGTCCCGAAATTCTCGTGCTCGCTCTTTGCGGCTACGACGTCAATCGCGCGCGACAGGATTATGAGCGGCTCCGAGAGTTTGCTGATTTCGATTCACTTCCGGCTGCGCGTAGCGGCGAGATTTATCTCGTGGACGCGAGCGCATATTTGGCGCGTCCGGGGCCGCGCATTGTGGACAGCCTCGAGATCCTCGCCGGAATCCTCCATCCGGAAGAATTTCCCGAATTCGTCTCGCGCGGACCTGACGATCCACGCGTTGTTCGTGCCGTATGACGAATCTTTTGTAGTGGCAGCCGTGTCGGCTGCAAATCCGGGATCGCGGGCAACATGCCCGCCATCACAGCGCAGGTTACTCGACGCTCTGTTTGACGGGCTCAGGCTGGTGCTCCGGCCACACGGCAGCCAACGCCAGGGCCACGACAATTCCAACGGACACTTCGAAGAATCGGTGGAGCGCAACAATCCAGGCGGGGTTTGAACGCGGGATAAGTATGATGATGGCAAGAGTGATGCTCGCATAACGGTAAGCGCTTTTCTCCATGCGAAATGCCGCGCTCAGAAGCCCCAGCACAAACACCGCGGTCGCGAAGACGACAAGGTTTCCTGTGAAATAGTTTGCCAGGAGCGCTCCAGCCAGAGCGCCTAGCGCAGTGGCAACAATGCGTTCGACCGAAATCAACACAGTCGCACCGAGAGTCGATTGCATGACCACGAGCGTTGCGATCGCGGCCCAATACGCCTCGGGTAACCCAAATAGGCGCGCGACGGCGAGCGAGATAGTCGCCGCAATAGCCGTTCGAATTGAATGTATGACTGACGGAAGATTTTGCGGTTCCCATTTCCAAAGTTTCACAACAGCGATCTTTCTCACAGGTGCCAGAACCGCAACATCAATCTCGAGACGTTTTTCTCTGTAGAGGCGGCCGTGTCGGCTTGCAAAGCGAACCGCTCGACGCAGGCGACACCCTGCCACTACAGACCTCCTTCACAATGGCAGACGATTCGACAAGTCATGCTCGTTAGGCCAAAGAGCCGTAACGATGGCTGCGATTACGAGGCTCAGGCCTTCTTCGCGCTCCAGTGCAAAGCCAGTCCTGGCACGAGAAAAAAGAAAACGAGCACCACCCGCAGGTTTGCGAAAAAGTTCAGGGTCAGTGCTCCCAGTTCTTTCTCGTCAATCTTAAACCGTTCACTGAGCCACGGGCTATAGGTGTGCCATGAGAGCAAGGTGACAATCCAATAGAACAAGGCGAAGAGCACTCCAACCGCGAAGGCGCGTAGGAAAAAGTTTCGGAAGAAAATAATTTTTTCTCGCTCCATGATTCATCCCTTATTTCGAATGGTGGAATCGATACGCGCTTATCCGGCCTGCGAAATCTGCGTGAATTTGCGATATCTATGGAGCAGCTTGAGGCATGCGAATCAGCGAAATGAATTGGATGATGGTGGAAGAATATTTGAAGCGTGACGACCGCGCGCTTCTGCCACTGGGTTGTACAGAACAGCACGCTTACCTTAGCTTGAGCGTCGACAGCATATTGGCGGAACGCCTGGCCGCCGAAGCAGCTGAACCGTTAGGCGTACCTGTTTTTCCTGTGCTGGCCTACGGAATCACCCCGTATTTCCGCGCGTTTCCGGGCACCATCACGTTGCGAGTCGAAACATACATGGCGATCGTGCGCGACATTCTCGACGCGATGGCAGAGCAGGGGTTCAAACGAATCCTGATCGTCAACGGCCATGGTGGGAACTCGCACGCACAAGGACTTATCGGCGAATGGCTGGCAGATCATCCGGGCGTGCGAATCAAATTTCATAATTGGTGGTATGCGACGAAAGTTTGGGCACAGATGCAGGAAATCGATCCCGTCGCGTCGCACGCATCGTGGATGGAAAATTTTCCGTGGACGCGTTTGGCAAAGATCAAAATGCCGACAGAGCAGAAGCCAATGACCGATTCGGAGAAATTGCGCCGGCTCGATCCCAAATCGCTCCGGGAATATCTCAAAGACGGCAACTACGGTGGTTTTTATCAGCGTGACGACGAAGAGATGATGAAAATCTGGCGCGTGGGGGTGGAAGAAACGCGCGCACTGCTGACCGAAGCGTGGGATTGAAAGCGGCGGGGCTTCGCCGCCTGGATTAGCAACGCGTTGAGGAGTCGCCGCGGCGACCGTTCCATCTAGGAACGACCAAACGCCTCTCGTAATTCAACTTTGGCCCGTTCCAAGATGTACTTTTGTCTTTTAGGCAAATTCTTCCCAGCGCGATTGATGTAGAAGTTCAACATCGACATGGCGGATTGATAGGGTGTGCCCTTGCGTCTTTTGCTCCGCTCAGCCGAACGTTTCAACGACAGTGCAATGCGATGGGGATCTCTTTCTTTGAAGACATTCGACTGAAGGTCGAGCGCATCGCTGCTTTTTGTGACTCGCGCCGACCATCGCCGTGTTTTTGACGATTTCTTCCGCGTCTTACTCATCGATTTCATTGAATTAGTAGGGTAGCCGCTTGGCCTGCCAAAAGATCTGGCAATCGAGGCGGTTGCCCTACAATTCTGGATTTCGTCAAGGACAAGACATGTTTAATCGGCCACGCCCATGCGCGTAGCGTTAACGAATTCCTCCGTATGATGGTCGATCTGTCGTCCGCCGCGCCCGCGATTTTCATGAATGTAAAGCGCGCCTCGCTGCACGCTGCCAATCGCTGGCGGTGGCGGGCTGATTTCGTATTTCACCGGTTGGCGGTGATCGGCCAGTTGAAGTTCGGGATTATACACGCTGTCGAACTTCCAGAGCATTCGGATGAAATTGGTCTGTCCGCGCAGCAACTGGCGGAGTACGATACGCGCGCAGTCGCGCAACGCCTCCCATCCAAGATGCTTGCGAGCGAGAATGCGCTGAGTTTCGACAAGCTCCTTGTAGAACTCCGGTAGCGGAAGCTTGGTTGGTAACACAGCGTGTTGAATGTCGAACAATCGATAGTCACGCGTGGTTATGCGGCGCGATTCGGTGTGCCATGTTTCTGTCCCGGGGTAAGGCGTGTTAATGCTGATGTTCACGACCTCGGGAATTTCCAAACACCAATCACGCACGACCTTGAATCGTTCGCGGTCCCACGCAGGATCGGCGATGATATTGACAGCCACCGATATATCGAGCGAGCGAGCAAACTCCAGCGCTTCGAAATTCTTGGAGAGCGTCACGCGTTTCCGGTAGCGCTTCAGCCCTTCGTCATCGATCGCTTCAAGACCAAGGAACATGGTATTCAAGCCAAGCCGTTTCCAGAATTGAAACACCTCCTTGTTACGCAATAGCACGTCGCCGCGCGTTTCGAGGTAGTAACGTTTCTTGATCCCGCGCCGAGCGATGGCTTCTCCGAGCTGCATGCCATGCTCGGCTTGAATGAAAGCCACGTCGTCCACGATAAAAATTCCGGGCTCACGGATTTGCGCCAGCTCATCAACGGCGCACTCGGGGGTCTTTACGCGGTAGTTTCGTCCGTAAAACGTCCATGCACTGCAAAAGACACAATCCCACGGGCAGCCGCGGCTGAACTCGATGGAAGCGGCCGGGTCTAATGAACCGATAAAATACTTGTGACGATGTTGGACCAGATCGCGGGCAGGCAGCAAGTCGTCGAGTGACTTCACGAACGCAGGTGGTGGAGCGCGATGCTCGAGTGTTATGCAACCGGGAACATTTTTCAGGTTTGGCGGATTCTCACTGAGAGCATCGAGCAGGCCGGTGATTGCGGTTTCGCCTTCACCGGTCAGCACACAATCCACAGCGCCGGCAGCGTGCTGCAAAATCTCTTCGGGAATAAACGACACACTATGTCCGCCAACACAGACGAATGCTTCCGGCACCAAGGCCCGCGCAGCGCGAGCAAGATCGATGGTTTCAGGAATGTTAGCGAGGTAATTGACAGAAAATGCGATGACATCTGGTCGCCAGCCTTTAACAAGACGGAAAAAATTCTCGTGCGGTTCGCATTGCAGATCGATTAACCGAACAGAATGACCGGCGCGCCGCGCAGCTGCCGCAACGAGTTCGAGGCCGAGCGGTTCGAGACGAAGATAAATCTTCGAATACATCAAGCAGCTGGGATGAACCGCCAGGAATTTCATCTGTTCGACCCGTTATCTCTTCGCGTGATGTTCGGTGCACGCGCGTATGTTTCAAGCGACCTGATGTGCCTCGTTTCGTGGCCTGCAGCGACGATCATGACAAAGATGATTTCTGAGCGGATTGCAGGCGAATATTGATCTCTGATGTGAGGCTGCGATGGACCGGGCACTTCCCGGCGATCTCCATCAGCTTGGCGTGCTGTTCTGCGCTCAACGGACCAGTCAAGTCGACTTCAACGTCAATCCTGTCGAGCAGGCCCTCCTTCGTTTCGCATTCCTCGCAATCCCTTGCATAAATGCGCGAGTGCCGGAGCGAAACCGTAATGTTTTCCAACGGCATTTGTTTCCGGCGCGCGTATAGGCCAACCGTCATGGAAGTACAAACGCCGAGCGAGATTAGCAAATAGTCATACGGATCGGGGCCAGCGTCGCTTCCGCCTGCGCTCGCCGGTTCGTCGGCGACGAGACTATGCTTACCAACAACGATCTCTTGTTTGAAGCTGCGCGCACTGCCGTGCACGACGACGTCCGATGTTTTATTACTTTCTTGTGCACTCACGTCGAGATCAGGGGCGCAGAATTCCCGCGAAACGATCGCGGTAGGACCAGACCAGGAAAAGTTCGAGCACTGCGACGACGATTGCCATCGCCAGACCTTCGGGAGCCATCAAAACGTGGAAAACGAGGATGTTAAAGATCATTGCGGCCAGAATGGTTAAGGCAAGCGGTACGAAACGGCCGATCAACAATAGTAATCCACTCAGCAGTTGCATGGCGCCAACCACGTACATGTAACCGCTCGCAGAGAAAACCTTGAAATAATCCGCAGCAAGACCTGGCTTCGGCGGCGGCGCGGGAATGAAATTTAAAAAGAAGTTCAAGCCGAAGACGACGAACATTAGTCCAAGAAGAATGCGGATAACAACCGTGGCAATTTTCATTCGAGGACGATGGCTTGTTCGTCACGAAATTCCAATCCCGAAGTTATAAATGCAGATCGAAAGGGGTCGCGCTTATGATTTTTCCTGAAATAATGCATTCAGGTCGGACGTCGCGGCACCATCGCCGAGAAGATTGAATGTTCCGTTTTCCTGGATGTCTTTGGCCGCGCGCAGATACGTGCCCCACGCAGCTAAGGCGAGGCCGGAACCGACAGAGATGCGGCGCACACCGAGGTCGGCCAGTTGGGAAAGTGAAAGATGGTGATTGAATCCTGATACGAGAATGTTCACAGGCTTCGACGCGACGATCTTCACGATCTGCGAAATTTCATCCGGTTTGCTGACGCCTGGCGCATAAAGACAATCGGCACCTGCTTCGGCGTAGACGGCGAGTCGATCGAGAACTGTATGAAGTGGATCGGGATCGTTGACTAACCACGCTTCGCAACGTCCGGTTAGGACGACGCCACTTCCCGACGCATCAATCGCAGAGCGCGCCGCCCGAATACGATCGATCGCCAGTTTTTTCTCGTAGAGTGGTGCGTCCTTCCGACCCGTGTTGTCTTCGATCGATAAACCGGCTACCCCTGTTTCAACACAGAGTCGCACATTGGCCGCGACGCCTTCGGGCTCGTCGGCGTAACCGGCCAGGAAGTCTGCATTCACCGGCAGGGTTGTTGCTTCGACAATTTCCCGGATGTGCGCAAGCATTTCGTCGCGCGGCACGCCGCCGTCGGGTTTTCCGCGCGAAAAAGCGAATCCTGCCGAAGTGGTGGCGAGCGCTTTGAACCCGAGATCTTGCAAATAGATCGCTGTTCCGATGTCCCAGGGATTTGGAAGCACAAAGCATCCGGACTCGTGCATTTGCTGAAACTTTGTAGCGAGGTCTTTTTGATTTGAAGGCATGCGGTTAATCCTATGCTGCTTTGGATCGAGTGCGAATGGGAGCGCAGCATCCCTGCCGGTGGGGCAACCAAGCGTCTCGCCTTGTGAAAATTTGTCCCGAGCAGGAAAGGTGTCCGCCGGCCCCACAGCTAAGACAGCTGTGTTCCTTTATCCGCTGGATTTCCAAATCTTTCTTAATGGACCTTCGCCTCCGTAAATCGGATCGTTATCCGGCATTGGCAAACCCGCGATGTTATGATCTGCCTTCGGTCGTTCGCCTGGCAATCCACGAAGCAAATCCCAGTCGCGTCCTCCGGGATAAGCTCCTACGACGCCAAAATCGTCACTGGCGCTAATGTTCTGGTGCGCGACTCCAGCCGGGATAACTATTACATCGCCAGCCTGCACTTCGACGTTCTTGCCGTGCTCGCCGCCGAGTCGAAGATTTGCTGCGCCCGAATAAACACCCAGCACTTCGTGCGAAGTGCTGTGATAATGCGGAAAGCTGTAGACTCCGTCTCGCCACGAATTGGTCCAGTCATTCTCCGCGAAAAGTTTTTCGAAAGCAGACGCTGAGTCTTTCGTGTTGGAAGCAAGCGCCTGCCGATAAAACAACAGGGGAAGGGGATTATTTGGAAAAGTACCGTCGTCTTTGAAATTCAATTCTTCCGGGTGCATGGAATCTTGCTGTTGGCTCATAGGTCAAACTCCTTCCAATGATAACGCAGGAAAAATCCGAGCTGGCCTTGGTAGGGCGCGACCGTCGGGCGCGCCGAATAACACGGACGACCCGGCGATTCGTCCCTATGAGTTAATTACCTAATTCCCAGCGACTGCAGCGTGGCAACGTCTACCGTTCCTGAAACGCTTAGATCGCGGTCTCCCTGGTAACGAGCAAGAGCGGCCTCTGTTAGATCGCCAAGAGTTCCGTCAATCGCGCCGTTATAGTAACCAAGTTTCGCAAGCTGCGACTGAACCGCGCTCACGGTCGGATTATTCACGTTTTGATCAGAAGCAGCGTAGGCTGCATTATAGTCGTTGTAGCCCTGGTAGTAATCGTACGGATTGTAACCGCTGGAATAATCATCTGGATAAGCGGAATTGTCGTACGGGTAATTCCCATAGTAATCGTACGGATAGCCGGATGCGTAGTAAGGATAATAATCCCATGGGTAAAGTCCCCACCAGAAGCCGTCAACAAACACAAACACCCGGTTGTTATGAAAGTGGGAGTGGTGCCTGTCCCAATCACGATGCCAGTCGCCGCTATGTCGTTCGGACGCGTGATTCCTGACGAATTCTCGATTTCGTGTAGCAGAATTTCGTGGATCCGAAACGCGGTTACGTCCTGCCGTCGAGTTCACGCGATTTGATTGAAGACGTGTCGCGGTGGCATTTGACCTAACGCGACCCGGTTGACGATTTGCCCCTGCAACTCTGTCGGTATAAGGGCTCGTGGAGCGAGCAATTGTGCGAGTGACTTCATACGGCCGCACGGCACTCATGCGATTACCGCCGTAATAGAAACGGGGCGCGGTACTTGGCCTGGCGGTACTGTTTCCGGTAAAGTAAGCTCCCCGGAAAGCCGGTGCTCCTCGAAAGCCGCCACCATGGAAAGCTGGCGCAGCGCGGGAACCGCCGCCGGCAAACCCCCCGACACGCCCGCCACCGCCAGAACCCCCTCCTCCTCCACGAGGACCTGCCCATGTTGGTTGAGCAAGACTAAAAAAAGCAATCCCTGCAATTCCCAATAATGTAATCGTTTTCATGAAACAAAATCGTCGTCGACCCGCTCTACTGCTATTGCAATTCAGTGGGATTTTACGGTGCTACGGTAGGGTTGCTTCCCGGTCTCTCTTTAGAGAGACGCGGATTAACTGGTAGGAACGGACCGCCGGGCCGTCCGTTCCCCTTTCGGCGCCCGGCGGTCGTGCTCAACCAAGTTACATCGATTTGTCCGATGACGATGGTGGATGCCTACGACATTACATGCACGGGCAAATAGGCTTCGATCGTCTTGATCAACTCTTGAATGTTTATGGGCTTGGCGAGAAATGGATGTCCGTCGATGCGAAGGCCACCGGTTGCTTCTGCTCTCGTAACCAGCGCTGTAAGAAAAACAATTGGCGCGTTTTGCAATTGAGGATCAGCGCGGAATTGAGCCGCGATTTCGCCGCCGTCTTGGTCGGGCATGACTACATCAAGGAAGATCAGATTCGGCCGAAAATTCCGGGCAGTCTGATGAGCCCTGGCAGGATGGTTCTCTTCGAAGACCAGATAGCGGCCTGTCTTTTCGAGAAGAATTTTGAGCAGATGAGTGGTGTTCTTGTCGTTATCAACGATCAGAATCCGCCGCGCGGAATCCCTAATTGAATCTAACCAGGAGAAAGCGACATCCGTTTCCCTGGGCAAAAAGTCTACTTCGATTACCTTGTTCATATGATTGTTGTGCCGTCGCGATCTCGGCGGCTTCCTAGCTGGTCAGCCAGGTAACAAACCAAGCGCCAAGGAACCCGATTATTACACCGATCAACGGGCTGGAGATGGCGAACCAAAGTGGAATCGCCTCACGCAACGGAAGCGAATCTCGTCTACGGATATGCCATGAGGTATTCGGGATCGAAATTGTTGAGTGGCCGGATGCTTCGAATAATTGATTGAGGGAGTGGCTCGCTTTCATGGCTTGGAGTCTCGATGACAATCGCCTTCGGACTAATGCGCGTGTGTGGGATTTTCCGATGCCACCGAAGAGTCGGTCAACGCTCCCTCTTTAGAGTGAGAAGCGCCTTATAAGGCTGCCAAGTTCCTGTAGCGGCGCTCTGTGAGCGCCGTTATGATGAGGATGATTTCTACTCGGCCGACGGTCGTAGACCGCCGCTACAGCCGTCAGCGATAGCCGCCGGAGACAACCAGTGTTTCACCAGTGATCCACCCTGAATCCGGTGAAGCGAGAAACACCACCGCGGGGGCGACGTCATCGGGCTGCCCGATTCTTCCGAGTGCGCTTTGTGCTTCAAACATTTTTTGAAAATCGCTTCCAACAAAGCCACCTTCGCGCAAGCCTTCGGTTTCCACCATGCCTGGGTTGATGGCATTCACGCGGATCTTGCGCGGTCCAAGCTCTTTGGCGAGTGACTTGGTAATTGTATCCAGAGCTGCCTTTGTTGCGCTGTATACCGAGCCAGACGCCGGCGCCGACATGCTCGCGCTGGAACTGATATTGATCACGCTGCCACCTTCGGAACCGAAATATTTGGTTGCTTCCTGAATTGCTAAAAGTGGGCCAAGAACATTCACGTCGAAGTGTTTGTGGAAATGTTCCTCCGTAACATTTTCCAGTGGAAGGAACTCGTAGACTCCGGCGTTGTTAACGAGGATATCAACTTTGCCGAATGCCTTTTTGGTTTCGGCAAAGAGACGTTCAACGTCGGCTTTCTTAGCCATGTTGGCGCGCACAGCGAGTGCCTTTCCTCCACGTTTTGTAATTTCATCTACAACGCGATCGGCTCCTTCCTTGCTGGACGAGTAATTCACGATCACGGCCGCGCCTTCGGCAGCGAGATGTTTGGCAATTGCAGTTCCGATTCCTTTTGACGCGCCAGTTACAATGGCGACTTTGCCATCAAGTGTTTTGGTATTGGTTTTCATAACAGTTTGTTTTTCTATTGATCTCTAAAAGCTTAGATAATTGATCCAATTGCCCGCGGATCCCCTTCTGAAGAGAGGCCAAGGAGCTCTGCAAGACGGGATTCGTAAGACTCGCAGGTCGGACAATCGCCATTGGAGTCAATCCAATCCGGATGCTGAAGCCGAAGAGCATCATGAATTTCCTGTTGAAGGCGCAAGAGCCCCGTCCGGCTTCCATTGGTCACCCCATGATCCGCGTTGTCTTTGTCATTTGTCATTCGGTTTTGTCATGCGCTTGCTAACTCTTCCATCGTCGAATCATCCAGGTTGAGAAGGGCCGCCGCAGTGTTCTCTTCGAGATGTTTTACCTTTGAAGTCCCGGGGATTGGCAGCATCACAGGAGATTTCTTGAGTAACCACGCGAGAGCTACCTGCGCGGGCTGCGCGTCCAACTGCCTGGCGATTCTTGTCAATATGCCGTGGGGTTTCGCGAGCTCTCCGGTCGCGAGTGGAAACCATGGGATAAAGCCGATGTTGTTGCGCGTGCAGTAGTCCAGGACGTCTTGGGAATTGCGGTACGCAAGATTGTATTGGTTTTGCACTGTGGCGACGGTAACGATGTGGCGCGCTGCTTCGATCTCGGCAACGTTGACTTCCGAAAGGCCAATGTGCCGGACTTTGCCTTCCTTCTGGAGATCTCGCAGCGCTCCAAATTGATCCTCGACTGGAACCTTGGGATCGATGCGATGCAACTGGAACAAATCGATACGCTCGACGCCCAAGCGTCGCAGACTCATCTCACATTGCTGCCGCAGATATTCAGGTCGACCCAGCGGAACCCAGCGACTGGGGCCAGGTCGAGTAAGGCCAGCTTTTGTGGCGATAACAAGTCCTTTTGGGTACGGATGCAACGCCTCGCGAATCAGTTCTTCACTTACATGTGGTCCATAGGAATCCGCCGTGTCGACGAGGTTAATGCCTAGTTCGACCGCTCGACGTAAGACTGCAATTGCTTGCGCTCGATCAGCTGGCTCGCCCCAAACACCCGGACCTGTGAGCTGCATAGCACCATAACCCAAGCGGTGAACGGGAAGATCGCCGCCGATCGCAAAGGTTCCGCTCTTTGTGGCAGGTCTCTTGTCAGCGCTGGCCACAGGGGCTGATTTGGTAGGTCCCATATGATGCTTAATAACGTCAATCGTCCTGCTCATATGTGGTCCTTCCTCTTCCTCTTACTCTTACTCATCCTCTTCATGCGGGATTTTCGTACGTGCCTGGACTGCCAGGAGTAGCACGCCACTCGGGTTTGCGCTCCTTGCTCGCTTTGGCCAGGGCACGTCGCACACCATCGGCATCGAAATCGGTAGCATAGACTGGCGTGTCAGGTTGTTGCCGCCATGATTCATCCAATCTACCAGCATCGACGCCATCGAATCCGAGCTCGTCGATTAGCCGCAGGACAATTGCCTTCGCTGCAGGGTCATCCCCTGCGACCGGCAAGGCAATACGTCCCGAGCTGCCTGCCGGTCGCCCCAATTCGTAAAGGTGCTCGGCATAAATGTTGTTGAATGCTTTGATTACAGGTCGGCCTAACTGCTTTTCGACCCATTGACTCTCAGTCAATCCATCTTCGATTTCCTTAATGCGGCCGTCACGTTGCTGCGGGTAGTAATTGCCGGTATCAACGACGACGACGTTCGTCGGGGCTTTTGCGAACAGACCATTTGGCAAAGATCGAATGTTCCTTAGAGGAATCGTTACGATCACGACGTCTCCAGCCTGGGCCGCTTGCTCGACTGTGACTGGAGTCGCCCCAGTCTCCTTAGCCAGATCCGACAACGTCTCGGGTCCTCTCGAATTCGCAACGAAGACCTTATGTCCGAGTGCGGTGAAACGACGAGTCAGCGTCCCGCCGATGTTCCCCGCTCCAATGATCCCGATTTTCATAGCAGTTTTGCCCCTTGGAAATTCGTTTTCGCTTTGCCTTCCAGACGTTCAGTTTAGTCGAAACGATTGGCCATTGCGCGTGCGGGAGATTTTTCAGTCTCTCGAAAGAGATAATCGCTGCACGGACGAATAAACGCTTCTATTCGCCGCCGTTTTTCGGCTTTACAATTTCTCCAGTTTGGTGCGGTTTGGCACGTCTCGTATTCCTTCACCGGGGACAATCACGTGCGATCCGCCAAGCGCTCTCGCAGCTTGCTCGACTAACTCGGCCTTGGCGTTAAACCTAATCTGATCGAAGACGAGGACCTCGGTTGCAATGAGCCAGACCGTGAAACAAACCATCAGCGTGCGGAGCGGAAACGGTGGGCGAGCGGAGGCGCCGATAACAGGAGTATCGAATGGAGTCAAAGACTCGCTTGTTTTCATATCGGAAGAATAGATGGACGCGAGAGAGCCGCCATTCCGCGTTCGCCAGATTCTGAATTACCACTCGCGAGGCTGTCGTTAATCCCTCATTCGAGATAAAGGCCGAAATCACGTCGCATGTGCCGGTGACCGCCCGGTCACAGACATAGCGTTAACTTGCAGCCTCTGCCTGAGGCTTGGTTTGGCCAACTTGTGCCGCGGTCGTCTTTTCTTTGCGCCCGGCAAAGAGCCGCTCAATGACGTAGAACGTCACGGGAATAAGGAAAGTCGCGATAGCGGTTGCAGCGATCATTCCTCCAATCACGGTTGAGCCGAGGACACGGCGGGCGACCGCACCGGAGCCTGTGGCAAACCAAAGCGGCAGTAGGCCGAAAATAAAAGCAAAGGAAGTCATCAGGATTGGGCGAAGACGCAGGCGCGCGCCTTCCAGCGCGGCATCAATCAGCGGCTTGCCCTTCTCGTATTCGTCCTTGGCAAATTCGACGATAAGGATTGCGTTTTTCGCTGCCAGGCCGATTAGCATGATCAGACCGATTTGCGCGAAAATATTGTTTTGAATTCCGCGTAGCCAGAGTGTTGCAAACGCGCCGAACACTGCGACCGGTGTTCCGAGGAGCACACTGAAGGGCAACGACCAGCTCTCATAAAGTGCAGCGAGGATCAGGAACACGAAAATGAGCGACATTCCGAACACCGCAGTGGGGGATACGCCCTGCTGCGCCCTCTTTTCCTGAAACGACAGGCCAAGATAGTCGTAGCCCATTTCGCGCGGCATCGTTTGGCGAAAAGTTTCCTCGAGCGCGTTCATCGCCTGGTACGAGCTATAACCAGGCGCTGCAGAACCGTTGATCTGGGCTGCGCGGTATTCGTTGTAACGCAACGTAAATTCCGGACCGGCGATATTTTGAATAGTTGAAATAGCGTCGAGTGGCAACGGATCGCCGTTCGAATTGCGAACGTAGAACTGGCCCACGTTGCTGGCATCGGTGCGGTAATCGGCCTCGGCTTCTATGTAAACCTGCCATGTTCGTCCGAACCGATTGAAGTAGTTCACAAAAAAACCGCCCATGAACGTTTGGAGCGTCTGATACACCTGGCCGAGGTCGATTCCTTGCTTGATGACTTTGTCGCGATCGACGTTGACAAAAACCTGCGGAACGTTCGGCAAAAACGTTGGAATCAGCGTACCGAGCTCGGGCCGTTTGCGTGCTGCATCTAAAAATGTCTGCAGGTTTTGGGCAAGGAACCCGATATCCTTGCCCGCGCGATCTTCCAGCATAAACGTGAATCCACCAGAGGTGCCAACGCCGGGGATCGCCGGCGGCGGAAATGCAAACGCGATACCTTCAGTGAGAGTGGACAGGTATTGATTTAATCGTGCCTTGATTGCCGTGTACTGTTCTTCCGGCTTGGTTCGTTCGCTCCACGGCTTAAACGTAACGAAGAAAAACGCGCTGTAGGTATTTTGCACGAGACTCAGCAGACTAAATCCGATCACACTCGTGGTGTACTGCACGCCGGGCGTCTTACTCAAAAAGTCTTCAATCTTGCGACACGCCTGGTCGGTTCGCTCGAGGGACGCAGCATCAGGCAACTGCAGTGCAAGAAAAACGTAGCCCTGATCTTCCTCGGGTAGAAAACTGCTCGGTAATCGCGATCCAAAAAGACCAGCTCCGATCGCAAGCGCCGCGAGCAAAGCGAAACTAATCACGGATTTTCGGATGGCGAACCGCGACAAACTCACGTAGCCACGATTCGCGCTTTCAAAGACACGATTAAATCGATCGAAAAACCAGCCAACCGGACCACGCGTTTTCTTTCGCGGGCGGAGCAGCATGGCTGCAAGCGCCGGGCTCAGCGAGAGCGCGTTGAACGCGGAGAAAATGACCGAGATAGCAATCGTCAGCGCGAACTGTTGGTACAACCTGCCGGTGATACCTGGAAGAAATGCGGTAGGAATAAAGACGGCTGAAAGTACGAGTGCAACACCGATTACCACTCCTGAGACTTCGCGCATGGCCTGAAGTGTCGCATCACGCGGAGACATTCCTTCTTCGATGTGACGCTCAACTGCTTCGACAACAACAATCGCGTCGTCGACCACAAGTCCGATGGCGAGTACAAGTCCGAAAAGCGAAAGCGTGTTAATCGAGAATCCGAACAAGGGGAACAGCACAAACGTTCCAATCAACGAAACTGGCACCGCACAGAGCGGAATCAGTGTCGCGCGCCAGGTCTGGAGGAAGAGGAATACGACGAGCACGACGAGCGCGAGCGCTTCGAACAACGTCTTCAGAATTTCGCGCATACCCTCGGTGACGGAGAGCGTTTGGTCGAGCGAGACAGCGTAATCCATATCTCCGGGAAACCGCTGCTTTGCTTCCGCCATTAACTTGCGTACGCCATCCGCGGCTTTAACGGCGTTGGTTCCGGGCAGTTGATACAAAGCGATAATCGCCGCGGGTTGTCCGTTGAGCCTGCCTCTCAAGTTGTAAGTTTGCGCGCCGAGATCAATCCGCGCGATGTCCTTCACGCGCACAAACGAGCCGTCCGGGTTTGCCCGAACGACGATGCTCCCAAACTCTTCCGGCGTTTGCAGCCGGCCCTGCGCTCGCACGGTGTATGTAAACTTCTGCCCGCTCGGAATCGGTTCACCGCCGACCTGCCCCGCGGGATTCACCGTGTTCTGCTTTTGCACTGCCGTGATGATGTCCGGTACAGTGATTCCGAGCTTCGCGAGCTGATCCGGCTTTACCCATAGCCGCATCGCATACTGGCCCGCGCCGAAAACCTGAACATTGCCAATACCCGGGACGCGCGTCAGTTGATCGACGAGATTGATGTAGGCGTAGTTAGCCAGGAAAATATTGTCATAGCTGGATTTAGGCGAATAAAGCGAGACCAGCATCAATGGCGCCGTCGTCGATTTCTTAACGGTGATGCCGTAGTTGATGACATCGGGAGGCAACTGCGATTGCGCTTGCGACACTCGGAGCTGCGTCAGGACTTGATCGATATTCGGGTCCGTAGCGACGTCGAAGTCCACGATCAGTCGAATGTCGCCGCTATTGGCGTTGATCGAGTACATGTAGTTCATGTTGTCGACGCCACTCATTTGCTGCTCGATCGGGGCCGCGACCGATTGCTCAATCGTCAGCGCATCCGCGCCGGTGTAGTGCGTCTGTACCTGAATTTCCGGTGGCGCGATTTGCGGATACTGTGCGATCGGCAACGCGAGAATGCAGACGCCACCGATGAGCGTCATCAAAATCGCGATGACGATCGCGACAATCGGCCGCCTGACGAAAAACTCCGACATTAATCAGCGCCCCTTTACCTGGTCAGACTTTGAAACCAAAGCATCGGCCGGACGCGACCACTCTTTCACGGTGACGGCCGAGCCTTCACGGACTTTTTGCACTCCTTGAACGACGACTTTATCGCCGGCTTTCAGGCCCTGGGTCACTTCCCACATCGTACCGATGCGCTCGCCCATTTGTATCGGGCGGATACTGATCTTGTTGTCATCGCCAACAACGGCGACTTGATAACTGCCCTGCAACTCCGTGACAGCTTCCTGCGGAATGACCATCGCGCCTTTTTTCAGGTCGGCGACGAAACGCACTTTACCGAATTGTCCTGGCCGCAAAGCATCTCCCGGATTTGGAAACGTCACTTCGTAGCGGATCGATCCAGTCCTCGGATCCAGGCTGCGATCCAGTGCATAAAACTTTCCTTTCTGGGGATAAACCTCGCCGTTGCCGAGAATTAATTGGAACTGAAGGCTTTTGACATACGCGTCGCGCTCCTTGGGATCGGGGTGTCGCGAAATGAAATCCGTGAAGGCGCCTTCGCCGGTGGTGACGATGGCTTTGATCGGATCGATTTGTGAAACCGTGGTGAGCGGACCGCTGGTTGGGCTAACGAGATCGCCAACCTGTGCGTTAGCAAACCCTGACACACCTTCTATCGGCGCGAGGATCTTTGTATATCCAAGATTGAGCTGCGCCTGTTGTACCGCCGCTTCATCGGCTTCAATATTTGCTCTGCCCGCCTGTGCAGCTGCAGTGGCTGTATCTCGTTCCTGATCGCTAATGACTTGCTTGGTGAACAAATCGAGAGCGCGTTTTTCGTCCGCGTCTGCCTTTACCTGATTGGCCTTGTCTTTTGCCAGAGTTCCCCTGGCTTGCGCTAATGCGGCTTCAAACGGGCGCGGATCGATCTGGAAAAGGAGGTCGCCTATTTTTACGATACTGCCCTCGGTGTAATCACGCGCGACGATGTAGCCTTGTACTTGCGCATTGATGTTGGCGTTGATGAAGCCGTCCAGTGTGGCTACGCGTTCAAGTACCCGCGGCACGTCCTCCGGCGTGACAGTTGTTACTACTACTTCTTGAGGAGGCGAGTCGGTCGGCGCTGCTTTGCGCGAACAGCCGCAAGAAACTGAGATCAGGATCAGAAGCGCGGCAAGAACATGAAGCCGTTTCATCAATTTCATTATCGCTGATAGGAAACTGAAGTGTCGAGTGCGGATACAAACAACTCAAAAAATCAACGCTTTTAATATTTTTAGCCATCACCAATTTATCATGAACGGCATTGTCGGCTCCGCGTTGGTGCGTCATCCGGGTGTTCCGGTGAATGTTCTCACATTCGTTGGAAGCGGTGGACACAATCGACCTCCTCGTGAATCTGCAACTGCCGATCACTGCATTGTTGAGTGCGTCGATTTCTTATACATTTTGCACCTCCGACTGCAGTTTTGGGACAAAGGTCTCTCGAACAGGTTGATGAAAGCAGATTGAAATTGTCTCCTTTCTTCCGTGAGAGACGAGAGCGAATTGAAAATCTTTGCGGCGGTTGGCATGGCAGCAATGACGAACCCGCCGAGCGTGTCACGCGGGCTGTGCGGCGGTGTTTTCCTTAAATCGCGAGCCAGTTGTTTAAGCTTGTCTGTGTTCATAGGCTTGCAGTTTTGATTATTTGGCGGGTACCAGCACCGGGGCACCTTTGTCCTTCACAAAGAACACGACGAATTTTGCCGCTTTGGTTTCGCTGGCATTTCGCCCGACGACATGAACATCCTCGGGGCCTTCATAGAAGGTCTGACCGGGCGTCAGAGTAACTTCCTTCCCGCCTCTTACCTGCATTACGATCGAGCCTTCCAGCACATAAATAAACCCATGCGCGTTGTGGCGATGTATTGCGTCCGAGCTGCCCGGAGGATACTCAATTAGAAGCATTAGACCTTCCTTGCCTGGAAGGTCCGTCAGATCTTTCGAGAAGAGCTGAGTCAA
>JBKPRQ010000183.1:0-6008 GCA_046734635.1 Verrucomicrobiota bacterium
TGACTACGACTACGGCTCCGCGATAGCCTCCAAGCATGTCACTTCATGGACGGACGGGCGCGTCACCATCAGCGGGACTTCCCAGCAGGATGCCTTCACCGACAGGGACTTGGTCGGTTTTTCTGTGACCACCGCTGACCCCGCTTGTGGTAGTGTGGTCGACACTCCTCCAACTGCCTTTACGGTACACCTCAGCGATCCAGTCGATCCGAGTACGGTTCAACCGAGCGATTTCGAAGTTAACGGAACACCGGCGGACAACAGCAACGTCGCCGGAGACGGCCTCAGCATAGAGTTCGACTTCAACACTTCGCCGGTCGTAAACGAGGGTCTTCAGACAATGCACATTCCTGCTGGTGCGTTTAACCAAGCCTCCAATAACGACCCCGTCCTGGAATTCGATTGCACGTTCCGCTTCGACACGCAGGTGCTAGCGGTGACTGACACGGTTCCACCTGTTGGAGCGACACTCGATCCGCCGGGACCGGCCACTTATACACTTGACCTGAACTTCAACGAAGCCGTGGAT
Source organism: Verrucomicrobiota bacterium (assembly GCA_046734635.1). Classification (GTDB taxonomy): domain Bacteria; phylum Verrucomicrobiota; class Verrucomicrobiia; order Chthoniobacterales; family UBA10450; genus Udaeobacter. Next base: position 530 of record JBKPRQ010000183.1, read on the forward strand.
CCAGCCTCAGTCCAGACCGGTGATCTGCACCTGAGCGGCATTCCCGGTTCAACCGTTGACAACGTTCAGGTCATCAACGGTGACACCACCGCTGAGTTCACGATTACAATCAATAGCATCTTCTCGGGTACGCTAACAGTGAACCTGCCTGCTGGGGCGATCACCGATCAGTTCGGTAACGCTAACGAAGCCTTCACTGGGAACTACGAATACGTGGGCACCGCCCCGAAAGGTTGCGGCTTGCTGGTTGGATCAGGCTTGACCCAGGGTTGGCCGGGGAACACCTGGAGCGCCCAGCTGGCTAACAACATCGTTCAATACACATTTGCGATCAGCCAGCCCGCAGCGAATGACTTCGCGCTATTCGAGACCCATGATCCATGGGGCTCGACCTTTATTAAGGACGCCATCACTGCTAACGGACACACTTACACTGAGTTTACGCCAGCAGACCTGGCGACGGTCAACTTCAGCGATTATCGAGTAGTTATCTGTAACTGGGATGACACGTTCCTGGTTGATTTCATCACTCCTTACACGGCAGCTATTCCTGCATTGGAAGGTTATGCTGGAGCAGGCGGTGTTGTGTGGGTGCAAGGCGCCATCCAGGGCAGCCCGGGGGACAACTATCCCATGCCTTTCGGTGGCCAGGGGAACGGAGCGGACTTCAGTTCCAGCGACAACGTCGTTGATCCGGCCAGCCCAATGATGATCAGCATCCCTAATCCTATGGAGGGTAACTCTGCCAGCCACGTCTCATTTACGGGCCTACCGGGTCCCGCGCACGTCGTAGTTGTTAACCCCGCGAATAACAACCCGGTGCTGTACGATCTGCAATTCGGCGGGACCTGCGGCGGAACGCCAACACCAACGCCGTCGGTTAGTCCTACTGTGACGCCGTCAGCGACGCCAACGCCGACTGCTACACCCAGCGTCACGCCGAGCGTGACACCGACGCCTACGCCGCCGCACCACCCCACGCCCAGGCCGCGTCCGACTCCGCATCCTCGACCGACCCCGTGACGACGGTTAAAAGACGACAAAGTTAAGAGAGTTAAAGCATTCAGGAACTCGCGAGGTAACTCGCGAGTTCCTTGCTTTTAGGGTAGATCGACCTCTCCTAAGAGGATGGCAAAACGAAACGCCGAAGGCGCTGATATCAGGCGGCGAAGCCACAACTGCTTACCAACGCGTTGAGGACAACACGTTCCATCTTGGGGTTTATCGAAATTGAGCGTTAGACGCTTCTGAAAAAAGAGCAAGAGTTTCGCCTTTTCAGCATTTCAGCTTTTCGAGTATTATCCACACTAATTAAATGAACACCCAATCCACAAACTTCCCGAAAATTCTCCTCGCGCTTGCGATCGCAACAGCCTTTGTCAGCATCGGTCCCGATTCGGCGATCGCGCAGCTTGCCAATATCAGCCCCATCAAAGACAACACGCTCTACCAGTACGATGCCGCAGTGGGCGATCTTAGCAACGCGCTTGGCCAACACTTCTTCGCAGGCGAGACAGGAATGGGCGATCTCCGGCGAGGCGTGCTTGCCTTCGACATCGTGGGAAATGTCCCTGCAGGTTCAACGATCCTCGGCGTAACCTTGAGTCTGAACATGTCGAGAACAGCTAGCAATACTGCTCGGACCGTCGAGTTGCACAAACTGCTTGCCGACTGGGGAGAGGGAACATCCCTCGCGTCTGGGGATGAAGGCCAGGGAGCACCGGCGACCCCCAATGATGCCACATGGCGGCACCGTTTCTTTGACACAATTTTTTGGACGACCGAAGGCGGGGATTTTTCCGCCGCAGTAAGTGCAAGTCAGTCAGTTGGCCCTCTTGGAGTGTACACGTGGAGCTCGTCACAGATGCGTGCCGATGTGCAGTCCTGGCTCGATGATCCCCCCAGTAATTTCGGGTGGTTGGTATTGGGAGACGAATCCGAAATCGCGACTGCAAAAAGATTCGACACTCGCGAGAGCGCAAGCCCGCCTGTGCTAACCATCCAATTTCGTCCCCCGGGACCGCGGCCTACGCCGACGCCGAGACCGCGTCCCACTCCGAGAGTGCGTTGCCAAGGGTGTCCGCCACCTCGTTCGGCGCCTTTCGTTTTTTCCCATCCGTTACTCTTGTTGTTACGTTTGTTCGCATTCCTGCCAGCGGAACAATCTGCATCGCCGTTGAGCGATTAGAAAAACGCAAGGACGCGGCAGTTAATCAACGAATCAAGGGTTCTTGAAATCTAATGAATACACGACTCGTATACATTTTTAAGCCTCATCTTGTGCTCATGCTCGCGGTTGCACTTGGCGGCTTCGTTCCCGATTTGGCTCTCGCGGACACTATCAATATCAACCCCAGTAAGGACAACACGCTATACGAGTACGTTGCTCCCGATGACCTCAGCAACGCCCTTGGCGATCACTTTTTCACAGGCAAGACAGCTACGGGCAAAATCCGGCGTGGCGTGCTCGCGTTCGACATAGCTGGGAACCTTCCGGCAGGCTCAACGATCACGAGCGTAACCCTGACCTTGAACATGTCGAGAACACCTTCTGGTACTGCCAGAACCGTCGAGCTACACAGGCTACTGGCCGACTGGGGAGAAGGAACATCACAAGCATCTGGAGAAGAAGGCGCGGGAGCGCCAGCGACCACAAACGACGCCACATGGCGACATCGTTTCTACAATACTATTTTCTGGACGACGCTAGGCGGAGATTTTTCCGGCACGATCAGCGCAAGCCAGTCGGTCGCCGGGATTGGCTCTTATGCGTGGACCTCCCCACAGATGGCTGCTGACGTGCAATCATGGCTGGACAATCCAGCTACTAACTTCGGTTGGCTGGTCTTGGGTGACGAATCCGCCGGCGCCACGGCAAAGCGGTTCGACACTCGAGAGAGTGCCACGCCCCCGGTTCTAACTATCCAATACACGACGTCAACCCCAACCCCAACTCCCACAGCTTCGCCAACTGCAACGGCTACGCCGACACCTACCCCGTCAATAACACCCACACCAACTCCAACAGCTACTGCGAGTCCAACGATAACACCTACGCCCACACCTTTCACGCATCCCCTGCTTTTCCCACCCGTGGCCACGGACGCGAACGTGTCGATCGGTATCGACCAAGGTTGCGTGCAGATTTTGGACGGGCCATGCACAAACATGTGGACCTATGGAGGCACCTACCCTGGTATAACAATTCGGAGACCAACCGGACAGACCACTAACGTCAGATTTACCAACAGCCTCGACCCGACTGCCGGCGAGTTAACTGTGCACAACCACGGCAATCACTCTTCTGCAGTGAACGATGGCCAGCCAGAAAGCTTCCTGATCCCTACGGGAGGTTCGCGCACCTACATATATGACGGCCTTGAAGAGGGCGGAAATCAGCGGGGTAAGATGCAGTTTTACCACGATCACCGCATGGATGTTACCGGTCGTAACGTATGGATGGGTCTAACAGGCATGTATATCGTTGATGACCCAGCCGATCCTCAGACGCTTCCTTCCGGTGCTTTCGATTTGCCTCTGGCAATCGCCGACAGGCAATTCGACGTAAACAACCAGATCCCGTATGTGTTTGATCCAAACGGGGTAACTGGCGACAAGATCCTCATCAACGGCGTTTACCAGCCATACTTCGAAGTAGGCGATCGCAAGTATCGTTTGCGCATCCTGGACGCGTCTAATGCTCGCACCTATTTCCTTACACTGAGCACTGGTGATTCATTCATACAGATCGGAACCGAGAGCGGCCTGCTTCCCGCGCCTGTAACACGAACGGGGATGCGAATGGGGCCGGCAGAACGTCTGGATGTTGTTGTCGATTTCGCTGGCAGACTGGGTCAGACCGTCTATCTCACCGATGTGCTTACGAGCATGCCCATTCTTGAGTTTCGCGTGACTCAGCACGTCGTCGACGACAGTTCGATTCCGCCAACCCTGCGCGCCGTGCCGGATATCGGAGAACCCACAGTGACGCGTAACTGGAGCTTTGATAAGACTGCAAATCACTGGACAATCAACGGACTAAGATTCGACCCCAACCGTGTCGACGCCAAGCCTGTCCTTGGCACTACTGAGAAGTGGGTCTTTACCAATCCCACAGGACAAGTGCACACAGTGCACATTCACGACGTTGCTCAACAGTGCATCAGTCGAAATGGAGCAGCGTGTTATCCTTACGAGACGATGAAGGAAACCTGGTACCTTGATCCCGGAGAAACCATCGAGGTCAAGCTGAAGTTCACCGATCACACGGGAATGTACATGCTCCATTGTCATATCATCGAGCATGAGGACGACGGGATGATGACTCAGTTTGAGGTAGTTCGCCCTGCCGCACCACGGCCACGCCCAACGCCGTTACCACGACCGACACCGCCGTAACCATCGGCTTATTAGAACTGGTAGCATGGGCAATCCGTTGCCCGCCGGTCTAGCCGAACGCGCAACGCGCAGAGGAGTGTGTGCGCTCTACCGTTCACGCTTATCAGAGAGCTTCTGACGGTGCCGCGTATCCCACAGCAATGGCTCAGCAATTTTTTCTTGCGTCTTACTGAGGTGCTCCGGATGATGCCGCTTATACGCTACCATGTGATATTCGCGAAACGATCAAAGAGAAGGGCGCAGCGGACTTGCTGGCTGGCAATACTGGCTGCGATGGCATTCTTACCTGCAGCTGAATCCGACGACAACCGCAGCGCTGCCTCCACAGGCGAAAAGCGCGCTTTTCCAGTTGTCAGGATTGTCGACCAACACGGTCATCAAGTGCAAAGCGGCAGACGTTTGGCTGGCACCCAGATTTTCGATGTCGCTGTGGGGCCGGCCGGAGACAAATTGCGGTTTGTTCCGGACACAGTGAACATTTCCGTGGGCGACACAGTGCGCTGGACTTGGGGCAGCGATAACCATAGCGTCACAAGCGGTACCTCTTGCATTGCTGACGGACAGTTCTGCTCTCCCGATAACATGAACTGTGACGCAGGAATCCTTTCTAACACAGGTTTTGTATACGAACACACTTTTACCCAGGCTGGCAGTTATTCTTACTTCTGTGCGTTGCACTGCTTTGCTGGAATGACCGGCGTGATCAGTGTGACGCGACCCAGTCGACCGCACCCGACTCCCAGACCTCGTCCGACGCCGCGGCCTCGCCCTGTTCCCTAGCACTGGGAAGAATGGCGGAGGGCGGCAGAGCCGTGGCTTATCTGCCAGCCTTCAACATCTCAACGCTCGTTAGGCAACTGATTCCCGCGATCCACCCGATTTGCGTGTTGGAAATGCTTTTCGGCCAGCTCAGTCATACCAAGGTCCTGGAGCCGGCGCCCAATCATCCAGTGAAAAAGCGGATCATTGGGCGTGAACTGGTCGGCCTGCCTCTCGTGATTGCTGGCTTCTTCCGTTTTGCCTAACGACTGCTTCGCTCCGGCAAGTTCATTATTCACCAATGCCAGGCGCGGGTTTCGCT
>JBKPRQ010000184.1:0-5149 GCA_046734635.1 Verrucomicrobiota bacterium
CAACAGCGCCGCGATCGCTTCCGTTTCGTTCGCCCCATATTCCATCGCGATCGCTGCGACACCTATGATATGCGCGATGTAGGGAATTCTTGTCTTTTTCCGGAGTCGTCCGCCGTGGATCCGCGTGGCGTAAATCAATGCCTTTTCGAACTGACGCGAGAGCTGCATACTTCTTCTTCGCGCCGACCGGCGATTATGGAGGCAGGCAGCGTAGCTTAACCCTTGGCCGAAGCATTAATCGCTTTCCATTCTTCTGGAGTTAATTTTAACTTTGCGGCAGCGACATTTTCTTCCAAATGTGCGACTGACGACGTACCGGGGATTGGCAGCATCACAGGCGACCGCTGCAGGAGCCAAGCTAAGGCGAGCTGGTAAACAGTGACTCCGTGATCTTTCGCGGCTGCATCCAGCCCACGCTCAGAGTTCAAGCCTCTGGATCCTCCGACCGGAGACCACGGCATAAAACCAAGCCGCCCTTTCTCGCAATAGATCAGAGTGTTCTCCCACTTTTGGTTAGCGATGTTGTACTGGTTCTGCACGCTCACGATCTGGAGTATTTTGCGCGCCCGCTCGATCTGCTCCGGTGACACCTCCGATAATCCGACGTGTCGGATTTTGCCGGCGTCCTGCATCTCCTTGAGTGCGCCTAACGATTCTTCCTCGGGCACTTTCGGATCGATGCGATGCAATTGATACAAGTCGATTCGGTCGAGCCGCAGCCGTTTCAGGCTTTTGTCGACACATTGTTTAAGATATTCCGGTCGACCATCAGGGACCCATTGTCCCGGCCCTGGCCTGGTATTGCCGCCTTTCGTCGCAATCACAAGGCCTTTCGGGTAAGGATAAAGCGCTTCGGCGATAAGCAGTTCATCTACCTCCGGCCCATATGCGTCAGCGGTATCGATCAGATTCACGCCGAGCTCGACTGCGCGCCGCAGAACTTTCAGCGCGTTCGCACGATCCGGGGGCCAACCCCAAATACCTTCCCCCGTCAGGCGCATCGCGCCAAAACCGAGTCGGTTGACTGTAAGATCACCGCCCAATTTCCACGTCGGATTCGTCGCTATTTCCGGCGACGCTGATTCAGCTCCGAAGATTGCGTCCGATCCTCTCGCGAGCAGCGCCGCACCGGTTACAAGCGTTGTACCCAGGAATGTTCGGCGAGTAACGCCCGTTTTCTCATTCGAGTCCGAAGATTTTTCATCCATGGTGGTGAGCGTACGTCCACCGAAATTGCTGTCAACGCAACGGGTTGGTAGGGCGCGATCGCCGATCGCGCCGAAAGGTTTTGCTATTCAAAGACAAATTTTCTTCCTCTCGCGCATAAGCACTGCGAACGCTTCCTCAAGATCTTTGCCGAAAGTCAAAATGCCTCCTTCATGTCCAGCCATGACGACAATGTTTCTGCTTGCCACGCCGGTACGCGCAGTGAGTTGCATTATCTCATTCGCCATTTCGGGTGTCCCATATTCGGCAACTTTCGAAGTTGTCGGCGCACGATTCAGAGCTGCCGCCCAAAGCTTCGAGTCGTGACAATGAATCACCGCTCCGGCGGTTGCATCCGACTCGTAAGTTGCAGCGTGCGTTAGCGATTCCGATGAGGGCAGCGCAGAGCCTTCGTATCGGAGTCGGTTCCTCTCAAAATCGCACGCCACTACTTTCGCGCAGTCCGCAAGGGTCAGTTCGGGTATGCCTCCAGTCGCAGAGCCAGTGATGTAAAAATTGCCGGTCCCGGCCTCCCGCACGCTTAGATTGCCGAACCCAATACCATTCGGATCCATGCCGATCAGCTGGAGATCGATAAGTTTTCGTCTGTAGGCGTTTAAATCAGCAAGCTTCCCAAACGAATTAACCTCGGTAGCCACGCGCTCGCACGAAAACTTTATGTACTCGCTCACGACGGCTGCTCTGGGAAAAGCGCGCGGATGCTTTTCTCGTTCGCTTCACACACACCGCGCTCGGTAATCAAGCCCGTAACCAGATGGCGAGGTGTAACGTCGAATCCATAATTTGCGGCCTGACTTTTTTCCGGAGCGATGCGGACCTCAACCTGTTGTTCTTCGAACCAGCCTTCGGCTTGCTTCACTTCGTCGGCGCTACGTTCTTCAATTGGGATTTCTTTCAAACCGTCTCGCACCTTCCAATCAAATGAAGACGAAGGCAGTGCTACATAAAAGGGAACATCGTTATCCTTCGCTGCCAGCGCCTTGAGATATGTCCCGATCTTGTTCGCAACGTCTCCCGCAACAGTGGTGCGATCGGTTCCAACAATTATCAAATCCACCATGCCGTGTTGCATTAAGTGTCCCGCAGCACTGTCTGCAATGATCGTATGCGGCACACCGTGCTTGCCCAGCTCCCAGGCTGTGAGTTTGGAACCCTGATTTCTGGGCCGCGTTTCAGCGACCCAGACGTGAACTGGCAAAGCGCTGTCGTGCGCCGCATAAATCGGCGCAGTCGCGGAACCGTGGTCAACAAACGCCAGCCATCCCGCGTTGCAATGCGTGAGGACATTCACTTCTTTCCCGCCTTTTCTTCTCGCGATCTGACGAATCAGTTCCAAGCCGTGTTGACCGATCATTCGGCAATGTTCCGCGTCTTCATCCGCAATCGACCTGGCTGTGCGAAGCGCGAGCGCCACCTTCTCTGTCACGTTTTTGCCTTTGTCGATATTTTTTAGCTGACGCTCGACAGCCCAGGAAAGATTAACCGCCGTTGGCCTCGTCGCCTTGAGTTGTGCCGCGGCCTGAGCCAGCTGCTCGTCAAATTCTGCGACTGCAGGACGGGCCGCCGCCGCGAGCGTTGCAAGATACATTCCGTACCCTGCGCTGGCACCGATCAGTCCTGCTCCACGAACATGCATTTCACGAATCGCTGTCGCCATCAGCTCGACCGTGCGGACTTCTTCGATCACGAAACGATGTGGCAAAAAACGCTGATCGATAAGCTGCACGACGGTTTCGTCGTCCGGCTTAAGCCAGATTGTTCGAAAATGTTGGCCGTCTACCTTCACACGCCGAGATTATGATCTACGCCGTTCGACGGCCATCTGACAATTCGTTCGTGCCCGAACAAAAAATGAGCTTATGGAAGGCCAGGGGCAGGCTTTCCGAATAACGCAATCAAAATGTTTTGCAGCGACCAATTGTTGTCTGTCTGGATCCACTGGCTTCCCGCGCGCGGGTGATCGGTGGCGGTCAAAACTGCCGTGACGCGCCCGCTCTCTGTAAGCAGATAGATTTTCGCGCCCGGCGCTAGGTCAATCCAATTGCGGAAGGGATCACTGCGAAACCGTGCCACTTGGATTAATTCACCACGCCGACTACCGACAAAAAATACGCGTTGAGTTGGATCGAACCTGACGCCCGGAAAATGAAAGTCGAACGATTCATTCGTGGGTGGTTCGTTGTCATCCGCATATGGCAAGTTGCTGAACGTGATGCGTGCCGCCAGCTCACCGCCCCCGCGTCCGAGATAAAGCTGGTGCGAAAGCATTTCGCCGTAGGCGAAAGTCTGGTGGTGATCAGGGCTTAGGATGCTCGTGGCACTCGCAATCGCCGAAACGCTTGCTGCAAAGAGCGTCGCCAGAAAAATTGCGCCTCGCATGCCGTGACTCCAGGGCCAGAATCGTTCAGTGTGCACGCGGCTCATCGGCGGCCGCCCCATTCCTCAAACGGATTGTAAACCGGCAACGCGTAATACCACATAAAACCATCCGGGCGATCGGCGCGACTATGGCCGCGGCCAAACATAGTCTCCACATCTTGTGTAGTTGCGCGACCGACGGTAAGCGAACCGATTCGGTGCATGTAAAAATCGTACGGCAATGACTGTACGATGTAAGCTGGAGGCGTAATTAACACACCGCTTTTGTTGAACCTGAACGCGAGAGCGTCTGCACCGTAGCCGTGTCGCAATGGATCGGCGGTATCAATCCACGGCGCTTCATAAAGACCGAGTTGACGAAACAAATGCGAATCGGGTTGCACAATGTAGTAACCGTTGCGCGGGCCTAACGAGACATAATGCGAATCGTCATCCCATGAAAAAGCGGAAACGACTGTAGCAACAGCCAGTAGCCCAAGGGTAGCAAGCCATCGAGCCGACATGGTTAATCAATAGATTCCCAAGCGCAGTCGAAATCAACCAAAAGCGTCCGATAGGCTCTAAAGATCAATCCCCATGACAATGGGTCCAGGGACTTCCTCCCAGCCGTGCCGGCGCCAGAATTTTCGGCCGCCCGGATTGTCGTGCGCTACCAGAATAAGCGCTCGCTTGAGACCAGCCTTTCGCAAGCCGTCGAGGCATTCATCCATCAAGCGCTTGCCAAGCCCGCGCGCCTGATAAACAGGATCGACAGCGAGATGATAGATATATCCGCGCCGTCCATCGTGGCCACACAAAGCGACGCCAACAATCGTCGCGCTGTCGGTCGCGACTCTGCTCAACCCCGGGTTGCGCGCCAGAAAACAGGCGACGCTTTCCCTGTCATCGCCCTCCGCAATCTCGAGACCTTCAACCCGTTCCCACAGCTCAAGCGCTGCGCCGTAGTCGCCAACGGAAAATTCGCGCGTTTTGATGTTTTCGCTCATTCCGGATCAGAGAGTCGTGATACGCGCCTGACAAGTGGAAGACTCTTTGCGGCGCATTTTACTCGTTTCATCATCGCTCCAGGTCGCGCCAGAGGACAATCATCTGCTGAGCATGCCCGCAAGCCAACAACACGAGATAAATCTGATCCACGAACACGAAAGAACGCGGATAGATCGCCCCATCTGCGAATCGCCCTTCAGCCATGCAAAAGATCGCGCCGATGGCCGAAGCGATGAGCACAAACTGTTGAGGTAAAAGCAGGAAAACACTCGCCAATAGGTTCCTGCAAAAAAGTCCGGCTAAAGCCGACCAGGCAACTGCCATCAAAACAATCGCTGCGATGATGTTATTCCCTAAAGCCAGAGCCAGGATCAGTTCGATTCCTGTCGTATGCAACGGTCCGAATAACAAGGCTACGCCCCAGCTCATATGCAGCAAGCTGCTAAGGACCACGATCATGTTCCTGGAGATCGTTGCTTGCATGGTTGACATCCCGCCCGGCAATGGAGCGCTGGACGAAACGTGTTTATCACGCCCAGGTCCTTCAGCGAAGGCG
>JBKPRQ010000185.1:0-4651 GCA_046734635.1 Verrucomicrobiota bacterium
CTTGGGATCATTGCGGTCGAGGAAGTCAATCACGTGGGAGGAGATTTCCTCGTCCACCGTTTTCGAGCGCTCGAGCGTGAGCGGACCTTCATCCTTGCCCGTCTGGTTCTTGGCCGTGCCGTCGGAGGACTTCATCCAAAGGACAGGGCGCGGGGGGGTCATGCAGGTGCCGAGCTTCGGGTCAACACCGCCCGCTGGATTCGCGACTCCAGGAATCGGAACCGTTGTGCATGGCGGCACGACGGCCTGCGTGGTCGGGTTGCTGTTGATATCCGGGAAGCTCACCTGCTGCATGGCGTCCAGGTGATAGAGATACCCCCAGAACTCTTGGAAGCCGTGCGCCGTCGGCAGCGAATCCGGATGATCGCCAAGGTGATTCTTGCCAAATTCGCCGGTGGTGTAGCCGAGATCTAACAAGAACTTCGCAAGGGCCGGCGTACCGGGACGCAGATACGAAATGGCGCCCGGTAACTGCGGCAGCACCATGCCGGCGCGGTACGGATGCATTCCCGTGAAGAATGCGGTGCGGCCAGCGGTACAGCTGGACTCGGCATAGTAGTGCATGAACATTCCGCCTTCCTTCGCAAGCCGGTCAATGTTCGGTGTTTCCCCGACCATCAGGCCGCGATGATAGCAACTCGGCTGCATCCAGCCGATGTCATCGCCCATAATAAAAAGAATATTGGGTTTCTTATCTTGCGCCTGGGCCGGAACGACCGCGCTCAAAAGCGCAGCCGTGGCTACAAGTAGCGACAAGCCGTTATGGATTATGTTTTGCTTCATATTTGTTTGCTGTTTTAATTTAGTTTTGGATTTTATGACGGATAGCTCGTTAAATGGTGACTCATAAAATTTAAGCAACCTTGCTTATCTAAACCGCCCGACCCCTACTCCCATTCCCATCGGTCCCCAGCCCATGCCCCACCCGCCCCACGCACCCCATTGCATAGCTGCGTCCTGGTACATTTCAGCGGTTTCGATATTCTCCTGTGCAATGTTATTTGCGACGCGGAGTTGTTGGTAAGCCTGGTACTCCTGCGGTCCACCGACATAGGCCTGGTTATGAGCTGCATCCGGGAAAATGTAGTACGTTCTCCCATTTCTGTTGACCATGGCCACGTGGCCTGGCGGAAGCTGTTGAAGCTTTTGTTGCTGGGCAGCCGTCTTGGGGGTGATCACCTTGAAGCCGGAGGCCACCAGCATGCTCTCTTTATTCTGGGTGCTGCCTGTTGTGGCGCAGCCGACCGTCAACGCCAGCAGAGATATGACGCTGATCATATTGAATGAGAGTCTTACCTGTTTCATGATTCTTAGTTCCTTCCAAGTTGCTTTTTTTTGATTGCTATCGACGGCAACTCGCAGCGCGCAGGCCAGCCAATTCGCCCCTGAGGTTTGCGCGAAGTAATGCCTATCTAACCCGCATTTTGCACAAAAGGCGTGCTGACGCACAGTTGGACTTTGGTCGTACTACGCCCTGCCTCACAGTGCAGTAATACAATTGCGTACACGCAAAAACATGTGACTCCTCGCTCTCGACGACAAAATGCCGTTCAGCGCATTCTGGAAAGTCTCGAACCGCAGCAACAACTGCGTGACAATCAATTGATCAACCACCGACTGCCAAACAATCGCCTCGGCACGAAGGTCACCGTGCAGGATGAAGCAGGCGGTGTCGCTGTTTTGATGCTTACGATAGTCAGGTCTTTTTAAGGAACTACTGAACTGTGCCAAGGCCATCAGATGCGGGGCAGCATGAGCAACTGCAAAAAAGGCAGGCACAGCAACAGGCAGGCAAGAATCATAAAAGCGATCCGCACGGCCCTGAAATGAAAGCGCTGTCCAATGGCCGTAATCAAAAGCACGGTAGCCAGGAGAACCGTGATGCGCACGTATTCGTCTCCCGTTTCTCCGGATTTTGTACCTTGGTCGGCAACCTCCGCAGCTTTCTTGTTCAAACCAAGGAACTGCTCGTGCTTGGCGTTGTGATACGCGGGCATGAAGATCGGGCCCGGAGGCGCTTGCACATTGTTGAAAGGATCGGTGCTCATCCAAGCTGTGAAGGCCGGCCGGTACTCGTCGCGAAAGCGACGCTCGAAAAACTCCGCTGCCTCTGCCTTACCATCCAGCTTCGCGGCGAGCCAACTATTGAAGGTATCGCTGTCGTAGATCCGCTCCTGTCCCGCCAAGGTGGCAAGCCCCTCGGCAGTAACTCGGAGCCGACTTGCCTCGGCGTAATTTTCTGCGCGCATGCCGGCCCACCGAGCTGCCTGGTACCCGCTCCACGCGGTGGCCACCGCAACGAGGGCAAGTATCACCGCTTCTATAATTTCAATCGCTTCAAAACGGGACTGAGAAGAAGGAACGTTCTCGCGCACTTGGTTTAGTTTCCTAATCACATAACCCACCGCTCCCACCGACTCTAGCATAGCCGAGCTTCCTGTGTTGAAATTACCGCTAACTCCTCGTGCCAGATTCTCCCATTGAGATGATGAGGATGGCTATGCGACTTTAGGGCAATACTGCTCCGCGGTGCCATCCCCTCTTTCGATTTGGATATGCTAACACCTGGTAGTCTGGGACAATAGCTGTGCACCGCCTGCTCCGGGCAAACTATTAATCGACGTGTAGCGCCATCACGGGATGAATTTCCCACACTGAGTATTTCTTTGGTTTGGTCCGTCGGTTGGAACCATCCGCAGGCGCGTGATCGACATCGAAGAGCGCTTTGCCAGTGACTGTGATCACGTGCTGCTCGCGAAGTTCGAGCTTTTGGGATGCTTTGAAACTGAAAGGAAAACTTTGTGTCGTCCAACCGAAAACAAGCTTCCGAAGGTCACACCACTGAGGGCCGACAGGGACTTCGGCGTTAACACTTCCCGCTTTCTTGCCGTCGACATCTTTGAGCACAAGAGTAATATCACCGTCATCTTCGACTTTTACGCCAACGAGGCTGCCAGTGAGGTTATACCATTTTTGTTCAGCTGCGATCCTCGTATCCGTCGCGGGCGTCAAAGGCACATTCGGCTCCGGCCCTTTCCACTCGTAAATCTGCGATGGCGTAACTGATTGAATGGTCGATTTGTCCGAAGGCGCAGGCGACGGATCGGTTTTGGCCGGCCAGCGACTGCCGTTCTTTTGGCCCTGACACTCGCAAGGCGAAACGAAAGTCACTGTTCCCGCGATCACGGACTTAGCGAACGCTGAGCCAATAACAAAAGCCGCGAGCAGAGCGCGGAATAAGGCGTGGTTCACAAGACCGCATGCTATCAGCCTCTCCACGCGCCGGAAAGATCTTAAATCTTCGTTGTTGACCCACATCGCGATGGCAATCGGTGCTGCCTTCTCCGTGCCGATAAAAAATATCGGCGTCTATTCAGCCAGGATCGGCCATTCGGGCTTAATTGCGATTCCTGTTTGATTGATTCCATTTTTGCCTCGAAATGGATCTTCCGATTTGGTTCAAAAGCGCGATGCTGGTTAGCTGAGCGCAACAAGCACATACATGACCCGGATTGAAACAAAAACTCTGCTGCTCACTTTATTGCTGGCTGCGTCGCTGACCTCGTGCAATGCCCAATCCGAGCCCGGCCAGGAAATTGCGCCAGGTGTCCGGCTGGTCGCCCGCATAAGCGACCCGCGTATCAAGGAAAGCTCCGGTATCGTCGCCAGCCGCCGGTACGTCAATGTGTACTGGACTCACAACGACGGCGGCGGGCCGAAGAAACAAGTTCTTTACGCCATCGACGGTAAGGGCAACACGCGTGCATTGTTCTCCGTTATGGGCGTGACGTTGCACGATTGGGAAGACATCGCGATCGATGACACTGGACACCTCTACATCGGCGACATCGGGAACAACGAAAGCAAACGGGACGCGCTGGCCGTTTATGAAATCGACGAGCCGAATCCGCAGGCGGGCACTGGAGATGTCTCTCCGAAACACGCCTGGAACCTAAAGTTTCCTCAGGCGCCGTTCGACTGCGAGAGTCTTTTCGTCTGGAAGGATTATGGCTATGTCGTCTCGAAGGTGTTCGACAAGGCGCACGCGCAGATTTTCCGCTTTCCCCTCAAGCACACTAACGCACCGCTGACGCTCGAACTCGTCGCGACGACAACAATCGAATCGCCAGTTACGGGCGCGGACATTTCCGCCGACGGGACGCTGCTGGGCCTCGTGGCCAAGAACGGCGCTTACGTTTTTCGTATCGACGGCGACGTAGCACGCGTGATCAAGGCCAAACCACACCACACGAAGTTAAAGAACGAGCACATCGAAGGGTGCTGCTTCGTGCCCGAGGGCCTGTTGGTGACGAGTGAGCGGCGTAACATTTTTTTGTTCACCGACCCGGCGTTTCGTGGGCAGTGAGTAGACCTAACGCTCTTACACTACGTCAACGTTGATCTTGGAGACGTTGTGCTTCCTCAAGCTTGATCGCACTTCAGCCTCCAGCTGCATTGGGTCAACTCCGCTCGGGATATACAGCAAAAACACCATCTGTCCCTTGTCTTCATAGAGCGCAGAACTCTGAAGACGACACTTGTGGGACACGAGCAACGATTGCACCGTGCCAAAGACCGGCTTTGGATCTTCTCCGTCGTCAAGTCGGATCCTGACTCGGCAGCTCGAGTGCGAATCAAGCCAGTAGACGAG
>JBKPRQ010000186.1:0-30812 GCA_046734635.1 Verrucomicrobiota bacterium
GGTCATGACGTCGTGTTCGCTGCGTCCGGCCAGTCGAGCGAGGAACGCGCCCGCAGTCTGGATTCCGTCCTGCGAATTTCCGGCGAGACGAATTACGGCGTCTTGAATGTTTTCGGGCCGCAGGTCAGCGCGCTCCGAAGCCGGATTGGCGGCAGAAGTGAGGCTGGTAGTAGCAGTGGCGCCAGCAACGCCATCACTTTGGGTCACAGGAGAAGGTTCATTCACGGGATTATAAAATTAACAGAATTGGCGCAGCATTCCACCGGCAATTGAAGGTGTCCTGGCATGGCCCCGGCGGTCGCGCCCTACCGGGTGTTCATGGATTTTCGTCATTGCGGGTGGCGGAGCGGCCGGTAAGTTGCGAGCCCGCTCAAAAATCGGAGAAGCTATGGCTGAAGTTGGAACAATCGATACGACTCGTCAGGAAGAGTTTGTTGGAAAAGTTGTCGAGCAGATCAGCGGCACAATGACGACGCTGCTCGGAGCGATCGGCGATCGATTGGGTTTGTTCAAGACTCTGACGGAGCAGGGGGCTGCGACATCGGCTGAGCTCGCGTCGCGAACAAAGCTGAACGAGCGCTATCTGCGTGAATGGCTGGGCGGCATGGCCTCGGCCGGTTATTTGAACTACGACGGATCCACAAAACGTTTCAGTTTGCCGATGGAACACGCCTCAGTGCTCGCCCACGAGAACGGCCCGTTTTTTGTCGGTGGCATGTATCAAATGCTGCCTGCGTTCACGAGCGTATTTGACGGGGTCCTGACGGCATTTCGCAGTGGCGGCGGCGTTTCTCAGTCACAGTACACCGACATGATGTGGGACGGCCTGGAACGATTTACGTCCACGTGGTTTGAGAATTTGCTGTTGCAGCAATGGATCCCTGCGATGCCCGACGTGAAAGCGCTTCTCGAACGCGGCTGCGACGTGGCTGACGTGGGGTGCGGACGCGGACGCGGCCTGATCAAGCTCGCTCAGGCGTTTCCACGGTCGCGTTACACAGGCTACGACAACTTTGGCCCGACCGTTGCGCGCGCCACCGCGAACGCGCACGAAGCCGGGGTATCAGAGCGAGTCCATTTTGAGGAGCGCGATGTGTCGAAGGGATTGCCGGCGCAGTTTGATGTGATCACAACATTCGACGTCGTGCATGATGCCGTCGATCCACTTCAGTTGTTGCAATCGATCCGGAAAGCGCTTCGGCCGGGCGGCGTTTACGTCTGTCTTGATATCAACTGCTCGGACAAGCTCGAGGAAAACGCGAATCCACTCGGCGCAATGTTTCACGGCGTAAGCGTTTTCTATTGCATGACCACGTCGCTCGCGAACCATGGCGCGGGACTCGGCACCCTCGGTTTTCATGAAGCGAAAGTTCGCGAGCTATGTGAAAAGGCCGGATTCAGCAGCGTCCGGCGCGTGCCGCTGGAAAATCCATTCAACAATCTGTACGAAGCTAAGCCATGAGGTTGTTTGTCGGTCCGGCACTTTTTTTCGTGGTTCGGCGCGGCGGGCGCCGCGGAAAGTTTTTACAAACAGGTAACCGTCTTTATTCCGACTTGCGAAGCTTATTAGCAAAGCTCCAACCACTTGGGCATCGGAGAGCTATGAAGACAGTGAAATCGGTCATTGCCTTTATTTTTCTGGTGATAGTTTGGCTGACCGCTGCCACCGTTGAATGCGATTTGGCTTTGCACTTTGGTATTCTGTGTAGCGTCTTCGTCAGCGTTTTCGCTTTATTGATACTGCTGAGCGCACTGCTTCGAGCCCCCGAAGCGTACGAAGACGACAATGGATTTCACATTGGCGCGCTGGCCGGCGCGGCCTTGTCGTAGCCGGTTACTTTTTCTCCGACCGGCTTGCTGCATTCTCGGCCTGAGGGCGATCAAGCCCGCGCCTCTTTAGCAACGGCTCGACGTAAGGATCGCGTCCCACAAAATCCTTAAACAGGCCGAGAGCATCAGCCGATCCGCCGCGCGACAGTAGCATCGCGCGAAATCGGTCACCGTTCTCGCGTTTCAATCCGCCGTGTTCCTTGAACCACTCGACTGTGTCGGCGTCGAGCACTTCGCTCCAGAGATAGGAGTAATAACCGGCCGAATAACCGCCGGCGAACGCGTGTGAGAAATAAAAGCTGCGGTACCGCGGAGGAACCGGCGGAAAATCGACACCGGCCTTGCGCAATGCTTCTGCTTCAAAGGCGACTGCGTCTTTCGGAACATCAGACGGATTCAATTGATGCCATGCCTGATCGAGAAGCGACGCCGACAGGTATTCCGTTGTTTTGTAGCCCTGATTGAATTTTTCCGCGGCTGCCACTTTGTCTAGCAACGCCTGCGGCATCGGCTCGCCGGTCTTGTAGTGCTTAGCATAATTTTTGAGGATTTCCGGCCAGTCCTGCCACATTTCGTTTACCTGTGAAGGGTACTCCACGAAGTCGCGCGGCACGCTCGTTCCGCTGAAGCGCGGATATTTTACGCTTGAAAACATTCCATGCAGCGCGTGGCCGAACTCATGGAAAGCGGTGCGCACTTCATCGTGCGTCAGCAGCGTCGGTTCGCCCGGCGGCGGCTTCGGAATATTGAGATGATTGGCAACGACCGGTTTCGTGGCGAACAGATCGCTTTGCTGCACGTACTCGTTCATCCATGCGCCGCCGCGTTTCGATGGGCGCGCGTAATAGTCACCGAGAAACAACGCCAGCGGTTTGCCGTCGCGATCGTAAACTTCAAATACCCGCACGTCCGGCTGATAAACGGGAATGTCATGACGCTCCTTGAAAGTGAGACCGTAGAGTTTTCCCGCGGCGAAGAATACACCGTCGAGAATGACGTGATTCAGCTCGTAGTATGGGCGCAGTTCCGATTCGTCGAACGCGTAACGCGCCTTGCGAACTTTCTCCGAGTAATAGGGCCAGTCCCATGATGCGATCTCAAAGCCGCCTTTTTCCTGATCGACAATCTTCTGCATGTCGGCCGCTTCGCTTTTTGCGTTTGCGACGGCGGGTGGCGCGAGATCGCTCAGCAGCTTGTTCACGGTAGGAACATCGTGAGCGGTCTGGTCTTCAAGTTGATACGCAGCCCAGTTCGCATAGCCAAGCAACTTGGCTTTTTCGGCGCGTAACTCAGCTGTTCGCATCACGACATTGCGCGTGTCGAACTCGCCGCCGTGGCTACTGCGCCCGAGAGAAGTTTGCATGACACGCTCGCGCAACTGCCGGTCTTGTAACGACCCAAGCAGCGGCTGGCCGGTGGTGTTCTGCATTTGAATGACGAATTTCCCTTCCTTGTGCTCCGCTTTCGCAGCCGCGGTAACGCTTGCCATCTGGTTATCAGAAAGACCGCGCAGATCTTCCTTTTGATCGACGACCACGGAAGATGCGTTCTTTTCCTTCAAAACATCTTGCTCGAATTGCGTCTGCAAAGTTGCGAGCTCGGTATTGATTTTTTTGAGGGTTTCCTTGTCGGCGTCGGAGAGCTTCGCGCCAGCTCGAACGAAATCCTTGTAATAGCGCTCGAGGAGATAAGCCGATTCCGGGTCGAGTCCGAGGCTGTCGCGATTGTCGTAAAGTTCCTGGATACGGGCGAACAATTTGCTGTTAAGATGAATGGCGTCGCGGTGCGCTGAGAGCTTTGGCGCCATTTCCTTTTCGATTTTCTGCATCTCAGGATTCGTGTTGCACGCATTCAGATTTTCAAATGTGCGCTCGGCGCGATCGAGTAGACGGCCAGTGCGTTCTAGCGCGACAATAGTGTTGTCGAACGTTGGCTTTTCCGAATTGTTCGCGACGGCTTCGACTTCCTTGAGTTCCTCGCGCATACCCTCCTCGATTGCCGGCGCGAAGTGTTGATCCTTGATCTTGTCGAACGGCGGGATGTGGTACGGCAGCGTGCTCTCGGTGAGCAATGGGTTGTCCTTGAGATCGGCGGCGAACACTGTGGTGATTTGCGCAAGGCCGAGCGCTGCGCAAGCGAAGATGCAAACTCGATTTGGCATAAGGCTTTAACTTCTCGCTGCGACGCGCGCGAACGCAACAGATGCGGCTTGAAAATCTCGTGGCGAGGGGCGATGTCGATTTTTATGCCCGGCTGGCTAGGATTATCGATCTTGTTGCCTGGGCTATCGATCTTCGCGGTATGCCCCGACCTGGCGACTCCCGCCTTCGACGAAAAGGCAGCCGAGCGCTTCTCCAAATTGGCGCTGGCGTGCGTAGCCAGGGAATATCCAAATAAAATCAGTCATGTAATGACCAGCGACGCGGACGTGGCGCCGCCGCGCAAACTCACGCCGACATTTTACGGATGTTACGACTGGCATTCGTCAGTGCACGGACATTGGCTGCTCGTGAGATTGCTTCGCACATTTCCAAACGCATCGTTTGCTGGAGCAGCGCGCGACGCGCTACGCAAAAGTCTTACTGCGGAAAATTTGAAACAGGACGCTGCTTATCTTCGCGGCGAAGGCCGGACGAGTTTCGAACGTCCGTATGGATTGGCATGGCTGCTTCAATTATGTGCCGAGGTGCGCGAGTGGGATGACGACCAGGCGCGGGAGATGGCGGCGAACCTGCGTCCACTTGAAGACGCGGCAATCGAGCGATTGAAGACGTGGCTGCCGAAACTTTCGAATCCGGTGCGCATTGGCGAGCATGACCAAACCGCGTTCGGACTCGGCCTCATGTTGGATTACGCGCGCTCGACCAAAAACGATTCTTTTGGCACGTTGGTTGAGGATTCGGCGAGAAAGTTCTTCCTTGCTGATAAGGATTGTCCACTCAATTACGAACCTTCAGGGGAAGATTTTCTGTCGCCCTGCCTGAGCGAAGCAGACGTAATGCGCCGCGTTTTGCCGCAAACGGAATTCGCGAAATGGCTCTATGATTTCATGCCGCAAATTCCTATGACCGGAAATGGCGACTGGCTGAAACCAGTCGTCTCGCCCGATCCAAGCGATCCCAAGCTCGCACACCTGGACGGCCTAAATCTGAGCCGCGCCTGGATGCTGGAAGGAATTCTGTCAGCGTTGCCGCACGATGATCGGCGCAGAGCCGCGCTCCAGGCTGCGGTAGACGCGCATCGGCGCGCGGGTCTCGCCGCGGTCACTGGCGCGCATTACGAAGGCGGGCACTGGCTCGGAAGCTTTGCCGTTTATCTCACCACGCAGCGCGGCATCCAAAAAGGAGGAACGAGTGGGTCGCAGCAGACGAAGAGCTCGTCGGAAAAGACTGCACCCTAGTCGGCCGCGACAGTCCGCTCGGACGCGCGACGAGGCTTTCCTCCAGCTGGGTCCCATGCACGTCGCTGCCAGAACTCCTTCAGGTCCGATTGGGTCCCGCGGAAAATGTTGCGCTCCGCCTTCTTAATATTGGCAACACTTATAGGGTAAACTGAGCGCGGCCGAGCGCCTCTGCCATCGCCACAATATTGCCAAAGAGACCAGTAGCTCCACGGCGCAGTTGGGCGCGGTTCGCTGTGATAGTTTGCCATCCATAGCCAACACTTCGCCAGCACGCTTCGCTGCGCGTTTGTCACCCCACGGCCATTCAGGGCCTGCCGCAGATGATATTCGCCGGAGTAAATGCCTGGATAGACACCTGTGCGTTCGCGAATTCGCTCAACGAAAGCGACCGCCTGATCAACCCGCATCGTGCCGCCGGGATAATGACCGTTCTTTTCGAAATCAAGGACCAGCAGAACGCCCGGGCCTCGCGCCGCCGAATCGACCTGGGACCACGCGCTGGCGACGGCGCTTAAAAAATGATCAGCCTGACGGACCGGATCGCTCGCGTTGGCGTAATGATAGGCTCCCCACAACAAACCGGCGCGCGTGGCGGCCTGTTGGCGGTCAAAATATTTCACATCGCGTACGAGATGCGGATACGTGGCCTCATGTATCACACCGACGATGCCTTCGCGTTTCATCGCGACAAAATCCGGCCGCATCATGTCGTAATGCGAAAGATTCACCACGTTGCTGGCACAAAAACCACACGCCGGAATCGAAAAAAACAAGGCTGCAGCCCGTAAGATCGACAATCTCATTAGCATCCCAGAATCGCATCGGACATATCGAGCAGGTCTAGCTGACTGGCAAGAGGATGTTTTTATTCGCGCGAATGCTGCAGCCACCGGCCTGTAGCCGGTCGCGCAAAATTGCGGACTTGCGTGACCGGACGGCCCACAGGGCCGTGGCTACAGCGTCAGATCAGCCGGTTCGTTCACATTCAGGAAGAATGTTTTTTCCTGTGGCGGAACACATATCACCTGAAGTTTTCCTTCTGCGACGAGACGGCTCGCCATCGTCTGTAGTGAAAAGTCCGTGCCCGTGAGTGTGCGTTGGACTTCCGCGAGCGCTTCCCGGGGATAGATCGCGGCCAACGGCTCGAAGCGATCCTCAATTTTTGAAACCACGCCGCGGCCCGGCTTAGACCGGCTATAAAGAAACTTCAGGTATTCTTCGGTGATGAATGGCATGTCGATAGCAAGTACGAGCAGATGTTTGGCGCGCATGCTCGCCAGGGACGCAGCCAGTCCGCTCATCGGCCCGCGTGATGGAGGATCGTCGGTGACAAACTGTACATCGGCAGGGCGCCAGACAGGATCCGAGCGCGCTGACACGAAAATTTCGGTCGGCTCCAATTTGCGCAAGACTTCGAGCTGAGTTTGCCAGAGCGGATTTCCCAGGAACAGAAGCGTCGCTTTGTCTTTGCCCATCCGGCGCGATTCACCACCGGCGAGCAATACCGCGCTGAGGTTCATCCCGAAATGGTAGGGACGCCGCGCTGTGGCGTCCGGTCAGTGCAGCGCGCCGACCCTACCAGATCGGGAACGCGCGCAGTCGAGCGCAGTTCGCCATCATTGAGAATTTTGGCGCGCAATCCGCCACGTCCTTTCAAGAAATCTTGAGCACCTGCCGCAAACGCCCCATCCATCCAGTAACACGGCGCGGACTCTTGTGTCCCAAAAAAACGAACACCTTGCACTTCAAATTCCTTGCTGATGAACTTGTTCAAATCAACGCCGCGCGTGATCACATTGCGTCGTGCTGCGGCTGGCGAGCAATCGTGAAGGTTTAGTGCAGCGCAAAGCTCTTCGAAAACATCGAGCGAAAAGAATGTGATCTGACCTTTGTAATCGTCTTTGAAATCAAAGTAACGGTCTCCCCGAATTCCGCGGCCCGCGATACATTCGATCACGGGCATCTCGATCATTGGGTGCGTGTCCGGCTGGCGACCGTGATGGCCGACGAAATTGTGTCCCGGCGAAATGTACAAGTGACAGATTTCCACCGGCTGCAACAATATCTGAAATCCTCACTGATGAAAGATGTGCCGAGCATCGGTCCGGGAAGAATTATCCGGCGAAAAAAGGACGGCTCGCTCGAATATTTGCGGGACGATCTCACGATCGAAGAGCCGCTGGAAATTCGGATTGGCAGCAAGCCTTTGGCTACGACGATGCGCACACCGGGCCACGACGATGAGCTAGCCGCGGGTTTTCTCGTTTCCGAAGCGATCGTACGCGATCGAAGCGCGATCGCGGGAATTTCGCAAGATGGTGATAATCGAGTGATCGTCGATCTCGCACCCGGGGTGACATTGAAGCTGAACTCCGCGCAACGCTTCGGGACGATTTCCAGCAGCTGCGGACTGTGTGGCAAAACGAGCATTGAAGAGATTCGGCAAAATTTTCCCGCAATCGAATCAACCACCCTTCGAATCAATATTGAAACACTGCTCTCGCTTCCTGAAAAATTGAGAAACGCGCAGAGCGATTTTACGCGTACGGGCGGAATTCATGCCGCGGGAATCTTTGATTCGGGGGGTGAATTGAAAATTGTTCGCGAAGATATCGGTCGCCACAATGCCGTGGACAAAGCGATTGGCCGCGCATTCTTCGACAAACTGCTTCCGTTGGATCGACATGTTCTTCTGGTGAGCGGTCGCGCTTCGTTCGAAATTGTGCAGAAAGCGCTTGCTGCTGGTATCCCAATTATCGCTGCCGTCTCAGCGCCTTCTACGCTGACTGTTGATTTTGCGCGGGAAAGCAATCAGACACTGATCGGATTTTTGCGTCCGCCGTCGTTCAACATTTACGCGCATATCGAGCGCGTGATTTTGGAAGAGCTGTAGCCGAGAGCGTCGATGTCGGCAATCTGCGGTATGACCACGCTTGTCGGGGCCGGTCAGCGGCCGCGGCTACAGCGTCAGCGCTGGGAAGCGAACACCGCTTCAGGATCAGCGCCGGAAACTTTGCCTACTGCAATCCAGCCGAATCGACTGATCAGGGCGCCGACTAAAAACGAAATTCCCGCCCCGGGGATGAATCCGAAGAAACGGAGAAGTAATGCGAGCGGTCCGTTAAGAATTTCGCCGATGCGAATGAGCCAACCGGATTCGTGTTCGTGGATGGCGCGATCGGCTGGACCATGTTTAGCAACACTGAGCCAGATCAAAAGCGCTGTCTCAACAGCTGCGGCATAAAATCCGATGAGATTGAGCGCGGAAATTCGATACCCGAGCAATTCCAACACGGCAGCCGCAGATCCCAACCCGGCCGTTCCAAAATGAATCGGCAACAATGTGCGATGCAAAAACCACGCGGGAATCGCCGTTGCTCCGATGAGCACGCCGGTGTAAGTCGCAAGTAAGGATCCAAAAATTGCCGCACCAAAAATGAAAATGCCGGCGGCGAAGCTCAGGAGTTGATCAAGTGTACCTGGGAAAATCTGATGTGCGTGCATTTCGAGCGCGATCAACCCGGGAACTGCGCACGCACCAAATGCCGTCAGAATCCACGCGCCCATCGACATGGTAGAGCGATGTTTGAACACCCTCAGCATGTTGAGGAAAAGATGCGGACGTCCCAGATCCATGATGAGTAAAATTGGCGAGACAAGGGCCCCGGCGATAGCGGCGACCCACATGGCTGCGCGCGCAACGTCGACATGGTGAAACAGGACCGCAGCGAGTGCGATCACTGCCGACATCCCGCCAATTCCGCCAAAGAAAAAGTAGAGAGGAATTTCCCATGTCCAGACCGGCGGTTTGACTACAGGTTGCCCATAGTAACCGGGTTTTTTGGGAATTGGACCGCCGATCACGTCCACGCCGCGTCCGGGCACAACACCTTCCTGCCACGCTTTCTCTCGCAGTTGTTCAAGCCGCTGTTCTGATGCCGGTGCGTTCATCAGGATGAAAACACGAATGCGAGCAGTGTCACAATCAACGATGCGATTGCTGTCACAATTGCAGCGGTCCACGCGGATTTTAGATAAATCGTCGGCACCTGCGGTCTGGGCGGAAGCCCGTAAGCCTCAGGTCCACCCAGGAGCAGGAAGAACGCGTGAATCCCGCACACCGACGTATCCGTTGGATCGTAAAGTTGCGCGTCGTCATAGCCGTGTTGTCGCAACTCTTCCACGCGCTTCGTTGCACGTGGGCGCAAATCAGCAAGTCGTCCGAAAACAATCGATTCGGTTGGACAAACTTTGGCGCAGGCAGGAACGAGGCCGCTTTTTTGTCGATCGTAACAGAACGTGCATTTGAAAGCCCCGCCAGCATTTGGCAGCGGTTCCGGGCGGCGATCGATCACACCAAATGGACAGGAGACCACGCAATATCCGCAGCCGTTGCACACATCGTCCTGGACAAGGACCGAACCGACCTCGGTCCGAACGATTGAGCCGGTTGGACACGCTTCGAGACAACCGGCCTCCTCACAATGTTTGCAAACGTCGGAAACGAACACCCAGCGGAACGGATCGTCTCTGTCATCATTGCCTAACGAGTGGCAACCGACGACCTGACCTCCCTTTTGTCGATCCTGTTCGAGGAACAAAACGTGCCGCCAGGTGGAAGCGCCGAGATGCCCGGTGTTATCGTACGAGTTTCCTGACCAGGTAAAGCCGTCATCAGGCACTTCGTTCCATTCTTTGCATGCGACCTCGCATGCTTTGCAGCCGATGCATACAGTAGGGTCGGTAAAGAAACCAACTTCGACATTTTCCTGTACGTAATTATGCCGACGTTGATTTGTGCTGTGTGTTCCTTCGCCGATCATGGCACTCTTGGCTGGGACGCAATCGCGGGGTTCGCCGCGCTTTTCCTATCGACATTTCGGACAGCTCGGCGGTCCGTCCCGCCCATTGCAGCGTTCATAGTTTGCCTTCCTGCGCGTGGCCCCCGCCACTTCCACCTACTCCAGGCAGCGGTTCTTCCGGATGAACTCCATCCTGCTTTGCGTATCTGTTTAGAAACTCTGCAAACGCGCGTCCGCGCGGTAATCGACCTGGCACAATGTTGCAGGTGCAAGCCTTAGCTTCCATGATCGTGACGTTGGGTTCGCCCGAGATGGTAAGAAGATCATTGGCCGCGCTGCCGCGAATCAGGCCGGCTGTGCCATAGTGATAAGGCAACGCGATCTGATGCACCGTTCTCCCACTGAGGTGTAGTGGCCGAATGCGGCGACTGACCAGTGCGCGTGCTTCGATCGCTCCGCGCAAAGTAATGACGCAAATATAATCGCCGTTGTTGATTTTGAGTTCGCGCGCGAGCTCCGGCGAAACTTCGGCAAACATTTCCGGCTGCAATTCCGCGAGATGACTGAGAAAACGTGACATCCCGCCTGCGGTATGATGCTCGGTCAGGCGGTACGTCGTCAGCACGAATGGAAATCTGGAATCGCCCGGCGGCGCGAACTTATTCTGAGGGCGCGGGAACCAATGTTCAGGCGGATTGGTCTCGCGCGAATAGAGCTCATTTGACACCGGTGACTCGAGCGGCTCGTAATGCGTGGGAAACGGTCCATCTTTTAATCCTTTTGGCACGTAGATCCAGCCCAAGCCGTCCTCATGCAGAACAAACGGTGCATCCCCCGGAATTGCATCAAGACCTTCGGCGCCTACCTCGGGTTCGAAGTCGGGCGGTTTTCCTTGAACAAATCCGGCGACATCGATGCCGGTCCATTTTTCGGAGTCCCACCAGACGAGTTTTTTCCGTTCGCTCCAGGGATGCCCGTCCGGCCGCGCACTGGCACGGTTGTAAATGATCCGGCGATCGCTCGGCCAGCTGAAGCCCCAGCCGTGGCCAAGATAATCTCGTGACTTGCGTGAGTTCGCCTTGTTCACACCATCGCGACCAAATACACCGGAGTAAATCCAGGCACCGGACGCAGTGGATCCGTCAGCTTTCAATTCTGCGAAACCATTGACCTGAGGGCCGTGATGGGGTTTGCCTTCGCGATCAATGCCGCTGAAAAGAACGCCCTCGCTCGCGCCGCGGTCGATGCCCGCGGCTGTAGGTTTCGTGTACCAGCCGTTGATCTCCGCGAGAACGGCATCCATTTTCGGATCGCCGAGCTCATCCGCCGGATACCACCAGTCGAGCGCGAGCAGCGCGTCGTCGATTGGATCATTTGATTCTTTCGCTTTGGCGATCAGACGCAACGCGAGTTGATGTATAAACCATGCGTCAGAACGCGCGTCGCCCGGAGGATCCACGGCTTTTTCGCGCCACTGCAGAAGACGTTGCGTGTTCGTGAACGCACCTTCCTTTTCGGCATGTCCGGCCGCCGGGAAAAAGAAGACCTCAGTCTCGATGTCTTCGGGCTTCAACTCGCCGCGTTCCACTTCAGGCGATTCGCGCCAGAAATTCGCTGATTCAATCTCCACCAGCTCGCGCACGACAAGCCATTTCAGTTTTGATAGTGCCTTTCGCTGCAGCCGGGAGTTGGGAGCGCCGACGGCTGGGTTCTGCCCCATGAGGAACATGCCTTCCATTTTTCCGTCGAGCATGTCGTATAGAAATTCGAAGAAGGAATGATTGCCGGTGAGTTTGGGAAGGAAACCGTAGCCGAAATCGTTTTCAGCGGTTGCGTTTTTCCCGTAGTAAGCCTTCAGCGTGCTGACGAGATACTTCGGGTAATTCGACCATAGGCCGGTTTTCTTGGTGTAGTGATCGAGATATTGCTGAAGAGTTTCGTCGCCTTTATGCGGCATCGTGAGATAGCCGGGCAGAATGTCATAGAGCGTGGGAATATCAGTCGATCCCTGGATTGAGGCATGACCGCGTAAGGCGAGAATTCCGCCGCCGGGCCGTCCGATGTTTCCAAGCAGCAATTGCAAAATCGACGCTGCACGAATGATCTGCACTCCCTTTGAATGCTGTGTCCAACCAACTGCATAGCAAAGCGCTGCAGTCCTCTCCGGGCCAGATGCAGCAGCGAGACAATGCGCGACCTTGTGGAAAAGGTCGGGCGCGATGCCACAGATTTTCTCCACCATCTCGGGTGTGTAGCGCGAAAAATGTCGTTTTAACTTCTGAAAAACACATTGCGGGTCTTGCAACGTGAGATCGCGCTGTGGTCGACTCAGGTCACCGCCTTTATAAGTCCAGCTGTCGCCTTCGTAAGCGCGCTTCTCTTCGTTCCAGCCTGAGAAATAGCCGTCGTTATCTTCTGGGTCGCGGTATTGGTCAGATAAAATACAAGACGCATTGGTGTAATGGACGACGTACTCATGAAAATAGAGGTTGTGCTCAATCAAATGCCTGATGAGTCCGCCGAGAAACACAATGTCTGTGCCCGCGCGGATGGGCACCCAGATGTCGGCCAGTGCGCTCGTCCGCGAAAAGCGCGGATCCACATGGATGATTGTGGCGCCGTGCTCCTTCGCTTTCATCACCCAGCGAAAACCGACCGGGTGCGCCTCGGCCATTGATGAGCCTTCGATCAAGATACAATCGGCGTTAGCCAGATCTTGTTGCGCGGTCGTGGCTCCGCCCCGGCCAAAGGAGGTGCCCAGACCGGGCACCGTGCTGCTATGTCATATCCGGGCCTGGTTGGACACACAGACCATGCCCAGGCCTCCGGTGAACAGTTTTTTGATCAGGTAATTTTCTTCGTTATCGAGTGTTGCGCCGCCAAGGTGACAGATAGCTGTCGTATGATTGACAGCTGATCCATCGACCTGCCTGATGAATGTGCGCTTGCGTGATTCCCAGGCGCGTTCGGCCACCATGTCCATCGCCCGCTCGAGCGACATTTCAGTCCATTCCTTAGCGCGTGGTGCGCGGTATTTCATTTTCGTTTCGCGTCGCGAATGTGTCAGCAATTGATAGGATGCGGCACCTTTCGGACAAAGATTCCCCTGACTGATCGGGCTCTCGGGATCCCCCTCGATCGAAATCAGCTTCCCATCCTTGTGATAAACGAGCTGCCCGCAGCCGACGCCGCAATAGGGACAAATGGAGCGAGCGACTTTTGCGTCATCAATGCGCGCATGCATCGCGCGTGTTTTGTCCGACATCGCTTCCAGACCGGTGCCGTCCTTGCGTTCACGAATTTGCCTAACGAGCGGCCATTTCGAAAGCAACCCAAACATGTGGTCCATCCAGTTCTTCGCGGCTGAAGCGAATTTCAGTCGCTTGAAAATGTCATGGTGCGACACGCCAGGCGAGGAAAAACCGAAGCCGTGGGACGTTCACACTGATTTATCGTCGCCGCTGACGACAATGCTGCGCCGATTCAGTTTGCGAAGAATGCCGAATCAAATCGGCGTACGATGTGGAATGTTTGGGGACGTGTTCCAACGGCGTGCTGAATCGCAACTGCGGTGTTCTTAACCGCCATTGCGCAGCTCGTTTAGTCGAGCGTTCAGGCGTGCCAACAGATCTCGCCGCGAAGCCTCGCTCATCGGGCCATTGTTAATCAGTCGCCGATCAATTTGCTCGAGCACTTGGTCTAGCGGATACGCCAGCCGTGCCTTGAGCACGCGCAGCCGAAGTTTCAGCCATGTAAAAACTGACGGTGGTATGGATGTCGTGCCGTTCAGTTGTTGGAGCGCCGTTCGCGTGAAACGGATATCCCGCCGAATCTTTGCAAGCGCAATCTCTCGGGGATTTGGAGTTGGTGACGGCGATGGCGGTGGTGGTGTTGGCGACGGCGGCGGTGTTGTTGGTGTAGGCGATGGCGATGGCGGCGGTGTGGGCGATGGTGGCGGCGTCGGCGATGGCGGGGGCGTTGGCGGCGGTGTCGGTCTCGTCGGCGCCGTTTGCGCCTCAAACGCACCAATGTCACTTCGCCCGTTCTTCACTCGATCAAAGCCGCGGCCGCGTTGATCGTAAATCAGCGGCGGCTGCAAATTAGCGAGATTGACGTTCGGGTTGCCCGCGTTGATGGCCGGGCTGTTAGCCAGGAGCGCATGCGTAAGAGTCGGACCGCCATTGTTCTGCAACGGGCCAAGCCTGGCATCGGTATTAATTTGATCACCAGCGGCAGTCAGATAGCCGGCGCCGTTATCGCTGCTGAGATTGTAGCCATCTGAAATGATTGTCCCCTGGTTGCCAAAGTTAAAAATGTTGGCACCGGCGCCCGTGTTCAGGATCGTGTTGCCTATCTCCAACGTACCTTCGCCCGTAAAGATATTGCCGCCGAGGCCGGAGCCACTGGGGCCATCAGCCTTGTTGCCACTGATCGTGCTGTGCTGAATCACAACATTTCCACGGGCGTTGGCGATACCACCGCCGACACCATGGAACGCAACGGTACCGTCAGCGAGGTTGCCGCTGATCGTCGTGTTTGCAATGGCAAGCGTCCCAAGATTGAAAATACTTCCACCTATGCCGGCCGTTTGAAGGGTGCCGAAAGCCCTATTGCCGGTCATGGTGCTGTTAACGATATCCAATGCACCGCCGTTGTAGATAGCTCCACCAAGACTGGTTTGTTGCGTGAAAACACGGCCGACGAAGTTGTCGCTAATAGTCGTGCGGGCGATTTGCATTGAGCCGGCGTTGTAAATGCCACCGCCTTCCTCGGCCGAATTGCTGCTGATGATGCTATCAATGATGTCGATTTCTGCGCCACTGGCATTGTAGACGCCGCCACCCAAGCCACGTTCTCGAAGCCCATCAGCCTGATTGCCACTGATGCGGCAGGCGATGATCTCCAGCGACCCGGCATTGTAAATTCCGCCGCCCACAACCGCGTGTCCCCGGGTGATCGCGAGCCCCGAAATCGCAACGATTTTATCCGAAGCGATTTCGAAGACACGGCTCAGCTGCGTGTTCTCAACAGACAATTTGCCAGCGCCCGGGCCGTTGATAGTCACGTTCTTGTTCACTGGCAGCTCCCCGCTGCTGAGCTCGATGGAGCCAGAAACGCCCGTCGCGTTAATGCTGTCGCCGTCGTTTGCATCCGCCATCGCCTGACGCAGTGAGCCGGGGCCCCTGTCGTTCGTATTTGTGACGGTGATGATATTTGCATGCGCGCCGACTGCGACGAGCCACCCCAAACAGCCTGCGAGCAGAACCCTGCGACCTTTCACGGGCGCCGAGTCTTCAATAAAATTGGTTCTGCGGCAAGCAGGAAAACCGAAATCGCCAGAATCTCTGGATCGCTGGGGATTAATGATTCAGCGGCACCCAGCCACGCGTGACGTAATCTCCAAGTGTCAGAGAAATCAGGAACAAGAGCCAAATTACGCCGGCGACTGCTGCAAGATGCAACGATCAGCTATCGACTATTTCTTCCGCGGTTCACTGCCGCGGATGGGTCTTCTTGAACCCTTCCGTGTAACCCTTTTTGAAAGCCTGTTTAAAAGCCTGCAGGTCGGCTGCTCGCGAAGGATTTTGGAGCTGTTCAGTCGGGCCCTGCTGTTCGAAATACTTTTGAGCGGTCATGTTCAACTCCGGTTCTGTTGGCACCGTTGCGCCGCGCGGCGCTTTCTCTCCGGCCTTCTCACCGCTTTCATAAGCGGCCCGTTCTTCCGCCGTTGTGCCGTGAGCCGTGCGATGAGTATAGAACACCACTAAGCTACACACGATGAACGCCGTTACTCCAATCAACACAGTGAGACGCACCGGCGGGAATTGTCTGGTCATAACTCACGATAACGTTGAATGAATCTAAACATCTGCGCAGCCATACAGCAACGACCTCTGCAAAATCTATCTTGGCGCGTTCGTTCGACGGTGTTGTATGGGGGATGAGATTGATTTTGGCCAAGAGTCGGCGCGCGGTGCTTCGGGTCAGGCGTCCCAAGTCTCGTAAGCGCCATCCGCCAGAGCCAGCATGTGCGATAAATACAGAATCATACGCCGACGGTTCGCGTTATGGACGATACGCTCCAACTCGGATTTCCGTTGTGGGTCCGATTAACCCACTTCTTCAACTTTCTCTTCATCACGTTACTCATTCGCAGCGGAATCGAGATCATTGGTGCGCATCCGAAATTTTATTGGCGCGACGACTCTTTGCCAGGAAGCGAATGGTTCCGCTTCACGAAGAAACGACTGCCAAAGGACCAGCTCTGGACGTCAGAGGATGAAGTCGAGCCGATGTCTCGATGGACCGCTTTGCCGGGAGAGAACAACCTTGGCTTGGGTCGTCATTGGCACTTCTGGGCCGTCAACGGCTGGCTGCTGGCTGGTTTGATTTACGTCGTCCTGCTCTTCGCGACACCTCAGTGGCGACGCCTTTTGCCAACGTCGTGGGACGTCTTCCCGGCGGCGTGGCAGGCTATCGTGGCCTACTTCCATTTCCGACTGCCTCCTGAGGGAAATCCGTTCAATGCGATTCAACAACTCACCTACTGTTTCATTATTTTCATCCTGTCGCCGCTTCAAATTGTTACCGGAATAATGATGTCGCCGGCGCTGGGTGCTCGGTTCCCGTGGTTTCCCAGAATATTAGGCGGCCGGCAAGCGGCGCGAAGTCTCCACTTCATCGGACTGATCGTCTTTAGTGGTTTCATCGTCGTTCATGTCAGCTTGGTGTTTGCACATGGTTTTGGCCGTGAGATGACGAAAATCGTTCTCGGAGACGAGGCCTCGTCTTATGCGCTCGCCACGATCATCGGGCTTTTGGCAATTGCTGCTGTGATCGTCTTCCATATTTGGGGAACGAGGTATTCGTTGGCCTCGCCGTCGCAAGCAAAGCGCTTGCTGGAAATCGGCATTGATCCTTTGCGACGGCTTTTTTTTGGTCATTGGGATTCGCGGCAAAAGTATCTGCGCGTTTCTGCGTATGCGCGTATCAATGGAAAACCGCCCCGCAACGAAATCTATGAGCGCCTGGCCGCGGCCAACTTCACGGACTGGCGGCTCGAAGTAGGCGGTTTGGTAGAAAAAAATTTAAGTCTCTCACTCAATGATCTGCATCAAATGCGGCGCCAGACACAAACCACGCTACACTGCTGCATCCAAGGCTGGAGCTATTTTGCGCAGTGGGCCGGCGTCCCGGTTTCCTCGATTATAGATATGTGCGGGCCGCTGCCGAATGCGCGGTTTCTCGTTTTCCACTGTTTGGATGAGAAATGGGAGAGACCGGGCCACGGCTATTACTACGAAGTAATCGACTCGGAACTCGGCATGCAGCCGCAGACCATTCTGGCATATGAAATGAACGGCCAACCGCTACCGATTCCTCACGGAGCGCCGCTGCGATTGCGTGTTGAGAATCAACTGGGGTACAAAATGGCCAAGTGGATTAACCGCATCGAGGTCGTGAACAGCTTTAAGCACATCGGCAAGGGACAGGGCGGTTGGCGCGATGATTTGCTGCACTATTATCCGTTGGATGCCGGGCTTTGAGCAACGCAAGTTGTTGCCCAACCTGCGCCACAAACCAGTATGACAATCCCCACGAGAATGACGCGGGAGTAAATGTTGACGCGCGGCGAGAAGAGCTGGGGCCATGAACCAACTTCTTCCAGAAAAATCGCGCAGGCTGGGACGCCTGCAACACGTTGCTGGCGAGACGCGTGGCGGCCTATTAATGGACGGAATCGTCGAGTCTTAGCGCGCAGCGTGGTTCTTCACGCGCGAATTTGAAACCTGCAAGCCGCGGTCCATGTGGGTCGACATTCTTGGCGAGTGCGAGCACCTGAAAAGCGCGGCCGAGCATCTCGGGATGCAGAAGTGTTTGTAGCGCGCGTTTGGCTTTGGGCGAATCAGGTAGAGGAGATTGACCCCAATCGTCCGTAGGTGGTTCGGAAGAACCGCTAACAAGGTTGGAGATGATTCCGGTCAGGTAGTGATGTTGATCAGCGAATCCCGCGACGCGCAATCCATTTGCCTCTGCTCGATGGCCAATGCTTGTCCAATCCACGTGCAACGTAATATCTGCGTGACCAATTTGCTCAAAAGGCGACTCGAGATGTCGATGGCGCGCGCGAACCTGAACGTTTCCCGGAAATTCATTCCCCGAAAAGCCGTAATCAACGCTGATCACATAGCCTCGCTGCAAATTTGTTGTTACACGGTCCACCCAATCGAGCGCAGCTTGATTACGTGCGACGCTTGAAAGTGGACGCTCGACGAACACAAACTTGTCGTCTTGAACGTCGACAAGTTTTTCCAGGCCGCCGCTGATCAGGCGGACTGGCATTGCATCCAGTAGTTCGTTTGAAAAGTGGACACCTGTGAATGGTTCAAATGAATTTCGCCATTCCACTTTGTCCCGAAATGGTTCCAGCATCTGCGATTGTCGTTCTCGCAAAGTTGGAAACGGCTCGATGATCCGGTAGCGCAAAGCTTCAAGGAATTCCGGCGCGCGTTCTCGAGATACTTGGAGAACGTCGCGCGCGAACTGACCATCATGAGCGCCCTGCTCAACGATGACGAAATCGTTGATTTTACCGAGGCGCTCCCAGATTTCTGCGAATTGCGTCAGCATCAGTTGCCCGAAGAGCGGCCCGACGCTGACGTTAGTGAAATAATCCCCTTTCCGGCCGATGGCGCTGCGGCCGGACGAATAGTATCCATGCTGGGGATGGTAAAGCGCCTGCTCCATGAACCAGTCGAAGGAAACCGGCCCGCGATTCTTAATCTCGTCGCGAATGATCTTAATTAGAGCGGGATTCCCAGTCTGTGTTTTCAACGCTTAACGCTCAACGCCCAACGCTCAACGTTCAACTTCGGCGATCTGAATCGGCTCTTGGAGGTTGGGCGTTGAGCGTTGGGCGTTTCCCCCTTAAATTTCCCGGCTCGTGAAACCGCCGACTGCCACATACCTGAGGCCCCCGCCCGGCTATCGCTTTCGGCCACCCTGGTATTTGAGACCGTGGTTTTATGTGCCCATCGCCCTCGTTGCTATTCTCGTCGTAGTCCTGACAGTCTACATCTCCAGTCTGGCTGCCGATCTCAAAGCGCAGGCCAAAGCGTTCGACCTGACCAAGCTCGAACAAATGGAATCAGCGAGCGTGATCCTCGATCGCAACGGCAAGATCTTCGGCCAGATCTATGTCGAGAACCGCGAGACGGTGCCGTACGACCGGTTGCCTCCCGATCTCATTAACGCGGTCCTCGCTGTTGAAGATGCAAAATTTTATCAGCATCACGGCTACGATTTGTTCGGAATCGTCCGCGCCGCGCTGAAAAATCTAACGGCTGGCCATGTGCGCCAGGGCGCCAGCACTATTACCCAGCAACTGGCGCGAAACAGTTTTTCGCTCAAAGAAAAAACTTTCCGCCGCAAACTGCTCGAAATTTTCCTGGCCCAACGGATCGAAGACCAGTTCACCAAACAGAAGATCCTGGAGCTATATTTGAACCGGATCTATTTCGGCGGCGGCCTGTACGGGGCGGAAGCAGCATCGCGGGGTTACTTTGGCAAACCAGCGCGTGAAATGTCGCTCACTGAATGCGCCACGCTCGCAGGCCTGATTAAGAGTCCAAACAGATTATCGCCATGGACCGACCGGGCGACCTCGCGCGAGGCGCGCGACTACGCGCTCGATCGGATGCGCGACCTGGGTTTTATCAGCCGCGAACAATATGGCAACGCACGAGGCCAGGAGATCGTTGTGGGTAGCCGGCAAAACGCGCAGGGGCAGACCTACGCAGTCGATTACATTCGTCAGCAGGTGATCGCAGCCGTCGGATGGGACCGCGCAATCAACGAAGGCTATCGGATTCACACAACAATCGACGTCGATCTTCAAAAGGTTGCCGAAGATTCTTTGCGAACGAATCTCGAACGAATCGAACAGCGCCCCGATTACAATCATCAGACTTACGCCCAGTACGCAGCGTCGTTTCGCAAGGCCAAAGCAAACGGGAAGATGTCTGATCAGCCTCCGCCTGAGTATCTCCAGGGGGCGATCATCGGACTCGACAATGCAACCGGCGATATTCTGGTGCTGGTCGGTGGACGGGACTTCGAGCACAACCAATACGACCGCGCGTTGCAGGCGCGACGGCCTGCCGGGACGGCGATGTTGCCATTTGTGTACGCAACGGCTTTCGAAAAAGGAATGTATCCCGGGTCGCTCGTTGAAGATTCGCCATTGGATAATCGCGCTGTCATGATCGGTGGCACAACGGGAATTCTGGGCGAGTGGGGTCCCGAAAGCGCTGACAACCGTTACGAAGGCGCGATGACAGCCAGACAGGCTCTGGCGAAATCAAAAAATGGCGCAAGCGTCCGAATTGGGATGGATGCGGGAGTTGATGCAGTGTTGCAGCTTTGCGCTGCGGCGGGAATTCGTTCCCCGCTTCGTCCTTACCCAGCTACGTTTCTGGGAAGTAGCGAGGTTACGTTGGCCGAGCTCGCTCTCGCGTACACGATATTCCCAAACGGCGGCTGGCGACCGAACGTTTCGCATATTTTGGAACGGATCGAAGAAAAGGACGGAACGCTGGTTTGGGACGCGAAACGGGAGAGTATTCGCAAGCTCGTTACTAAACCTGAAAGTGCGTACGAAGTGCATTCCTGCCTGGCAGACGCGCTTGAATCAGGGACAGGAAAAGCTGCTTTCACGGAATTTGGTCTGAAGAAAATTCCGGCAGCAGGTAAAACCGGTACCGCATACGATTTTACCGATGCGCTGTTTGCCGGGTATGATTCCAATTTCACCTGCGCCGTTTGGGCAGGCTTCGATAAGCCGCAAAAGATTTATCGCGGCGCATTTGGACGCGAGCTGGCGCTGCCTGTTTGGGCGGACATTATGAATGCCGCGGCTGACCATTATCCGCCCCGAGAAATCAAACAGCCGACATCCACTTCAGGCGGACTCAAGCAGGTCGAGATTTGTTCGAGGTCCGGACTGCTTGCCACCGACAAATGTTATGACGCCGTTAAGGCAGCGAACGGCGATACCGTTCAGCGACGTACCACTTACATGGAGATTGGCACGCAGTCGCAGGTTCCGACTGAGCCTTGTAATATTCACGGTGAATCACGCGCCCGCCTTGCTCGCATTTTCTCGTCGAGTGATTTGCCGCGCGCAGCGCTGGCCGTGGACGTCAGCGAGGTCACGCCGATCGCGGTAAAAAGTCCGACATTGTTATCCGACAAGGATCCATACAGTTCGCTTAAGCCAACATTGAAACCTGAGCCTTCGCCGCAGTCAGTGACTGAAACAGTCGCAAATCAAAAGACCGACAGTGTGTCGGGAGACAGTGGAGTTAAAACAGCAAACGTCAGTGGGAGCGGCAATGGGTCTCAAACGGCGGAATCCGCTCCGGAGATCAGAAAAGCAATCCCGGTTCAACCGCAGGATAAAAAACCGGTCGAAATCCGGCGCGCAATACCGGTCAAACCGCTCGATCAAGAGAGCGAGGATGAAACGCTGTTGAAATCAGCGACGCCGGCTCCAGACGACGAGTGATTCGCGGGCTCATCTAATAATGACATCGCAAAGCGGGGACGACTTTCGGTTGACCGTTCTCAATCCGAGGGGACAGGATGCCGAGCAGGAGTTTCGCACGCTACCTGCGCCGGGCGAAGGTGCGCATCCGCCAATTAATTTTCACGCCTTCGCTGCATGCACACAGGGAGCCTTTCACGATAACCCTCACCGCGCCATCGCGGAGAACACACCCGTGCTGCTGCTTTTACGCGGCGATTTTCGCGCTTCAGAGCGTGCATTGACCGACCTAAAGAAAAATGGTCGCACCGTCGTTATTTCGTTGAAGGAAACCGGACTTCATCAGATCGCACAACAGCTATGCGACCGGGGCCGACTATCGCGCTTCATGAAAATTGGGGCGCAAGCGGATGGATGCATCGCTACAACCCCGGAAGCCGCGGAAATTTATCAGAGTGCTCGCTGGAGTTTGAGACACGTCGCATTTATTCCGACGCCTTATCCCGTTGACGATCAAAGATGGAATTTTTGTCGGCCTCCGAACGAACAATCCGGAATCTTCGTTGGCACGCGCGAATGGGACGTGCCTTCGCGCAATCATTTCGCAGCGCTGCTGGTCGCGCGCCAGCTTTGTGAGGCAACGGGCGAACCAGTGACCGTTGTTAACCTGGATGGTTATAAAGCGCGGGGTATGCTTGCCGAGCTAAAATTTCCCGAAGGAAAACTCCATGTAATCGAGAAGTGGAAATCGTATCCAGATTATCTTCGCGATGCGGCGCGGCATAAGATCGTCTTGCAGCTGGATCGCAGCCATGTGCCAGGCCAGGTGGCCGGCGATGCTCTCCTTTGTCGACTTCCCTGCGTTGGTGGCGACGGCGCAATTGAACGAATTGCGTTTTCGAGGACTTGCGGCGAGGGCCGGACGATTACCGAGATTGCTTCAATGGCTCTCGATTTGTTGAAGAATGCCGATCTACGCGCCGCTATTGTGGGCGAATCACAGCAACGCGCGCTAGAACAGCTCTCGTTTCAAGCTGTGCGTTCGCAGCTGGCAAAGTTCTTCGCTCAGTTCGCGCACGGAGAGCGCTAGCCCGCGAAAGCCTGTTACGCGCCGGCACAAGGCTAAAAGGTAAAGTGTAAGTCCGCTTGCTTGACGATCCGGACTCAGGCGACCAGACGCGCGATTTCGTCGAACAGGTCGTTACCGTCCGAGCATAACGCACAGAGCTGGGTCGTAATCAAGCCGGCGACCGCAGTCCATGACTGGTCCGGATTGCTTTCGGATGCTGGTGCGCCGGAGCGAGACGTTTCTAGCGCAACGACTGCAGCGGCCGTCCGGTTTTCCACGTTGAGCTTGCTTAAAATGTGTTCGACGTGCTTGCAAATAGTGCCGGTCTTTGCCCCGAGAATCACGCCGATATCGTGGTTACTTTTTCCCTGTGAAATCCAGAAGAGGACTTCGGCTTCGCGGGGAGTTAACTTGAGCGCAGCGAATGCCTTCACGGCGCGTTGATCGGGGTGTGGCACAGAATGCATCGTCGCTCTGGTTAACAGAAAACATTGCCGCTGGGCAATAGGATTCGTACGCAATTCTGCGTATTCCCAGAAAACGGGAGACACGCAAACATCGGCACACTATGAAAACGATCATACTCGTACCGTTTAACAAAATCCTCGCGAATCCGGCTGACAGAAAACCTTGGGCTGCTCGGCGTGGTTTCCTTTTCCTCCCGCTAATCCTGGTGTGCTTTGCGCTTTGCCAACCGGTGCAAGGCGCCACAGACACACCCGATCCAGGCGCGAAGCCCTTAAGTAACACGGCCGATGGTGAGAATGCTCTTCTGGGTATCACCACCGGTCTTTACAATTCGGCATTTGGCTTCGACGCGCTCCTGGTGAACGCCGAAGCCAACTTTAACACAGCGATGGGTGCCGGGGCACTCCTGAGCAACAACGCAAGCGAAAACACGGCCACTGGCGCGGGAGCGCTCTTAAGCAACACAACCGGTAATCAAAACATGGCCAACGGCACGTTCGCCCTTTTTAGCAACGTCGCCGGCTTCCGTAACACGGCGATTGGTAATAGAGCGCTTTTTAGCAACAACGCCGACTCCAACACCGCGGTCGGTGCTGACGCTCTTAACGCTAACATCTCCGGCCAATTCAATGTGGCCATCGGCGGTAGCGCGCTCGTTGAAAACAGCGCGGGCACCAGCAACACGGCCGTCGGAGTTGGCGCGCTTAGCAACGCGACGGGTGATTCCAACACGGGCCTGGGCCGCGTAGCCGGGAACGGTATCACTACCGGCAATAACATAATTGTTATTGGCCAACTGTCCGGTGTCTCCGCTGCTTTTGGCGAAGTGGATGACAGCTGCTATATCGATAACATCTTCGATGCGACAATTGACGCCGGCACTGCCACGCTTGTGGGGGTCGACGCCGATGGAAAGTTAGGCACGATGTCCGCCGATGCTGCTGGCAACAAGGTGCCGGTAGCTAGTCTGCTGGACGGCCAGCGCCAGGGCGTCCTCAGTCGGAAGGTTGAGATGTTGCAAGCAACGATTGCAGAGTTGAAGTCAACGATCGCCCAGCAAAAGAAGGGAATGGACGTGCTAACGGCGCAGCTTAAGGAGCAGGCCGCACAAATCCAAAAAGTAAGCGCCCAATTAGAGGTGAACAAACCAGGGGCGCGAGTTGTGAGTCACGGAGAATAGGACTCCGACACGTCTCTCTGCGGTGAGCGCACGCGAGTGCGTGCGCTCGCCACGTCAAAAGATAATCTCGAACAGCTTAATGCCGTTCCACTTTCCAGGGTGGCTCGGATCGAAAGACGTACTGTCCACCCAGGTGCCGTAACGCGCAGGCGCCCATGGATTGAGCATCTGGAATGGGTTGCGCCCATCGCTAAATCCTCGCGGAATCACTCCCTCGACCGCGGGGCGTTGTAAAAGGGGCGGCGGAGTGGCCATCGCGCGTACTGGTTTTTGCGGTCCGATTGGTGCCCTGAATTCTTGTGCCGAAGCGGTCGTTACCAGCGCGGCCAGGATTGCGATCGTCAATGTTTTCATGTTTTTTCCTTTCGTTCCGAACGCGCAATCCCGCCTCAGCCGGGCTTGCCCGTCGTAACACCTGCCCACATTATATAGTTCGATGGACTACATTGAAAAGGCCGGACGTGTCCTGGACATAGAAATTTTTGAGCTCACCCGACTGCGGGAGCGACTGGGCGAAAATTTCTCCCGGGCTGTCGAAGTCATCAAAGAGGCGGTCGATGCGCGAGGCAAGGTCGTGGTAGTGGGAGTCGGTAAGTCCGGGCACATTGGCGCCAAGATCGCAGCCACGCTCACCAGCACCGGGTCTCCGGCAGTGGTGCTCGATTCCTCGAACGCTTTACATGGCGACCTCGGCGTTATTGCTGATGGCGATGTTGTGCTTGCTTTGAGCGCGAGCGGAGAGACGGAAGAAATGGTTCGAATTTTGCCGGCGATCGCCCGGTTCCAAGTGCGGATCATCGTCATGTGTGGAGATGCGAAATCAACGCTCGCTCAAAACGCGCATCTATTTCTCGACGTCAACATCGAACAGGAAGCGTGTCCGTTGAACCTCGCTCCGACGTCGAGCACGACAGTGATGCTGGCGCTGGGTGACGCGCTGGCGATGGTGCTGCTCGAGGCGCGCGGGTTCGACAAGGAGGATTTTGCGAAGTTTCATCCCGGCGGGATGATCGGCCGCAGCATGCTCGTGCGGGTGCACCAGGTTATGCGGCCACGCGAAGCGATGGCCATTGTCTCTACCGATACACCGGTGCGTGACGTGCTAAAGGCGATGACCAGTGTGCGCGCCGGCGCTGCAGTTGTCACCGATGAAAATCAAAAATTACTCGGTATTTTTACGCACGGCGATTTCGTGCGGCATTTTCAATTCGATCCAAAGATCGGCGAACGCCTTGTTGCCGACTTGATGACATTGAATCCGGTCACGGTTCATAAAGATAAACTAGCCGTTGAAGTTCTTAATCTTCTCGAGCGCCATCGCATCGATGACCTGGTCGTAGTCGATGATGACACCGTGCCTGTCGGGATTGTCGATTCGCAGGATTTGACGCGGTTGAAATTATTGTAGGCACCGCACCGGTCGCCGAGGAACCGCAGGCGAAGCGCCTGCCCTACAATTGCAAAATTGCCGGGTGCGTGTAAACTCCGCGTCCCCCTTTCAACGTTTAACGTTGTAACTTTTAACCAATTACAGTCCATGCCCGCAGCCAACGATCTTCGCAAAGGAATGGCCATAAAATACAACGGCAACGCCGCCATTGTGCTCGAAGTCCATCATCGCACGCCTGGAAATTTGCGTGCCTTTGTCCAGGCGATCATCCGTTACATCAACACCGGTAAGAGCGCTGATGTGCGCTTTGGCTCGACCGACAAGGTGGAGATGGTCGAGATCGAGCGAAAGCAACTCGAGTTTTCTTACAAGGATCGCAACGGATACCATTTCATGGATCCGGAGACGTACGACACGATCACGCTGCAGGACAACCTGATCGGCGATGCCAGAGATTACCTGGTGGAAAATCTTTCCGTGCAGGTCCTCTATGCAGAAGGCAAGCCGGTCCAGCTTGAGCTACCCGCCTCTGTAAGCCTCAAAGTGACCGAATCGGCGGAAGGTTTGCGCGGCGACACGGCAAGCAACGTGACCAAACCGGCGACACTCGAGACTGGCATGACCATTAACGTCCCGCTTTTCATCAAGGAAGGCGAAACGATCAAGATCGACACGCGCACCAGAGCTTACATGGGACGAGCGTAAAGGCATCGTTGCCGATGTCGGCAGACGAAGCGCCTGCCCTACAATCCATCCACGTAATTCGCGGTTCGGTCTTGCAATTGACTGCGGCCCTCTGCGTAATCTGCGGCAACTTTGGCTGCACGAAAAAGAAGATCGACAAGCAATCGCGGCAAGCGCAGTTCCAAGCGCAACCGCAAGGTCGTGCGCAACGTCGCGAGAGCGCGGACATTCGTTCCGGTGTCGGATCCGCTCACAGTACCGACGCGCTGGGTGAAATTCGTTTTCGCAATTTTCCTCCTGCCAGTTTGCGCAATTCTGAGTCAGACATTTTTTACCGCGTTCGCGCGCGCAGCGGTGGCGCAACGGCTTTGGGCAGGCGAAGAATTTTGGTTTTTTTCATTGGGCGCAATTCTGTGGTTGATCGCCTTTTTCGGTCTTCCGCGTCCGATCCTCCTTTATGTTTTTGGACACGAATTAACGCATGCGGTGTGGGTTTGGTTGATGGGCGGACGCGTGAGCCGGTTTCGCGTTGGCCGTGACGGTGGGCATGTAGTGACCAACAAGGCCAACTTTTGGATCGCACTCGCGCCGTATTTTTTTCC
The DNA here is from genome assembly GCA_046734635.1 of Verrucomicrobiota bacterium. Classification (GTDB taxonomy): domain Bacteria; phylum Verrucomicrobiota; class Verrucomicrobiia; order Chthoniobacterales; family UBA10450; genus Udaeobacter. The sequence continues at coordinate 26,974 of JBKPRQ010000186.1, forward strand.
GCTCTACAGCATTCTGGCAATTGCCGTTTATGGCGGGCTCAGTCTTTTCATGAATATGCAGCCGTACGGCCGATGGCTTTACGCGGTGATCGGGGTCACGTGGGCGTTCCATTTCACCTTCACGTGCTGGATGATTCCGAAAAACCAGACCGATCTGAGCGATCAGGGCACGTTCTTCTCGCTGGTCGTCATCTATTTGATGAACCTGCTGCTGCTAAGCGTGATGCTCATTCTTGCGTCGCCGCAGATTACGTTTGCAGATTTCGGCGCTGATTTGCTGACGAACCTCGGCAATTTTGCTCGGTGGCTTGTCGATGTTTTTGGGAGCTTTACGCGGCACTGATTTGCTGTAGCTACAGATTCGTGATCACTGCGAACGGCAGGTTCGACAATGCATCGGCGAGTTTCACTCCTCGATTTTGCAGGGGAACCGGATGACAGGTAAAAAGATCGTGCGCATGTTCCAGCGGAAGCGCTTCGGGAAATTCGATTGTCGTGTCTTTCCAACTGTCGCCAATCGGCGGAAAACCAACGCGCGAAGAGAGTCGCGAAATGATTACCACAATCCATTGGTCTCCCAGCGTTCGTGCGAAGCTGACACAGCATTCCGCGAATGTGCCGCTCGGCATGAGGGGCAAATATTCTCCGTCCTGAAAAAGCTCAGTGTGTTCGCGCCGAAATTGCAGGACGCGCTGCGTTAGAAACATCTTAATCCGGCCATCGGCCCAGTTAGCCAGAAGGTCGTGGGGCTTGGCTCTTGTGATCGATCGGAGCATTTCGCGACGTTGCTTGTAATCAACCGGCCGCCGATTGTCCGGATCGACCAGGCTAAAATCCCAGGTCTCGTTGCCTTGATAAATGTCGGGGACACCCGGCGAAGTCAGCTTGAGCAATGTTTGGGCAAGCGAATTAACCGCGCCGAGTCGCGCAATCTCTTTCGCGATCGGAACAAACACTGGAAGGAATTTGTTTCGTGGTGACGGATCCAGGATTTTTGCAATGAAATCGTGCACCGCTGCATCCCATTCTTCGTTTGGCTGAATCCAGCTCGTGTTGAGCTTGGCTTCGTGGAGTGCCTTGGCCATGTACGCCTGAATCCGTTCGATGTAATCCGGTGTTGCCATCGTTTCCGGTTCGGCGTCGATCCGCATCGGCCATGTCCCCAACAGAGTTTGATAGAGCAGGTATTCTTCATTTGCGTCCGGGGCTTCGGCGTCGTTGATGGTTCGCTTCCAACGACGAGTAGCAGCTCGCCACCGTTGGAGCGAGCGGCGCCATAACTCTGGGATTTCGGAAATCGCCACTATTCGAGCGCGCACGTCTTCACTGCGTTTGGTGTCATGCGTCGAAGTAGCCAGCAACGTCGCCGGCCAATTGTGCTGTCGATCAATATTTCGCTCGTGAAACGCCTCGACACTTAATCCAAACTGTTGGGGCTCGCCGCCGACTTCGTTGAGCGCCGCCAACCGGTTGTAGATGTAGAACACGGTGTCCTCAAGCCCCTTCGCCATGATCGGTCCGGTGGCTTGTTGAAACTTCAGAACGAAATGTGTGTGCTCGGCGCGCGCCTTCGCGGCGAGGTTCGACGGAAAACGAAAGAGCAACACATCCCGGAGAAAATTGAAAATGGATTCTTCCATTGCCGGATTGCGCCGCTTCGCGGCGGCGACCGCGCGCTCAACAATTTGCTTGTCCTCCTCCGTCACGGGCTGCCCGGGCGCCAGGTATGTTCGATAAACCGGAAAACAAGCAATGGTCTCGCGCACGGCGCGCGACAATGCCTCCAGAGTGAAATCGCGATACCATCGGTTTTTCTCGGAAAGCCGATCGAGCATGTTCCCAAGCACATCGACGTCGTTGGCCAGAGACAATTTCATGACCTGCAATTTTTTTGCATACAGCAGGTGACCAAAAGGGATTGAGTGACCAACGAAACGATGAAACGTTTTAGTGATTTCCGTCTCGGCCGAGGAATCAACAAGCAACTGCGCTACTTGATTCGCAAAATCGTACCCGGTGGTGCCATGCACATGCCAATCCTTGCGCAGCGTTTCGGAGCCGGTGAGAATTTTCTCAGCTACCATGTAAAGGGCGCGACCGTCCTTCGGTAATGCAGTCCCGAGCGCTTTCGCGCAACGCTGCTGAAGCTTTTCAAAATACTCCCGCGGCAGATAAAGACCGTCGGGATGGTCGATGCGGAGACCGGTGACCGCACCCATCTTTACGAACTCAAGAGCCAGCCGGTGAATGGCGTCAAAGACCTCGGGTAGCTCTACCCGGATGGCGGCCAGTTCGTTTACATCGAAAAAGCGACGGTAATTAATTTCCTCGGCGGCGACTCGCCAAAACGCCAGTCGATAGGATTGCGCATTAAGCAATTCATCCAGCGCATCAAAGCTACGAGGATCGCCCGGTTCGCCGTTTATTTGGGCCAGCGCTTTCTCGATTGCTTGTTGGACTTGCGGTGCTTCGGCGCAACGACGTTCCAGACGTCGCTTGATGATTTGTTTTTCGCGAATGCGCTCCGCGATGCGTTTTGGATCGGTCTCCGTGCGTTTTGGCAAATATTCGAGCGCAGTGAGAATGCTTTGCAGTTCCGCGTAGAAGTCTTCCTCCTTGTGTTCGGAGAGATTTCGCAGCGCGATTTCCAAAACGTACCGATACGTCCCCGGAGCGACCGGCAGTCGTCGCTCGCCGTAGAGCAAGTAGAGCGTTCCCTCTTCAAAGCGCACTTGCAACTCACCGCGCTCGAGAACGCGCCCATATTGATCCGTCAAGATCGGCAGCAGAACCTTGTCGCGAAGATCGGACTTTAGCGGTTGCCAGTCGATATCGAAATAGGGCGCGAATCTGGAGCTCGGCCCGTTTTCGAGCACGTCCATCCACCATTCGTTGAACGGTTCCGCGATCCCGACGTGATTTGGGACAAAATCGAGAAGCTGTCCCATCGAATGCGCGCGGAGCTCCGCAATCCATGCGTCATAATCTTCGCGCGACCCGATCGCCGGATTGAGGCTGTTGTGGTCGGCGATGTCGTAACCATGGAGGCTGTCCGGGCTCGCCTGAAAATACGGCGATGCATACACCTCACTGATTCCCAGCGCGTCGAGGTATGGGACGATCTCGCGCGCCTGCGAAAAAGTGAACCAGCGATTAAATTGCAATCGGTAAGTGCAGGTTGGAATTCGCGGATGAATTGCGGCCACAGCTTGCAATTTCCCGTCATTCCGAGCGAAGTCGAGGAATCCCGTGGCGAAATCAGGAATGATTCGGCGGGATCCTTCGACTTCGCTTCGCCCCGCTCAGGGTGACACGCACCTTGATTCAAAGCGTATCACATCTTCTCAGGCACTTTGATGCCTAACAAGTCGAGGCCCCGATACAGAACGCGCCCGGTCAGATCGCACAAAGCCAATCGCGAGCTGCGCGCCGGTTCATCTGATTTCAGGACCGGACATGCTTCATAGAAGCCGTGGAAGCTGTTCGCCAGCTCGAAAAGATAATTTGCCAGAATGTTCGGACGAAAATCCGTTAACACTTGCGGAACGATTTCTGCGAACTGACAAACTCTTTTTGCGAGATTGATTTCGGCGGGATTCGTTAGAGCGAGTTCTGTAGCCACGGGCTTGTGGCCCGTATCTTCCTTAACGCCCCGCAGGGGCGTGGCTACAGGAGATTCGCCGGCCTTACGGAAGATCGAGCGAATTCGCACGTATGCATTTTGCAAATACGGCGCGGTATTCCCCTGCAGGGACAGCATTTTGTCCCATGAAAAAACATAATCGGTCATCCGGTACTGCGACAGGTCAGCATACTTGACGGCACCGATTCCGATTTTC
>JBKPRQ010000187.1:0-14420 GCA_046734635.1 Verrucomicrobiota bacterium
AGCGGATGTGTTGGATTCGTTAGGCGACCATGCGCAAAAGTATCAGCCTGCAGAAGGTAACTGAACTCATCATAGATGATCGGTTTAGGGATGGGCCAAACTGGAAGAAGTAACGCTCGCACAACGAGAACCAACACACCCAGCCCCACCCAACCAACCCGCGTGTGGCGGGCAAAAGCAGAAAGCCAGGATCGAATATTTCGCCACAAATCGCGCCAGCTGGGCGGTGCGGTTTTCGCGACCACACCGAGAATTCCAATTAGTACGATACAGTAAATGAGCTGCCGGATATGCATTGGACAGAGACGTCGCTTTTATCACTAACAGAGTCTGGACACGAGCAGCATTCACGCGTAAAGCATGCAACGCATTGTCTATGAGTACCGCATTTGTTGTTGCAACGCCGACGTCGGATCGAAGATGCTCACGTAGAATGTTTAAATTGGGTCGTAGCATTTTGCTCGTGTGTGCGTTTGTGGCTCTCGCCGATCAGGCATGCGCCAAAGACGAGAGATCAATCAGAGATTTGGCGAAGGCGCTCACGAAGCTTGCGCCTGACGTGGACCCTGCCGAGGCCGAGCAGATATCGGTGACCGCGCACAGCACCGCGCGGCGTCTCGCCCGCGACTATCACGTGGTACTAAATCCGGAGTTTCAGGCCTTCCTTGTCAACGTCGGCGCCCGAAAACGTGGCTGGTGCGGCCATTGGGCACAGGATATCGGCACGCAATTGAAAGAACTCAAGCCGAGGACGCTGGTGCTTCACTGGGGTGTGGCCTACGATCACACGTCGAGCGAAAATAATTGCCTCGTAATAACTGCACGTAACCAGCCTTTCAAGGACGGCATCATCCTGGATGGCTGGCGGAGGGCTGGCCGATTATTCTGGTGCCCAGTAATAAAGGACGACGAATACGAGGTCGAACAGCACTATGGGCACTCCGGGATCACTGCGTGGAAAGAAAACATGCAATGGAGCGCCTGGCTGCAGGATTACGAACCCAGCAAGTCGAAGTCGAAAGCAGTTGCGAACAAAAAAGTAAATGAAGTGAAGTCGGCTGGGAATGAGCGGCGCAGTAACGATCTTTCCAACCAGCCGATAGTGCCGTAGCTGCGCGGGGCCGGCCGCGAAGATCTATTCCGCACAACGCAGCATTCTGGAGGTCTGCCGCTGTCAGATGCGGCGCGACGAGCGCAACATCCGTCACTGTTCGAATATCCGTGATATCCGCGTGATCCGCGGTTAAAGAATTCCTGAATGCCAGACAAATTCGTTCTCATAGGCAGCGGTCTCGCCGGCGGATTACTGGCGGCATATCTGGGACGCCGTGGGTACGATGTCGATCTCTACGAGCGACGGGCCGATCCACGCGAAGGGAACATCGTTGGCGGACGATCCATCAATCTGGCAATTTCGACGCGCGGAATTGATGCACTCGAACAACTCGGGATCGCTGATGAAGCATTGCAACATGCGATCCCGATGCGTGGCCGAATGATTCACGATAAATCCGGCGCGCTGCATTTCGCGCCTTATGACGTCGACCCCCGGAAATCCATCAACTCGATCGGGCGCGCTTCGCTTAACACGACGGTAATCGAAGCGGCGCAGCGTTCGAATGTGCAGGTTCATTTCAATCACAAGTGCATCGACGTTGATGTGGCCGAAGCAGTCTGCCATTTGGAGAGTAATACCGGCAAATTGACCGTTCGTGGCGACGCAGTGATCGGAGTGGACGGCGCATTTTCCGCTGTGCGGGCGTCGATGCAACGAAACGTGGGCAATTTCCAATACGACGAAAGCTACCTCGCGCATGGATACAAAGAGCTGACGATTCCGCCCGCGCCGGATGGCTCATGGCGAATCGAGAAAAACGCGCTTCACATTTGGCCGCGAAAAAGCTTCATGATGATTGCGCTGCCAAATCCGGACGGCTCGTTCACTTGCACACTTTTTTGGGAGTTTGAAGGACCCCGCAGCTTCGCTACGACACAAACGGACGACGATGTCCGGCGCTTCTTCGATGAGGAATTCCCTGACGCGGTTCCGCTGATGCCGACGCTGCTCGAAGACTTCAAAAACAACCCCACTGGCTCACTTGTGACCGTTCGTTGCGCGCCGTGGTATTATCGCGACAGGGTCTGCCTGCTCGGCGACGCGGCACACGCGGTCGTTCCATTCTATGGCCAGGGAATGAACGCGGCATTCGAAGATTGCGTTGTGCTCGACGAGTGCCTGGAAGAATTTGCGAACAACCGCGAGCACGCGTTTGCCGAATATTTCAAGCGCCGAAAAGAAAATGCCGACGCGCTGGCTGATCTGGCGATCGGAAATTTTGTTGAGATGCGCGACAAAACGGCGTCCAGGACGTTTCGCGCAAAAAAGAAACTCGATCATTTCCTCGAGGCGGTATTACCCGGAATTTATCTTCCACTCTACACCATGGTGACGTTCACACGCATTCCCTATGCAAAAGCCAAGCGCCGCGCCCGACTACAAGACGCGATTGTTTATGCCGGGCTGATCGCGATCGTTCTCCTCGTCGGCCTGGCAATTCGCCGCCTGGTCTGATGTTGTGAAGTTCTAGTCTCCCCGCTTACAATTCAGTCCATGAGCACCGATCTACTGCAGCTGGTCGCCGACCGTTATGAAATTGCCGACGCGCTGTATCGGTTTGCGTTCGGACTTGATCACGGCGATGCCGATTCACTCTCATCGGCGTTGGCTGACGATTGCGTTCTCGATTTCCGACCCGCCGGAAGAAGGCTCGGTCTCGACTTTCCCAAACTCACCGGTCGCCAGGTGATCGTCGACACGCTGCTTCCCCTGCTCGGTCCGCTCGACACCAGTCATACCGTTAACAATCTTCAAATCGAGGTCGCCGAAGATTCGGCCACACTTTACGGATACGTGATGGCTCAACATTTCATGCCGCGGGAAGGTCCACGCCACGGAACGGAGAACGCGCTGCTGATGAATCGCTACGACTGCGATCTCGTGCGCGACGGGCAGAAATGGCGGTTTAAGCGGATGGTCATCGACAATGCCTGGGCGCAGGGAAATCCTGAAATCCTCAACGCGCTAGCGACGCACCGGCTGCTCAGCGCGAAGTCGAAACGGCCAAAATAGCGGCAAGGTGCTTTTGTCTTGCGGATATCGCAGGACAGTCAGTCTTGCGTTGATCGGAAGCTTGGTCCTCGCACTTTTGTTTGCCCTCTTTCAACGGCACTGAAATCGATTGATCCCTGCGAGTTTTATGTGGCCGCCTTCCTGCGCTTGCGATTGAGTTGAGCTCCTCTGGAGCCAACGAGCTGATGGGCTTCCCGTTCCAGCGCCGCGACGACCTTGTTGAAACCTCTGAGGTCAGTGGCGTTGACGCGACGGACCACGGCGCGTTCCAGTCCGGATAGATGACGCTGAACACGCTGCGCCAGCCTTCGTCCTTTTGCCGTTAGTTTCACCACAAAGGTGCGGCGATCTGTTTTGCCGACTGCACGAGTAACCAATCCGCGCCTGGCCAGCCGATCGAGAATACTGGTTAAGGTGGATCTCTTGTGCGCGAGCCCGCGGTGGAGATCGGCAATGTTCGCCCGGTGGGGATGAGCAAGGAGCGCCAGGATATGCGCTTCCCCCTGCGTCAACCCGGGTTCCTTTAGGTCGTCAAGATAAAGACCGATTCGGTGCGTCGCACGGTGGACTGGATGGACAAGTAGCAATGGCATCAAATGAAAGCGGCTTCAGATCCGGCTCGACCCATGAAGTTCGCGCTTCGTCACCGAAAAGCCGCTCTGCTGAATAGTAGGTGAGTGGAAAATTCTTTTCCAGCAATTGCGGATTGGCATGGACGATTCCTTCCAGGCGCTCTCCGCCGCCGGCTGCGTACACACGTGAGAGAAGATGCACCCAAAACAATGTGATGGTCTCGTGATATTTTTCCGGCTTACCAGCGGCTGCGGTGAATCGGCGCAGCGTATCGCGCATCTTGCTGGCAGCCTGCTCCACCGATGAGGATTCGACGAGATAGACCCATGCCACGTGCAAATGCGAAGCGTGATGGAAATTCTCATTCGAAATCTCGCTTCGCTCCAACGCGCGCGTCAATTCTACATCAGTCATGCGTGGCGCCCTTCGACAATGCCTGGTTGATGGCCGTTTCCCAATGAATCCGTTGTTCCGCCGCCCAGTGTGCGTCCAGTTTGGCGACCTCTTCATTCCCTTCCGGCGTCAACGCGGAACGCCGATACGTGATCGTTGCCTTGCAGTGCTGTTCGCCATCGGGAACCACGCGTATCTTGATCTCGTTAGCCATGAAGGCTGGTGTCACGACGACGTAGTCCACCCGACCGTTCGCAACATCGTATGCAGTCAGCAACCAGAGGCGATCTGTGCCATGGCCGCTTGTCGTAGTGAACACGGCCCCCTCGCGCTGTACGCCCTCTGCCGGGTAAATGAAATGCGGTGACCAATCTGGCGCCCATTCCACCTCGCGCACCGGTCCAAAAAGCGGCGTTACATCCGTGACCGAACCGTTCAACCGAACTGTAAATGACTGTGTCCTCTGTTCGGGCACAGCCGGCCCCGCTTCTTCAGCAAATACTGCCTGAACCAATCCAAGACCAAACGTGCACATCACGAAATAGATCTTCATGACGATATAACGATATCGTAATATCCGATATCGTCAATACACGGGAACTGAGTTCCTTGATTGTTTCCGGAAAAAATGGGTAGACCGGGCACGATTAAACCGAGATGTGCGCCAGCGGCCCGTCCCATCACAGCGGTTAGATCATTTGAATTGTAAGGCGCCGTGCGGCCCTGTTATTCTCCGATGATGCGCCCAGAAAATCGCCTGTTTTCTTTTCTCATTACCAGCTGCCTGTTTTTCGCCCCGCTTCTTCGCGCACAGGACAATCCACTAAACGATCCTGATTTAAAGGCGATGTTAAAGGAAGCACAGGAAATGCAGAAGCAAGCCAAAGAACATCAGAATCCGACTTCGTCGGATTCAAAAAAGAAGCTCGCGGAAATGCTGTCGCAAGCGAAAGAAGAGGAAGCACGGCAGGAGGAGCAGGAAAAACGTGAGAACGAAAAATTACAGGCCGCGCTGAAGAAGCAGGTCGAAGCGCCGGGACCGATCGTGTTACCCGATTGGACACCGGCTACGCCTGAATTCAAGGCCGCGGGAGCGCCAGCCCGAAAAATCGTGGATGACGAGGTGAAAATTGTTCAGACGGGCACTTCATCGCTTACACCAGAGAAAATAGCCGACGGCTGGCAGGCGGCAGCAACCGCGGCGAACAACCTCAATCAGAGCCTTAACAAGATCAATGTTAACGGCAAGATCACGAGAATCTTGTTTCTCAGCACGCGCACCGATCCAAGGCAAGAAGTGGAACTGGAGGCCAGCCGCGAGCCGGATAGTAAAATCACACAAATCGAAATCTCCTCGCCGTTGCCCAAACCGGATATCGAGAGCGAGTGAGAATGACCCGACAGGAGGCACAACTTGCAATTCGCGCGAGGCGGGATTAACAAAAATGTACTATGGCCGACACATATGTTCCAATGATCAGCTCCGGCGTCGCCGGGCCACTCGGTGTTCTTCACCTTCCGAGGCTCTGGCTTAAAGTCTCTCTTGAAGAACAAGGTAAACTTGCACCTGGTTATCCGGGCATAGGCAGGGGTTTTGATGCGATGACTTGCGCTGCACTTGGACTCGAAGAGCAGGCGGTTAAGGACTACATCAAACAACACAAGCCGACTTATCCCGAGTTCGAAGCCTGGGTAAAGAAGAACGCCAAGTCACTTAATCAGGGCGCGATTGAAAAGCATAATGCCGCGGTTCGGGGTTATATTCACGATGACGAGACGCGCAAAGGTGTTCTGGGTGCGAGCGGTATCGCGGATGGTGCTTCCGCTCCAAAAGACGCGGTGAACTTAAACAATCTCGACGATTGGTACGAGTTTCACCAGGTAGTCCTGAAGTAGGAATCATGTTCGGCGGTCATCCGCCTTCGCCTGGCTACGGCGTGACAGGTAGACCGCCGCTACAGACAGCTGTAACCAGCGCTTGGCTTGGAGTGCCCCGATTAGCACATTGACGCGAACGAATGCGGCGTAGAGTTTCCCGAATGCCCGCGACGCAAACAAGACCAGCGCCTTCATTTCGCAAGACTACTGAGACATCTGCTGCTGGCGCCAAGACGTTGGCCCAACGCTATTTTGTTTCCCAGGAGATTTTTGCGCAGGAGCAGGAGAAAATCTTCTCGAAGCAATGGGTCTTGGTTGGGCACCAGAGTCAGATCGCGCACACCGGTGATTATCTTACTGCTGAGGTCGCAGGCGAGAGCTTGATGATTGTTCGGGATAAACGCGGAGCGGTCCACGGCTTTTACAATGTTTGCCGCCATCGGGGAAGTAGGCTCATCGAAGACAAAAACGGACAGTGCTCTGCAATTCAATGTCCGTATCACTCATGGACGTATGCGCTCGATGGAAGATTACTTGGAGCGCCTCACATGGATGAGGTGTCGGAGTTTGATAAGGCTGGTTATTCACTGCGCGCGGTGAACCTTGCGCTGTGGGAAGGGTTCATCTTTGTGAATCTGGCGGATTCCCCTACTCCGCTGGACAATTGGTTTGCGTCAGTGGCTGGGAAATTTTCGCGTTGGAACCTGCCGACGCTGCGCTCGGCAAAACGGATCCAATACGATGTGCAAGCAAACTGGAAGTTAATCTTTGAAAACTATTCGGAGTGTTATCACTGCCTGGGCGTGCATCCGGAGCTCTCGAAAATCTCTCCGTATGACTCCGCGGAAAACGATCTAGTCAAGGGACCGTTTCTTGGTGGATTCATGAAGATCGCGAGGGACAAGAGCCTTACGATGAGTAGCAAGGCATGCGCGTTGCCCGTGGGCGATTTCGACAACGAAGATTTCAGGTTCGTCTTCTATTATTCCATTTTTCCTAACATGTTGCTGAGCTTGCATCCTGATTATGTGATGGTGCACCAGCTGGAGCCTCAATCGGCGGAACGGACATTGATTCTTTGCGATTGGTTTTTCCATCCGAACGCGTTTGAACGAGAGGATTTCGATCCCGACGATGCGATCAAATTCTGGGACATGGTCAACAAGCAGGACTGGCACGTGTGTGAGTTGAGCCAGCAAGGCATTACCTCGCGCGCGTATGAGCCTGGCCCCTACTCTCCGCGCGAGAGTGTCCCGGCGGCATGGGATCATTATTATCTCCGATTCATAAAGTGAAACGATTCTGGATAAAAACCGTATCCAGCATCTACAATCCAGTGCCGACATGCCACCACCGCTGACTTACGCGAGTTACCTCGACCTGGAGAAGCTCCTTACGCTTCAGAAGCCGCGCTCAAGTCCGCCGGAACATGATGAGACGCTCTTCATCATCATTCATCAGACGTACGAGCTGTGGTTCAAGCAGCTGCTGCATGAGTTCGAAAAGATTAATCGCGATTTTTCCGCGGGCGACCTTTTCGGCGCTGTTCACACATTCAAACGGGTGCGCACAATCATGAAGGTCCTGGTGGCCCAGATAGACATTCTCGAAACGATGACACCATCATCGTTCTCAAGTTTTCGGGACCGACTTGAGACGGCGTCGGGATTTCAATCCGTGCAGTTTCGAGAGGTTGAGTTTGCGCTCGGATACAAGCGCGAATCAACCGTCAGATATCTGAAGCCGGATTTTCCCGGATATGACCGACTGCAACGATTGCTCCGCGGACGAAGTGTAGTCGATCATTTCTACGATTTCCTCGCCACGCGCGGCGCGCAAATCCCGACGGATTTAAGGAATCGCGACTTCACCAAACCAAATGAACCAGATGAGCGCGTGCAGACGGAAATACTGCGGCTCTACAAAAATTCGCCGGAATGCTCGATTCTCTTTGAATTAATGACTGACTTTGACGAAGGACTGCAGGAATGGCGTTACCGGCATATTAAGCTGGTGGAGCGAACGATCGGGGCCAAGAAAGGCACAGGTGGATCACCCGGCGTCGCGTTTCTCAAAGAGTCTTTGTTCAGGCCCGTCTTTCACGATCTGTGGGCGATCAGGCACGAAATGTGAAGCAGTGACGCAAACGCCGAACGTTCAACGCCCAACGTCCAACGTCGAAGTCAAAGGCTAAGAAATTCGCGGGCGGTACCAGCGAGTAGTCGCGCTTTCTCTTCGGCTGAAAACTCTGTCGATTCGATGAGCTGACCCGCTTTGGCTTCGCCCAAGGGAAACGGGTAATCGGAGCCGAGTGCGACGCGTTGCGAACCAAATAGCTTGAGCAGAACTTTCAACGCCTCGGTGTCGTGAACAAGTGAATCGACATAAAACCGCGCACGCGTTTTGTCAGTCGCAAGATAACTTCGGGGATTGATCTTGTTATCAATCGCGACCAAATCGGGGCGAACATTAAAAGCGTGCTCGATACGACCGATGGTGAACGGGAATGCACCGCCACCGTGGGCGAACGCGACGCGTAACTTTGGAAATCGCTCAAAAACGCCACCGAAGATCATCGAACAAATCGCAAGACACGTTTCAGCCGGCATTCCCACAAGCCATGGCAGCCAGTATTTGGGCATGCGTTCCTTGCCCATCATATCCCAGGGATGGACAAAGATGGCGGAGTTCAATCGCTCCGCGGTTTTCCAGAAGACGTCGAGGGAGCGATGATCCAGGTTTCGGCAATCTGCGCCATGACAATGTTCGTTGGGATCGACATGCGTGCCGATTTCGACGCCACGCAAACCGAGCTCACTCATGCAACGCTCGAGTTCCTGTGCGGCCAGGTCGACGTCTTGCAATGGGACCGTCCCGAGACCGACGAAGTGACTTGGATTTTCCCTGACCACTTCCGCGATGTGATCGTTTAAGAGCCGCGAAAGATCCAGAGCGTCCTTCGGCCTCGCCCAATAACTAAACATCACTGGCACGGTGGAGAGCACTTGCATTGAAACGCCGGCAGAGTCCATCTCTTCGATCCGGCGCCTCGGGTCCCAAACGTTGTCCGTAATCTCACGGAAGGCCCGGTTTCCAATCATCATGCGAGCGCAGCAAGGCTTGTAATGATCAAGTCTGACGAATCCGCTGTAACCGTATTTCGCGTCGAGATCTGGCCAATCGCGTGGCAGAATGTGGGTATGGAGGTCGATTTTCATTTGTAGGGCGTCTGTGTCAGACGCCATTTCCTTTGAACCAGCGTTTCACAGAAACGCCCTACAAAGCCTGCATTGGCTCCGCTTTTTCGACTTTTTTGCCGCACTTCTTGCAGGTACGGCGCGCATCGTCATTCCAGAAATCGAGCATCGCCTGGCTAAAATGCTCAACGATGTCTGCGCAATCGAAATGGATGTCTTCCACCAACGCGCCGCAATTCTCGCAGTAAAAAATAACGTGTTCTTTTTCACCAGGCGGGCGGCGGCGTTCGACCACGACACCCATCGTATCGGGCGGACGCTGCGGAGAGTGCGGGACGTTCGGCGGGATGAAAAATGTTTCCCCTTCCCTGACGATATGGTCGACGATACGGTCGCCTTCGCGGACACGCACCTTGATGTCGCCCTTTAGCTGATAGAAATACTCCTCCGAATCGACGAGGTGAAAATCATTTCGCGCGTTGGGTCCCTTGATTACCATCACGAAAAAATCACGACCATCGTAGAGATAACGATTGCTCACCGGCGGCTTGAATTTCTCGCGGTTTTCTTCAATCCAATTCTCCAGATCAATCGGCGGTTGCACGGTTTGCATCGCACAAAGCGTATTGGGACAATCGCACAGCGTCAAACCCTGTAGCTGCGCGCCTGTGGCGCGTACTTAAGGAAACCCCAAAGACGGCCCACTGCACTGTGGCTGCGAGCACCCCATTGGCCGCATAATTTCAGTTGAAGCGGCCTAACTAAACGCGGATAAATATCCGCCTTCATGAACCCTGGTTGTCTCTTCCGTCTCGCAGGCACGGCCTTGATTGCGCTGATCGTTTGCGGTTGCGAAACGTTGCCGGAAGGCCCCTTCCCGCGTGCCCAAGAGATCGGTTGGTGGAACGACGAAGGTGCTTCCGGGCCGGCCAGAATCGTTGTTCATATCGGCGAACAGAAAGCCTACTTTTACAAGGGTAAACGTTTGATCGGCGAATCGACTGTTTCCACGGGTAAACCGGGGTTCTCTACGCCGCCCGGAAGCTATTCTGTTCTATCAAAGAGCCCAGACCACGTTTCCACGATATTCGGCGACTATGTGGATGATTATGGCAACGTGGTGAGCTCAAACATTGACGCCCGGAAAGATCGTCGCCCGCCGGGCACGCATTTCGACGGTGCTCAAATGCCCTATGCCATGTTTTTCAGAGGCGGCTACGCGATGCATCAGGGTTATGTCCCACCATTTGCTGCTTCTCACGGTTGCATTCGCTTGCCGAAAGGAATGGCGAGAAGATTTTTCGAGAACTCCCCCGTCGGCACACCGGTTAGGGTTACGGAGTAGCGCAAACATCGGGGACGTTGCACGCTGGGTTCTCTTCGGCGCGTGGGAGGCAGCGTTGAAAATGCGTTCCGAATAGCCGTGATTCCGATCCGGCTACAGCTGCAAAACTTTATGCTAAGGTAGGGTCACGATATGAATCGGAGCATCATCGATGAAAAGCGCAGTAGCGCGATGCGATTGAACGTTGATGAACTGCAACGCTACTCGCGTCATCTCATCATGCCCGAGGTTACATCCGAAGGGCAGAATCGACTCAAAGCTGCGCGCGTATTGTGCATCGGCGCGGGAGGACTCGGGTCGCCGGCTGCGCTTTACCTGGCGGCCGCTGGCGTAGGAACGATTGGGATTGTCGATTTCGACAATGTCGATCTGTCCAATCTTCAGCGACAAATTCTTCACGGAACGAAAGACATTGGTCGGGGCAAACTGGAGTCGGCAAAGGATCGCTTGCACGACATCAATCCGCAGATTGAGATCGAATTGCACAAGTGCCGTTTCTCCAGTGAAAACGCGTCTCAACTTGTGACGCAGTACGATGTGGTGGTCGATGGATCGGATAATTTTCCGACACGATATTTATCGAACGACGTCTGCGTTTTTGCGCGCAAGCCAAATGTATATGGCTCAGTATTTCGTTTTGAGGGCCAAACAACTGTTTTCGCGCCTCATCTGGGCGGGCCATGTTATCGCTGCCTTTTTCCCGAGCCACCGCCGCCGGAGTCCGTTCCGAACTGCGCGCAGGCGGGAGTGCTTGGCGTTTTGCCGGGAATTATCGGAATGTTGCAGGCGATTGAGACGTTAAAACTAATTTTGGGTATCGGTGACCCCCTCGTTGGACGTCTCCTTCATTTCGATGCGCTGAAGGTAAAATTTCGCGAACTCAATCTGCGGCGCGACCCGCAATGTCCGGTCTGCGGCGAGAATCCGACAATCTTCTCGCCCATTGACTACGAACAGTTTTGCGGCATCCGAACGGAGGGAACGATACCGGAAATGTCCCCCCATGAGCTAAAGCGGAGGATGGATGCGGGAGAATCATTCGCATTAATCGATGTGCGCGAACCGTTCGAATACGAAATTGCCCGGATTGATGGGGCGAAATTGATCCCTTTAGGAGAGATTACCGAACGATTGGACGAGCTGAATGGCGAGCAGCCGATCGTAGTCCATTGTCACACTGGAATGCGCAGCGCACAGGCTGTGCAACTGCTGCAGCAGAGCGGTTTCACTAAGGTTTACAACCTCGAAGGCGGAATCGATGCGTGGTCGGACCAAATCGATTCGAACGTGCCGAAGTATTAAGAAAAACCTTCGTTAAGGCCGAAACCTTAAGCGGGCTGCTGAGGATTACTTTAATGCCGCAGCCAATTGTTCGTTACTCGGGGCTCCATTCCAGCGAGCTATCAATTCGCCATTTCGTCCGAATACAAACACGGAGAAATCCGTTGTTCCTTCCGGCTCGCCAAGCTGTGACGATATCGATCCGTCAAAATCGGTCGCAACGAAAATGTCTTTCCGTGCGTCACGTGCAATTTTTTTTCCGTCATATCGGGCCTGAAGCCGTTTTGCTTCTTCGCTAATTCGGTGACGAATGAACGCAGTGGCGATTCTTCGCCCAACCACACTGTGTTTTCGGGCAAAACGAATCACGGTGATCATCCTGTAGTCCGGATTGCCCAGGCAACGTTCCGGAACACGGTCACCTACGGTGCGCGCCTTTTCCCTATCTGCAGGTGTAGTCAAAACGATTACGCTCACATGTCCGTCAGCTGTGGAATGTTTGTTTCCATCAATGTCGACGAAACTCAGTGGGTAGGTTGCTCCAATGGAAAGGGTGCCATGCAGACGCGCTGTGAGAACCAAAATTAACGTTCCGATAAAGAAAAAGAATTGAAGTGCGCGCGGGGTCACAAGTAAGCAGATTGGCGACAATGTCGTGCCCTGACAAGATTCGACGTGCAAGCTCGAGTTTTCCCCGGTTGGGAAGGACATGTGCGACCTGTGTTTGGCTCATGGTCCTTTTCATTTTTGGGTCGTCTGGTTGCGATCGCATGACCGCTTCGCGCTCTGCGCAGCTGATGCAGGATGCGGATACCAAATCAGTCCAGGGCGACTTCGCGCGCGCGATCAACTTGTATGAGGCGGCGCTCGATGACAGCCCGCGCTGTGCTGAGGTTCATTACAAACTGGCCCTTCTTTATGACGACAAGTTGAACGACCCCGTCAGTGCGCTGCACCATTTCAGGCGCTATCTCGCATTAAGTCCGACGGGCGCTCATGCCAGTGATGTCAAAAACTCAATCAAACATGATGAAATTGCAGCGCTGACGGTATTGTCCGGTGATTCCGTCATCACTCGAGCGGAGGCGACCCGCTTGCGAAACGAAAACCTTAACTTGCACAAGGAACTTGAAGTGCGCGCTCTACCGACGCGAACTGCTGCCGACAAATCGCCGCAGGAAGTCGACACACGCTCAAAAAAAGCCGCGCCGGGCAAAGGCGACCGAAGCTACGTCGTGCAATCGGGTGATACGCTTTTCTCTATTTCGCGAAAGTTTTACAAATCGCCCAAGCGCTGGAAAGACATCCTCAACGCGAACAGGAAGAATATTCACGATCCCAAAAAACTCACGGTGGGCCAGACCCTGGTTATTCCGTAGGGCTTTGGCGTTGTTCCCGCCAGCGATCGAGGAATTAAAATTTCACCTGGAGCGCCACCGCGCCCCCGAGATTGGCCACCTGATAATCGAAGACGCTTTGGTTCGATTGGCTCGCTGCGAACGTACTCACAGCGCTTACGGTAAGATATTTGTTCACGCGATAGTTTGCGGTGAGGGCAAGAATTTCGCTGATGTCATCGCGGCCTCCTTCATAATACTGGCGCACCACCAGAGTCCCCACCGCATTGATGAAGAAGGAACGGGTGAGAACCGCCGAATATCCAACATAGGCTGCATAATCGCTTCGCTGAGCTGAGATCGCATTGATGTTTGGCGGCTGTCCAGATTCCTCGGCGGCGATGCTGATGTTCAAATCGGCGCCCAAAGTGAGCGTTTGAGCGCGACCAAACTGAAACGGAATCGACGCGTCCAGGATGAAGGCGTGGTTTTGAAAGAAAGCTGCAAAACTGTTTTTCTCGGTGAGCCGATTGTAATCGTACTCAGCACGCAAAAGCAGGTTATGCCACTGCGGCACGAGATATCTCAAGCCGACTTCAACATCAAAGCTTCCAAAATTGAAGTTGTCGAATTGATCGTAATAAAAGAGCTGCTCCCGAACATCGATTAGCCCGTATAGCGTGCTGGTGATTCGCGGTTCGTAAAAAGCTGCTACTGCCGGCGCAACCACAAAATCGCTCTGTTCGCCGCTGTTCGTGAGGGCGACATTTGACGTCCAATAAAAGGGAACGCCAGCAGAGATCGTGAACGGTTTATACTCCTCGACGCGCTTGAGGATTTGCTGTTCACCGAGATCGGCATCTCCAGGCGCGGCAGCGACATTGCCCCC
Source organism: Verrucomicrobiota bacterium (assembly GCA_046734635.1). Classification (GTDB taxonomy): domain Bacteria; phylum Verrucomicrobiota; class Verrucomicrobiia; order Chthoniobacterales; family UBA10450; genus Udaeobacter. Next base: position 14,024 of record JBKPRQ010000187.1, read on the forward strand.
TTCCGCGCCGGTTGGAGGGACAGTTCCAGGAAAAGCTGAGGGAGCCTGCTCGCGCGTCAGCTGCGCTTGATTTGCAGTCTGCGCCCAACTCTCAGTTGCTGAAACAAAAACGAGCACGCACAACGTCGTGATCAACCCGCACAGGGGACGGTCAAGGCGAGGTCTCACGAGCGCTACCGCTTTCTGCCTGGTTCGAGCCTGATGCCGTTAATGTTTTCAGCCATATCGATGAGCAGGTTGAAAATGCCGGACCGTGATACTAGAAGGCTCGCCCGCCCGAACCAAGACGATTATTGATCAATCCACGATCGTGCATATGGCGAATATCCGCCATGTCGCGGTCTGCTTTTATCATGCGATTGACGTTGAGGCGATCTGCGTTGGTCGTGTTGGTCCC
>JBKPRQ010000188.1:0-6900 GCA_046734635.1 Verrucomicrobiota bacterium
CTTCAGGAATCGAGTATGCTCAAGGCGCTTCGAGCCCTGCGTCAATTGGATCTTCTTCCGCGCGAGGAAGTGCTCATTTTGGATAACGCTTACCGGTTCCTCCGCCGTGTGGAGCATCGTTTGCAGATCGAGGGCGAACAGCAAACGCACACTGTCCCTCGAGACTCCGAAGCTTTGCGCCGCCTCGCTCTGAGCCTGCGGTTTCCGTCGAGTGAAGCTTTCACTAGTGCGCTGCAGAAAAGGATGCGCGCCGTTCGTCCGATTTTTCAACGGATCGTTTCGGAAACGCCCACGACCAGGACGCCCAAGCCAGATGATCTTGAAATTTTCAGCGATCAGAAACGAGCAGCCAAGGCGCTTTCCGATCTCGTGCAGGGCGCTGCCGGTTTCCACATCGCGCCGCGCACACGCCAGGTCTTTCGCAAGCTGCGTCCGCCCTTATTAGGCTGGCTTTCCAAAACTGCAGACCCGGATGCGACGCTGAATCAATTCGTTCGCCTCGTGGAAGGCTACGGTTTGCGCAGTCTGTTCTTCGAACTCCTGGTCGCAAATCCTCGATTGCTGGAGCTGGTCATAAAAACCTTCGATGCCAGCCGGTTTGCCAGCGAGCTTTTGATTCGCCGCCCGCAGCTTTTGGAGGACATCACTCGCGATCCAACATTTGATGAACCGCGATCAGTAGCAGAAAATCTAAGGAGGCTCGATTCGTTAGGCGCAGTTACAAACAATCTCGACCCGATACGCGCGTACCGGCAGAGGCAACTATTGCGCATCATCCTGCGCGACGTGCTGGGACTTATCCAACCGGCGAAGACTTTTGCCGAGCTTTCCGATGTCGCGGAAGCATGTCTGGTTTTCGTCGCGAAGCTCCTGGCAAACGAGCAGGTGACCGTCATCGCTCTCGGAAAATTTGGGGGACGCGAGATCAACTACGGCGCAGACCTGGATGTTTTGTTTGTGGGCGACGATGTGCGGGCCGCGCAGAATCTTATGACCGCCATGGCGCAGCCGACTGCCGAGGGAGACATCTGGGCGCTCGATGCGAGACTGCGTCCGGAAGGCGAAAAAGGCCCGGTTGTCTGCTCTCTTGAAACCTACGAATCATACTACGCCGGCCGCGCGCAGCCTTGGGAATTGCAGGCGCTGACTCGGGCACGCGCCGTCAGCGGGCCGTTGCAAAATGAATTCATGGAGATTGCAAAACGCGCATGGCTTCGCGCATGCCAGGATGCGGACCTTTACACAAAAATTGACGTCATGCTGGAGCGCATTCGGCGTGAGCGCGGAAGCGGATCGGATTTTCTCGATTTAAAGACCGGAAATGGCGGCATCATAGAAGCGGAGTTTCTCGTTCAAGCATTGCAGATGCGCGGAAACATCTGGGAACAAAACTGGGAGCGCGCCGTCGATCGGCTGCATGAGCAGGGGCATCTGGAAAAGTCGGATGCTGCGAAGCTCAAGAGCTCTTATGCATTCCTGCGCCGCTGCGAGCTTGTCCTGCGTCGATATGAGAATAGAAGCGTTTCAACGCTTCCGAGCGAGTCAGACCAACAACGAAAGTTCGCCATCCGTCTTGGGTACAAGGAACTCGACGCTTTCCGTCGCGATTATCTCGATGGTCGCGACACGATTCACGCGCTCTACCAGCGGCACATTACCCAGGTTTAACCGCGGTGACGATTAACGTTCGACCAAGCAGCAGGTCCGGCGAATTCATTGCTCGAACGGCCCAGGCATTCCGCTCGTCCAGTGTGCCGTAGGTGCTCTTATCACGACGATAAACGATCCAGTTCGTGGCGCGCAGAGGAACGATGACAAATGGGAATGCCAGAAGCGAGCGTCGTTGGTATTTATCCACCGTCACTTTCAAATCGCGGAAACCCACGCTGAGAAGCGCGTGCGACAGATAAAACCAGCTGACCGGATTGATGTGGCCACGCGTGGTATGAATATTGGATTCGTCAGGCGCTAAAGGGCCAAACAGATTGTAAAAGCCGGAGGACAGATAGCGCAAACGGGAGCGGAGATTCAAGATGTTTGGGGTCGAAAACACCGCCAAGCCCCCTGGTTGCAGAACCCGATAAATTTCCCGGATAACCTCCCGATAGTGTTCCAGGTGCTCAATTGTTTCGATGCAGGTAACAAGCGCGAACCGATTGTCGCTGTAGGGAAGCGATTGGCGATTCAGATCGACGGTGTCGATCGTGGAACCAGGAACCGAGAGCAATTGATCCGTGTAATCGCAACCAAAAGAACGAAACGGATAATGCGCTCGAACCAGCCGCAATAATTCCCCTGTGCCGCTGCCAACATCGAGGTGGTCTCCACTCGAAGACACGGCAGGCGCGGTCGCAATCGCGCGAAGAACAGCCTGGTGAATCCCCGAAGTGCTTAGCTCCGAAATCTCGCGCCACCGCTTTCTTCCAAGGACCTTTCGGAAAAAAATCTTGGAGAGCTTTCGAGTCCGCACAGCGAATAGTGAACCGTGTCCGATCGCGTTGAGACCGGCAATCGCTTGCGACGGATCAGCCCGGGATGCCCTTGAGCATCTCGGTGTTGGTCGGGAATTTTTTCACAAACATCAACAGTCGCTGAATCGCTTCCTCCGGTTTGTGTCCGGCCAGGCCGCGTCGAATGAGATTGATTTTCTCCAGTTCCCACGGTTGCAGCAGCAACTCTTCTCGCCGTGTCCCAGAGAGAAAAATATCCACTGCCGGATAGATCCGCTGATCGCTGATTTTCCGATCAAGCACCATTTCCATATTTCCGGTGCCCTTGAATTCCTGAAAGATCAGCTCGTCCATCCGACTGCCGGTTTCGATCAATGCCGTGGCAACGATCGTAAGAGACCCGGCTTCTTCGGTATTACGCGCGGCGGCAAAAATCTTCCGTGGAATTTCCATGGCCCGAGCATCGATACCACCGCTCATGGTCCGGCCGCCGCCCCCCATCGCATTATTGAACGCCCGAGCGGTCCGCGTGATGGAGTCTAGCAGAATAAATACATGTTTTCCTGCTTCGACGAGCCGTTTCGCGCGCTCAATCGCCAGTTGCGAGATGCGCGTGTGACTTTTGATGTCGGCATCGTTGGAGCTGGCCATGAGCTCCGCTGTTGGATGCGAACGCCGGAAATCGGTCACCTCTTCCGGTCGCTCATCGACAAGAAGGATGATCAGAATGACTTCAGGATGATTTTTCGCCACTGCATCGGCGATGTGATGCAGAAGCGTTGTCTTGCCCGTACGGGGCGGCGCTACAATTAAACCACGCTGCCCCATCCCGAGCGGCGTCATCAAATCCATGATCCGCGTTGTGTAACGATCGGGGACCGTCTCGAGCTTGATTCGTTTGTTGGGATTGATCGTGGTCAATTCCTCGAATGGCGTCAGACCCTGATATTTCGCAGGCTCCTCGCCATTAATCTTCAACAGCTTAACCAATTGCGGTCCGCGACTGCCGCGACGCGTTTCACCATAAATCCACATCCCATCGCGCAGGCCGAAACGGCGAACAATCTCAGGAGTAACAAAAATATCCTGCGGCGTTTGCACGAAGTTACGCTTCGAATCGCGCAAGAAGCCGAAACCTTTGCCCGAGATCTCGATGATCCCTTCGCCGAATTCCGGCTCGGCCTGAACTTGGTCGGCACCTTCGGCAACAGCCTCCCCTCCTTCGCGGGGTTGACGGTCAAGGGTGTCGACCTCAGTGGCAGAGCCGGCGGAATCCGCATTAACCGACGAAGAATTTGGCGAGTCCGGCGAATCATCGCGCCTGAACCGTTCGCCCCTGTCCCGGTAACGTCTTCGCGGGAAACGACGACGCGGTCGATGTTGACGTTGTTCCGGCGCGGCAGACTCAGTCGGTACAGGTTGGTTTTCGTTTTCTTCGTTCATAAGCTAAAATTCTCGGGCGTCGCAGCGCCTTAACACGTCTCCTGCAAGCAATAGTTTCTCAGGCCGGCAATCTGGCCAGCAATTCGTCTGGGATTTCTAGATTTGAATAGACGTTTTGCACGTCGTCGTCGTCCTCAAGCGCATCACACAAGCTGAGCACCTGACGCGCTGCGGCTTCGTCGGGCACCGCAACAGTCGTATCGGGAATGAATGTAAACTTTTGCCCATCGGTGGTTACGCCCGCACTTTTGAGCGCTTCAGCTACCGCGTATAGCTGATCGTGGGAAGTGATGATAACATACTGATCGTCGTCGGTTGTCAACTCTTGCGCGCCAGCCTCCAGGGCAATCTCCAGCAATCGATCCTCGTCGATGCCTGATCGTGGAACGGTGATTTGGCCTTTTCTGTGGAACATATACGAAACGCTTCCGGTCGAGGCGAGATTCCCATTGTGCTGGCTGAAAATGCTTCGAATCTCCGCCCCTGTACGGTTCTTATTGTCGGTTGCCGTTTCGACAATAACGGCCACACCACCGGGCGCGTAGCCTTCATACACGATCTCATCGAATTGCTGGCCATCCTTGTCTTCGCCCGTACCGCGCTTGATTGCGCGCTCGATGTTATCGTTCGGCATGCTCTGCGCGCGTGCAGCCTGAATCGCGCTGCGCAGACGCGGATTGCCGGTGGGATCGCCGCCGCCGCGCCTGGTCGCGATGGTGATCTCTTTCGATAATTTGCTGAAGATCTTGCCGCGTTTCGCGTCGATCGCGCCCTTAAAACGCTTGACCTTCGACCACTTACTATGTCCCGCCATGGATGGGGATTGTTATGCAACTGCTGATTGAACCTGCGAATTTCCGAATAACACCCCGCCGAGAGAGTGACTGGCGAGGAAGGAAACTAGCGACGAATATTTAATCCCAGCTGAAGTCGTTTGTCAATCGCACTAGGGAGATATCTCGTGGATCGCACGAGTGCGGGAGGCTTGGAAGCAGCTCGAAGCTTCCTAAAAAAAGGCGGGATAGTGTTTAACTATCCCGCCTCAAAGACCAACTCGGATTACGGCAATGTTAGCAACCAGGCGCTCCGCCCGTGCGTAGCGGCATAGAGCCTCCGCGCACTCGGAACGATTGTAAGACCCGCGACCTCCACCATTGGAAGACCGCTTCCGGCAACTACCCAATCCGACGAACCGTTTGCCCGTTTCAAAACGCCCCAGTCATTGGAGGCATAGAGGTCACCCCTGACGGAGTCAAAAGCGATACCCGTGGCGGGGAAGTCTGGAAACATTTGTGCGCCTGAGCCATCCAAATTCGTCCATGTCGCGGTTCCTGAACCTTGGTCGTACGTCACGGAGAAGACATGGCCAGGTGTGGCCGGGGTTAGCGAACTGTAACTTCCATATGCAATCCAGGCGTGGTTTGGGTTCGCCGGATCAACAGAGATACCACTAATAAACCTGCCTGGGCTGCTCGCATCGAGTGAGTCAAGTCGCGTGAAAGTGACACTTGTGTTCGTCGCGTCGGCGTTCTTCGAGATGAAGACGCGACCGGTGGTCGTCGCCGCCCATAACGTCGTGGTGTCAGATGTGCCGCGCGAGACTGCCGCCACGTTTCCACCGGAACGAGTGGTTCCCCGATAATCTGCAGCGCTTGTTGTCAGATTTGTCGCCCCAGCAGGGCCTATGCGAACGAAATCGCCACAGGCTGGATTCGCACCGGAGGTCGTAAACTCAGGGCAGTTGGCTTCAAGAAACGCCTGATTGCCGGCCCAATCTTGAGTCCGCCAGACGCTGACCGACCCTTGGAAAATTGTCCCTGCGGCGGCGGGATTTGGATCGGAAATAATGGGCGGGTAAAACAGAGCGCTTTCGCCGCTGGCCGCGATCGGGCCGCTGGCGATCACCCATTTCAGTGGATCGCCGTTTTGGAAATTCACATCGTGGAACGCGCCCGTAAACGTGTTGACCCGTAAATACGAATTAGTCGCGTTGAAACCAGAATTTCCACCATCGCCATAAATTATTTGTGGCCAGACTACCGCCGAACCAGTCGTCTCCATTGTGCCGTTGTCCTGCGTGCCACCTTGAAGATGCTTCGGATTATCAGCAGCAACCGAGAGACTCTGGAATTGCAGTGTCGAAAGTCCCTTGTTGAGATTGTAGAGGAACGTCGGAACTGCTGAAAGCAACTGCTGGCAGGTTGCAAGGCTCGTACCACTAAGGCCGCGATCCGTGCATTGAGATGAAATATCGGCAAATAGTCCGGTCGAGCGTACTAAGCCGCCATCCGAGCCGAAGATCGCTGAGTCTGTTCCCGGGATCTCCACGATCGCGTGACTATCTGGATGCATTCCATTTGGCGCGATTGGATTCGGCTGACAGCAGGTTTCCGGCGGCGTCGGGTTTGTCGTCGCGTCCCATGTCATATCGGTGAAGGTCACACCGGCGTTTGTCGAACGTATGAACGCGCGCCCGTTGTTCCTGAAGCCGTACTGGCTGTAGTTAAAGGAACCGCCCAAGTACACGACGTCCGGTTTTCCGGGGGGTGAATAAACGACATTGTCGTACCAGCATTGCGCGCCAACAGCTGGATCCCCACAATAATTGAGCGTTTGATTGGGCGCGCCCGATGCCTGCTGCAGCGCTGTTAGATCTGTAAAGCTCGCGGCTCCAGCTGCATCATCAGTCCTGTACAGCCGCGCCTGATTGGCGGCAGCGACGCTGGAACTTCCATCGCCCACGTACATTCGCGTAAACCCGTCTGCAATCGCTGCGACAGCAAACGACGCTCGGTCAGTGTTTAGTGTTGGGTTTAATGCAGTCTTAATCTGCGTCCAATTACTGCCGGTATCCGTTGAACGCCAGACGCCACCTCCACTGTTGGGTGGGCAGATGTTATTCGCCGGGAACGGGGCCGCGTAGACAATACTTGCGGAATTCGGATCAAGCGCCGTTTCGTGGACCCCGCGCGTCGAGCCAAAACTTGCCTGGATGATTCCAGCGCCA
>JBKPRQ010000189.1:0-9894 GCA_046734635.1 Verrucomicrobiota bacterium
GAACCAGCCGTGCTCAATCTGGTACTGCACCACACTGGTCAGACGCAAATTTCCTACGAGCAGAAAAACGGGAATAACTGCCAGACCGAGCGAGAGCTCGTAGGAGAGCATTTGCGCGCTGGACCGAATTCCGCCAAGAAACGGATACTTGGAATTCGAGGCCCAACCACCAATGACAATCCCGTAAACACCAAGCGAAGCGATGGCGAACACGAACAGAATTCCGATGTTCACGTCGGCGATCACCATCGGGACCCCAAACAGCGTGCTGCCAAAAGGGACGACGGCGATGGTGATGATGGCCGGCATCACTGCCAGACAGGGCGCGAGCCAGTAATAAAATGTGTTTGCCGCGCGAGGCGTGAAATCCTCCTTCAGCAACAATTTGAACATGTCGGCGATTGGCTGAAGAAGACCAGCCGGTCCGACACGGTTCGGCCCGAGGCGATCTTGAATCGCCGCGCTAACTTTCCGCTCAGCGTAAACCGCGTAGGAAACCATTGGCAGGATCACGATAAACAGAATTCCGACGATCTTGAGCAGCGAAGTAATTACGAAGAAAGAATCCATCGCGATTCTCCCTAGCCGTGGTGAGTTTCAGCTGCTGCAGCTTCGCGGGCATCATCGACTTGTCGCCGGACGGCGCTGCGTCTTGCCTGGATTGCAACCGCTTCCTCGATTTTCTCGTCATCGCTTGGATGGGTCGGCGGCAGCTCTTCCATTTGCAGAATGTGCGTGCCGAGGTCGCCGATTTTATTCAGCGTTAACCCGGCGAATTGCGGCACCGTCTCGCTGATTCGGCGAAAAACGTCGTCGATGGACAGAATAGAGTCGCCTCCACCGACTGCCTGGAGCAAGTCGCGTAAAATTTCCCAATCGTCACGCGCGTTGCCGGGTGGGCGTACCGCGCGGTTTAATCGTTGCAATCGGCCTTTGCCATTGACCATCGAACCGCGTTTCTCCGCGAAACCGCATCCAGGAAGAACGACAGTCGCTTTTTCGGTCGCCTCATTCGGCAAAACATTCATCATGATCAACACCGGGATCCCCGCGAGTTGTTCAACGGAGATGCCCAAATGCATTGCATTTTCCTTCAAAATCAGAAGGGCTTTGATTTTTCCTGACTTCACAGCGTCTGCGATCGCAAGCAGGTTCGCACCCGGTTCAGATTTGGATCCAAGAATCAGGCGTGCGCCGTTTGTATTTGGGTTGCGATCTTCGCTGAGCAGGATGTTATCTCCAGGCTCGCGGCGCGGGACGATGTCGATCCAATTCGTGCCTAACGACTTTGCCAACTGTGCCGTGAGCCAAAGCTCCTCGTTCGTCATGCGCCCCGAGGCAATGACGGCAATTTCCGGACCGGTGAACTGTTTTAGCTGAAGGGCCGCCTGCGTAATTGCGGTGCGCCAGTCAGTATGAGTGAGTTGTCTATCGACATAGATCTGTGGCTCGAACAAACGATCTTCATTTTCGAGATAGTTAAAGTTCAGGCGTCCGTAATCGCACATCCAGCATGAGTTGACGTGATCGTTCTCACGCGGTGTTTGTCGGTAAACCACATCCTCGCGCGATCCGATGATGGTATTGCAGCCGGTGGCGCAACTGGTGCAGATGCTCTTGGTTTCTTTCAGGAACCAGACGCGCATCTTGAAACGAAAATCAGTGGAGGTCAGCGCGCCGACCGGGCAGATATCGACGGTGTTAAGAGAATAATTGTTTTCCAGTCGCTTGCCGGGATGCGCAGTCAGCTCGGTATAACTGCCGCGATCAACGAATCCGAGCACGTCGTCGTGCGCGATCTCCTGACAAAAACGAATGCAGCGCGAACAGAGAATGCAGCGCTCATCATCGAGTCTCACACGCGGTCCGAGCACGACGTTTTTCGGTTTCTTGACTTTGTTTTCCAGGAAACGCGACTTGCTAGTGCCGAAATCGACGCTGAACTCCTGTAATCGACATTCGCCGGCCTGATCGCAGATTGGACAATCGAGCGGATGATTGATGAGTAGGAATTCCATCACGCCGCGCTGGCATTCCTTGACCAACGGTGAATTGGTCCTGACGCCCATTCCTTCGGCGATATCCTGAGCGCAGGAGATTTGGGGGCGGGGCATCCAGTTGATGATTGGTTTGTTGTCACGGCCAAGCTCCGGGTTGCGATCCGGTCCGAGTCTCGGAAATCCCATTTCGATCAGGCACATGCGGCAATTGCCCGGCGAACTCAGCTTCTTGTGATAACAATAGCGCGGCACAAAACTGCCGGCCTGTTCGCACGCCTCAATCACACGTGTGCCCTTTGGAAACTGATGCCAAACGCCATCGATCTGGACGTTCAGGAGCTGCGGTGCTGAAGCGGGATCGGCCATTATCTTGGTTTTGATTTAAATCGTGCCCGCCGCTCCAGCTTTTTCCCAGCCCGGATCATGCGCCATCGGAACTGTTGGAATCGTTTCTTCTTCGATTAGTTCTTCGGACGTGTATTCTGGCGGAAGCGGGGGCGGCATCGGTTTTTGTGCGCGTGCCGCGAATTCCTCTGGAAATTTCTGGACAAAGCTTTGCGTGGGCCATGCGCACGCCTCGCCAAAGGCGCAGATCGTGCGCCCGGCGATATTATCACCAATCGTCTTTAGCGTGTGTGGATCTTCCGTTACACCGCCGCCGCGCAACATGCGGTCGGTGATTTTCTTCATCCAAAGCGAGCCCTCCCGACAGGGTGTGCATTGACCACAGCTCTCATGCGCATAGAATTCGTTGATGTTATTGAGCACCTCAACCATGTCGCGGGAGTCATCCAGCACGATGACACCGCCCGAACCGGCCATCGAACCAGCTGCGGCCAGCGAATCGAAATCCATCGGGATTTCGTCGATCGACATCTCGCGGTCAGTCGTCGATCCATCCGGCTGGTGTTGCTTCAGTTTAAATCGCTCATCCGCCCGAAGGACCTTTGCAGAGCTTCCACCTGGGATGACCGCCTTGAGTTTTCGACCCGGTCTCAATCCACCGGCCATTTCGTAAATAAGTTGACCCATCGTCACGGCGCCGACTTCAATTTCGAAATAGCCGGGCCGCTGCACGTCTCCGCTCACGCAAACGATTCTTGTGCCAGTGTTGTTAGGCCGGCCCAGGCGGGCATACTCCGCGCCGCCCATGGCGATGATGTGCTTCACATGGCAAAGCGTTTCCACATTGTTCACGATTGTTGGGCACATGTAGAGGCCCAGCACAGCCGGGAAATAAGGCGGCTTGATTCGCGGATAGCCGCGTTTGCCTTCCAGCGATTCGATCAGGCCAGTCTCTTCACCACAGATATAAGCGCCTGCGCCGCGGTGGACGTAAACCTCGGCGTCGAATCCGGAGCCGAGAATGTTTTTTCCAAGGAAATTGTGTTCCCGCGCTTGTTCGATGGCGCTTTCAAGAATTTTTGCGCCTTCTGGGAATTCACCTCGGATATAGATGTAGGCCGTGCGTGCGTTCAACGCGAAACAGGAGATCAGAATTCCTTCGAGCAACTGATGTGGATCTTCGTGAATGATGTAGCGGTCCTTGAACGTGCCCGGCTCCGACTCGTCGGCATTACAGATCAGATACACCGGTCGTTTCTCGTCCGGCTTGATGAAACTCCATTTCAAGCCGCACGAAAAACCCGCGCCACCGCGACCACGCAATCCCGAGTTCTTGACCTTGTTGACAATCTCGGCGCGCGACATCGTTAGCGCCTGCTTCAATTGTTCGTAACCGCCGGCGCGCAGGTAACAGTCAATGTCTGTGGTCCAATCGGCGTGCCCGAGGTTCTTGAAAATCAATCGCCGCTCCAGAGGATGCGGAGCCGACTTCCAAGGAGCGGCGGTCTCTAGTCCGCTGCCTTTGGTGGGGTGGACTGGAGACTGCCCTTCCTTGAGAAGATCGGCTGCAGAATTTGGGTCGATCTTTTCGTGAAGCTCCTCGTTTACCATGCAAGCGGGCGCCGTGCCGCAACTCGCCAGGCATTCAACGAACTCGACGCTGTAATTGCCATCACCGCTAACCGAAATCGGATTGTGCATTCCTTCACCCTGGTGCTCGCGCTTGATTCCAGTCGCCGCGCATAAATTTTCCATTAACCGATAGCTGCCGGCCATAGCGCAGCTGAGCGTGCGGCAGATGCGGATATGCGTCCTGCCAGCAGGCTCCTGGCGATACATTGGATAAAAAGTGACCAGCTCGAGAATGTTGATCGGCTCAAGCCCGAGCTTTGCGGCGATCCAGATGACTGCGTCCTCGCTAATGAAACCGAAGTGTTCCTGCCACAGGTGAAGCAGCGGCATCGCCGCGCTCCGTCTATGATCGTGCGGGTAGCGCGCGATTGCGGCATCCATTTTCCGCTCCAACTCGGCGGGAACACGCGTGTTCGGCGACTCCACGATAACGCGAAACTATTTGGACAATGTGCTTTCCTTCGATTGCACCTTGTCGTCTCTAAAAATGACCGTCACCGAGTCTTTGCCTTGGCGATAAACGTAAGTCGTCTGTTTCATGATAGGTTCATTAGTGACGGAGGTGGGATGTCCCAGAATTGATTCCACCTGTTTCTTCGACATTCCTTCTTCCACCTCATCCACGTTTGCCTTGTCGAAGCGTTTGCTCGGTGTGCACGAAACTGCAAGCGCGAGCATGAGGATGAGCAAAAATCGAGATATTGATCGCAGCACATTCATCTGTCGCATTCTCCCATGACGAAGTCCAGACTTCCCAGCACAGCTGGTACGTCACTAACCATGCAACCCGGCAAAAGCTCCGGGAGGATACTCAGGTTCACAAAGGAGGGCGCGCGAATCTTCAACCGATACGGAACGCCGCCACCCCTGCTGTTGATGTAAAAGCCCAGCTCGCCCTTCGGATTTTCAGCGGCGAAATAAATCTCACCCGGAGGCGCATCGAGTCCCTCGGTGACTACGATAAAATGATGGATCAACTCTTCCATCTTGGTCATGACTCGCGATTTGGGTGGCACCATGTTTTTCCAATCAGCTACGTTGATGGGGCCATCCGGCAATTTGTCGATTGCCTGACGCAGGATGCGGACGCTTTGGCGCATCTCTTCGATTCGTACCAAATACCGATCGTAACAGTCTCCAGCGCTCCCGATTACCACATCGAAATCATACAGCTCGTAATCGAGATATGGATGTTTGCGGCGCAAATCGTGTTCGATACCGCTGCCGCGCAGGTTTGGACCTGACAGGGCATAAGCGATCGCGTGCTCCTTCGATATCACGCCAACGTCTTTTGTTCGGTCGACAAAAATGCGATTACGCGTGAGCAACCGATCGCACTCGTCCAGGCTTGGAATGAATTCATCCAGGAATTTCTTGAGCTGCGGGATGAAACTCTCAGGAAGATCCCGAGTTTGTCCGCCCACCCGGGTATAAGAGGTAGTAAAGCGGGCACCCGTCAGCAGCTCGAAAAGGTTATAAAGCTTCTCGCGCTCGGTGAACGTGTACAAAAAGACGGTCATCGCGCCCAGATCGAGAGCCATGGCTCCGATACCCAGCAAATGCGACGAGATGCGCGACGTCTCGCAACTAATCGTGCGAATCGCTTTTCCGCGCGGCGGGAGTTCCCACCCCATTAATTTTTCCACGGCAAGCGCGTAAGCGACATTGTTCGAAAGCGGGGCAAGATAATCCAGCCGATCGGTGTAAGGCACGAACTGGTTGTATTGCATGTTCTCTGCGATTTTTTCGTCGCCGCGATGCAGAAAACCGATGTCTGGTGTCGCTTTGGTAATAATCTCGCCGTCGAGTTCCAGCACGAGTCGCAACACCCCATGCGTGGCCGGGTGCGACGGTCCCATGTTGAGGACCATTTTTTCGCCAATGTCTTCGTCGCCGTGATGTAGCTCCGCATCCGCCGCCACGACTCGCGTTACCGGGTCAGGAGATTCAATCTCGCGCGTTGTGAAAGGCATACGATTACTAAACACATTTACGCTGGCGAGTGAGCCAGCGCGCGCAAGCAATTTCGGCGTACTGGTAGGGCGCGACCGCCGGGCGCGCCGGGCCGGAAGGAATTTGGGGATCTCCTGCACATCAATTCACGTTTGAATCGCGCGAACCGGGCATCGATGGTGAATTCCCTCATGAAGAAAATCGCGCTGCTCTTCGCTGGACAGGGTGCACAAACCGTCGGGATGGGACGCGATCTTGCGGAACAATTTCCAACGGCAGCCGAGCTATTCCGAAATGCCGATGACGTTCTTGGCCGGAAGCTGAGTGAAATCGCATGGAGCGGACCGATCGAAGATCTGACCAAGACATCGAATTGTCAGCCTGCGCTCTTCGTTCATGGGCTGGCCTGTTTATCCATCCTGCGCGAATTGGCTGGATTTTCCATCGGCGGCGCAGCCGGTTTGTCGTTAGGCGAAATGACCGCACACGCTGCAGCGGGGACATTTGATTTTGCGGCGGGACTTAAACTTGTCGAGAGACGCGGACAACTGATGGATGAAGCCTGTGCCGCGACCTCGGGCGCAATGGCGGCAATGATTGGCGCGGATGAAAACTCAGTGCGCGGCCTGGCAGCCGACGCCGATGTCGATATCGCAAACATCAATGCGCCCGGGCAGATTGTGATTTCAGGGGAGAGAGCAAAGGTAGAACTCGCGGTCGGGCTGGCCAAAGAGCACGGGATTCGTCGTGCCACGATGCTCAACGTTGCGGGCGCGTACCACTCGCGCTTGATGGAAAGCGCATATGAGAAGCTCGGCGCAGTGCTTCACCATGTTCCGATAAAAACGCCGTCTTTCCCCGTGATTAGCAACGTGACAGGCGAGGAAGTGAAAACCCCGGTTGAAATTCGTCGAACGCTTCAGGACCAGGTCACCGGCACGGTGCGCTGGCTCGATTGCATGGAGCGACTCGCCGCGCTTGGCTGCAATTTCTTTGTTGAATTGGGACCGGGCGGGGTGCTCGCAGGACTATTGCGGCGCACTCTAAAAGGCGTCGATGTGATGTCGGTTTCCGATGTAGAGTCGGTGCGCAAGTGCGCCGAGAGACTATAGCCAGAATTACTCCGCTGTAGCCACCGCCCTGCGGGCGGTCAATGGGAATGGTTCGAGCGTGAACTGGGACGGCTCACAGAGCCGTGGCTACAGATCGACATTTGCGTTTGCTCACGTAATTTCGCCCATGACACTTACCGAACGCGTGGATTCAGATCTGAAGGACGCGATGCGCGCCAAAGACACCATAAGACTTGGCGTCCTGCGAATGCTTAAATCCGCGTTGAAGTACGCCGCGATTGCTAAATTAGACACGGAAGCTGAATTGAACGACGCAGAAGCAGCGCAGGTCATTCGCAAACAAGTGAAGCAACGCCAGGATTCCATTGAGAGCTTCGAGAAAGGCGGTCGCACAGAACTCGTGGAAAAGGAGAAAGAGGAACTCTCGATCTTAAATGCATATTTGCCGCAGCAGATGAGCGCGGATGAAATTTCGAAAGTTGTGCGTGAAACGATCGCGGAAGCGGGCGCCACGTCGCGAGCACAAATGGGCGCCGTGATGAAAGCGTTGCAGGCAAAAGTAGCCGGTCGCGTCGATGGAAAAGCACTGAGCGCCGAAGTACAAAAACAATTGGAGTGAAGAAAACGTCGAACGCTCAACGCCGAACACCCAACGCTGAACGGCTGATTTCTGAATTCGAGATTGGGCGTTGGATGTTGGGCGTTGGGCGTTTCTTTTTTTGGCCATGTTAGCAGCCATCATCGTCGCCGCCGGTGACAGTCGCCGCATGGGTTTCGACAAACTGTCTGCGATGATCGCCGGCAAACCGGTAATCGCGCATACCATCCAGGCATTTGAGCGTGCCGACTGTGTCGGTGAAATCATTATTGCGGCACGCAAAGATCGACTTGATGAGATCAAGGCAATTGTTCGCGATGAAAATTTCAAAAAAGTTCGGTCGATTGTTCCGGGCGGTAAACATCGGCAGGATTCCGTCCGCGCCGGCTTGGATCATCTTGAGGCTGGTGCGAAATACGTCGCTGTTCACGATGCTGCTCGCGCGTTAATTACCGCGGAACAAATCGAGCGCGTCTTTGAGCAGGCCCGGATACATGCTGCTGCCAGCTTGGCTGAGCCGATCAGCGACACGCTCAAATATGCTGACACCGAATTTTTTGTTACCGATCCAGTCGATCGAAATCAGCTCTATGCCATGCAGACGCCGCAGGTTTTCGAGCGGCAATCGATCGAGGACGCGTATCGAGCTGTCTACGCACAGAATGCTTCAGTTACCGACGAGGTTTCAGCGGTCGAGCGGCTCGGTCGCAAAGTGATTCTGGTTCCAAACCAAGATCTAAATTTCAAAATCACTTATCCTCGGGATTTGGCGCTTGCCGAGTTCGTTCTAAAGCAACGAATCCGGGCTGTCGCAACCTGACCTGGACACGGGCTGACGCAGCGAAAGGCTAGACGGCCATCGGATCGATTGGAACCAGCGGACGAATCAACTCGACTGCGGATTCGACATCTTTGCGTTTGAAACGACGGCCGTGTTTTCGAATTTTCGCGGTTTCAAGTTCGCTGACACGGAAGATTTGGCCGTGTTTCCAGACCCAGGCATCGGAATTGTAAGGACCGACACGGCGCGGATCCGTCCAAGTATGGATCGACAACAAGTTGCCAGTCACAGCAGCAGCGATGTGCATGGGCCCGCTCTCCACGCTTACCACAAATCGAGCGACGCGAATTAGCCAGACGAGCTGAAGCAGTGAAGTTTGCCTGGTTAGATCAACACAATTTTCCGGTGTGTTAATCCTGTTGCGTGTTTGTCCTACCAATACCACGCGAGTTGGCGCCAGCGCGCGGCAAAATTCCTCAATCACTGCGTTTGAAAGCGACTTGTCCTGCCCGTGACCGAAAGGATGAAGAAGAACAAATGGCGGATGCGCGTCGAAGCGTGGTAGCGGGTCGCCACTTGGAACGGAACATCGAAGCGAGTCGCCGATCGCGGCGCCGGCGCATTCCGCCAGTTTCAGATAGCGCTCAACGGCATGACTGCGCCGATCGACATGGGCGATCCGGTTGTAGAACCGGGTCGCCCCGGCGAGTGGATTACTCAGTCCGTAAATATCTTTTGCACGGCTGGTTTTTGCAATAAGTGCGCCCCGTAGCAGTCCATCGAAATCGAGCGCGAGATCGGGACGCAATTCCCGGGTCCTCTTTAGCCATGCCAGTAAACTCTGCGCCGCGCCAAGACTCCGGAGCTCCCCACGCGGAAACAGATGAACATGATTCACATCAGGATTTCCTCGAAGCAGCGGAGCGAGTTCTGGGTTGATAACCCAGGTAATCTCTGCGTGCGGATGCGTTTCGCGAACCAATGCGATTGCGGGCAGCGCATGAACGACTCCACCGAGCGGGCCGGGTTTGATGACTAAAATAGATTTGGCGTTCAGGTCGCCTCCTTCGCCAACTAGCTTGCGCATAAAGCTATTTTGAGTCGAGACGCTTCAGCGTCCGGGAAACCAGTCGAAGGGCGGGGCTTAGTCCTTAGCGTCACCGGCCAATCGCCAGCCGCTCAGCCAGGAGCCGTGGCAAGCCTGCTTCAGCGATCTTCCTTTGCACAACTGCCAGGTCATATTTTATGCGAAACTGTTGGACCAGATTGTTCTCCGTATCGTAAATGCAGTACGCTGCTCGCCAGTTTCCGTCACGCGGCTGGCCCACGCTTCCCATGTTGATGAAATACTTTTTGCCTGGCTCGATGCGTACGTGCTCAACCCTTTCCCGCCTGACGCTTTCGTCCCGAACAAAAACCATCGGCACATGCGTGTGCCCAAAGAAACAAACGTTGGTGCGTTGATAGGTAAAGCTGGCGGCTGCATCGAGATTGTTAAAAACATAGCCCCAC
>JBKPRQ010000190.1:0-6682 GCA_046734635.1 Verrucomicrobiota bacterium
GACTATGCTTTCACTGTGGGATGGTCTGATGCTTATCAACTGCGGCGGGCATTTCGACGGCGGCACTGTCCTGCATTGGCCAGCTGGCGCTAATGGTAAAGGGGCTCTGCTAACAGGCGACATCATTCAAGTAGTGCAAGATCGCCGCTACGTGAGTTTCATGCGGAGTTATCCCAATCTCATTCCGCTCGGATCTGGTGTAATCCACCAAATCCTGGAAAGACTCGAAAGGTTTCCATTCGAACAAATTTACGGCGCATGGTGGGGAGCGAACGTGCTATCGGACGCTAAAGGCGCCGTGCGAAGCTCAGCGGAACGCTATTTGCGCTGGATCAATGCGTAAAAGTGATCTCAATGAGATCGAGTCATCGCGCCATCTTTTTCTGGGGAGCACAGGCTGCCAGCCTGTAGCATTCGGCAGCGTGTCGAACGCATGTTTGCAACGGCGGTCGTGTTAATCACACCGTTCGCGGCAAGCTGCCGCGAACTACAGGGCAGCGGCCTTTGCTCCCCAGACAACGACGTCAGCGACTTCGAATCAAAACGTCAACAATCTTCGGCAATGCAGCTGCGGCTGGTTTCCGCACTAATCGTGTCGCAAATCGCGAGAGCGGTGTTTCCTCGGGATTAACTTCGATGAGCTGGCCACCGCGACGACTTGCACGCAGCGCCCAATCAATGATGTATCCAAACGTTGCCGTCGTTCCCGCCACGATCACGACGCCGCAAGAATCACGCTGCAAATAATTCTCAACGCGTTCGGTTTCACCCGCGGGCAAAGGCTCACCAAACCAAACCACGCCCGGTCGCATGAGCGCACCGCACTCGGGGCAACGTGGAGGGTTGCCATCGTTTTCTGAGGTAGGGGCGATTGACCTCAATCGCCCGTTTTCAGGTTCAGCTGCGTGAGCGCCTGGCGGTTCGGGTGAACCGCCCCTACCTGCGTACGAAAAATCGCAGCGCGAGCATTTGGTAACAAAAATGTCTCCGTGAATTTGCACCATCTCGGTCTTCGCCAGACCAGCGCGCGCGTGCAGATCGTCCACGTTCTGTGTGACGAGTAGGAATTCACCCGCACGCTGCGCCAGCCTGGCGATCGCTTCGTGCCCGGGATTAGGCTGTGCATTACGAATACTTTGTCGCCGCTCTTGATACCATTGCCAAACTAATTCCGGATCGCGCGCGAACGCTTCCGGTGTCGCCAACTTTATCGGATCCAGATTGCGCCAGTAGCCATCTTTGCCGCGAAAGGTTGGAATCCCGCTTTCAGCCGAGACGCCCGCCCCCGTGATAACCAGAACACGCACCATCTAAGATCGACAAACAGCGACAATTTCCAAGTCGGTCGCTGCAAAACCTGGTACGGTTACGACAGTTAATGTTGCTAGCGCCGCGTCGGCTTGCCACACTCCGCTCCATGAATGACCAAGAAATTGAATCCGGCGCTATCCGGGAAATTGAACCAGACGTAAGGACGCTGTTTACAAAGCTGGTCGAACACGATCCGCAGGAGGCGGCCAAAATGTTGGAGCCGTATCCGGACGAGTTTGTTGTTCAAATGCTGGAGCTGTTGAATCCGGCATCGGCATTGAAGATTCTCCAACGCTTTAATGCCTCGCGGAGGCAAACCATTCTCGCCACCGCTTCCCCCGAAACCAACCAGCAATGGATGCGGAATCAAACGTACCCGGAACGGTCGATCGGGAGACTGATGCAGCCGCCATTGGCAGTTTTTCGTCCGCAAACGACGGTTGCCGAAGCAACCGAACAGATTCGGCGACTCGCCAAAAAAGCAATTATCACCTACGGCTTTGTCACAGATGAACAGGAGAAACTCCTTGGAGTCGTGGTGATGCGCGACCTGCTCCTGGCCAATAGCAGTCAGCGTCTTGAGGAAGTCATGCTCACGAATCCATTTTATCTCACGCCAGAAATGTCGCTCCCCGATGCGATGAGAGCGGTCCTTGTCCGGCATTATCCGGTGTATCCAGTTTGTGAAAAAACGGGGCGACTCCTGGGGCTTTTGCGCGGCCAGATGCTGTTTGAAGCCGAGGCGATCGAATTAAGCGCGCAACCGGGCGAGATGGTCGGCGTCGAAAGCGAGGAGCGGCTTACCACGCCCTGGCAGCGGAGCCTGAAGTTCCGACATCCCTGGCTACAGGTAAATTTATTCTGCGGACTGCTTGCTGCAGCCGTGGTCGGATTTTTTCAGGAAACGATCGACCGCATCATCGCGCTGGCAGTTTTTCTGCCGGTGATCATTGGTCAGGCAGCAAATACCGGAGTGCAAGCGCTTGCAGTATCTTTACGCGGGATGACTCTGGGCGATTTGAGATCCGGCAGAGAACGCATGCTCTTAATCAAAGAAACCTTGCTGGGAACATTCAACGGAGCGCTGACCGGCGTCACCGGTGGGATCGCGATGTTCGTGTTTGCCACTGTGGTCAAGAGCCCTGCGGCTTTGATGCTGGGCTTTGTCGTATTCCTGGCGACCACCATCAGTTGCTGCTTCAGTGGCGTGGCCGGCGCACTGGTGCCATTGGCTCTCAAGAAATTTGGCGCTGATCCGGCGACGGCCTCGAGCATCGTAGTTACCACCTTCACCGATGTTGGTTGCCTCGCTGTCTTTCTCGGGCTCGCTGCCTTACTGATCTAGAACCCATCTCACAAATACCTGCCAAAAAAAAGTTGGCCTTATTGGCAGCGAACCTCTATCACTCGCCTGCCATGCAAAAACGAACCTTCTGCCTGACAATCCTCATCCTGCTCATCTCATGTGGTTTTGCGCTCAGCGCGCCTGATACCCCGGAAACCCGGCGCAAGGAAGCCGAGCGTTACCTCCAGGCTACTCCACCTAAAGCCCTGTTCGAGGACATGGCCGACAAGATGGCTGCGAACCTTCCACCGGATCAACGTGATCAATTCAAGAAACTGATGACTTCGCAACTCGACATCGCGGCGTTAACAAAAGCGATGCTGGATGCAATGGTGAAGGATTTCACCACCGAGGAGTTGAAAGCATTGGCGGATTTTTATGGTTCGCCCGTCGGGAAATCGGCAATGCAAAAGTTCGGTGTCTACATGGCAGACATAATGCCGACGGTTGAGGCCGAGATAATGAAAACACAAGCGAAGCTGAACCAATCGCTCCCCAACCAATCGCCGAAATAGGATAGGGACACCTTGCCTGCGTCAAGCCCGCCTTGGGACTGTAGGGCGTCTTGTCAGACGCTACCTCCTGTAGCGGCGTTCTATGAGCGCCGAATTTTCGTATCCGATCTAAATTAGTCGGTGATTCACCGTTCCCGATTTTGGATGCTTGTACCAGAGCAGACGTGAGTTTTTTCTTGATACATGTCCGCGATTTCCCTAACTCACATCAAACCGATGGAATTGCTCGCTACTGACCCGCTGTTACCCGTTCGCATCGTTGCCGGGATCGCTTTCATCGCGATGATCTGCGCTTACGTTTACGTGCTGCGGCATCTGCGAAAAATCGAAAAGACAGTCATCGCAGATAATCTCGTCCCCGAGTGAATTAGGACCGCGCAACAACATGGTGCTCATGGTTTGCTTGATCCCGCTCATTGCCACGGCACTTTGGCTGTATCTGGTTATTACAACCTGAAGCGACAACCCCTGCGCGCTTGCGCTGATGATGCGCAGATTAAGATGAGGAGAATTCCTCATCACGTTCGAGTGCCAGCTCCGCTTTGAGATTCTCGACGTCGCGGCCGACGCTCGCTACGGCGGTGAGTTTCTCGCCGTCGCGGAAAATCACAGACGCATCTTTCGCCTTCAAATTTCCCGAGACCGTGGTGCGATGATCGCTGCTTCCGTGACCGACGTAGTGAATGTGCAGATCAAAATGGTTGCTCCAGAAAAATGGCGGCAGATTGAATCGCTCCTGCGCACCGAGAATATTGCGGGCCGCTGTCTGACCCTGACGCTGCGCCACTACCCAGTGCTCGACACGAATTCGTCCTGCGCGCGGATCCGGCCAGCGTGCGATGTCGCCGGCTGCAAAAATTCCCGGCACATTTGTCTCCAGGAATTCGTTAACCAAAACGCCATTGTCAGTTGCGATGCCAGCTTGTTCCGCAAGCACCGTGTCTGGCCGCACGCCGATTCCAACGACTACCAGGTCGCAATCCAAAATTGTCCCATCATCAAGCTGCACATGTCGGTCTTGGATGACCGCAGGCGTGCGACCAAGATAAAATTTTACACCGTGCGCTTCGTGAGTTTCGCGAATCAGATTTCCCATTTCGCGTCCCAGAACTTTTTCCAGTGGAAGCGATCCTTTTCCGACCACTACGACTTCTAGCTTGCGCTCTCGCAAGGACCACGCGACTTCCAGGCCGATGAAGCTGGCCCCGATTACCACTGCGCGCTTCGCAGTTTTTGCCTTCTCAATGATTTGACGGCTATCAGCCAGCGTTCGTAAATAACAAACGTGCGGCAAATCATCGCCCGGAATTTTAAGGCGCACAGGCTCGGCGCCAGTCGCCAACAACAGGGCATCGTAGCCTAACGAACGTCCATCTGAGAGCGTGACCTGTTTCCTTTGCAGATTAATCGCCGCAACGGATGTTTTTGTCAGCGTGTCGATTTTTTGTTCGCGATAGAAATCCGCTGGTCGAAGCGGAATCCATTCTTCCGGCGCGCTGCCCGCGAGATAATCTTTTGAAAGATTTGGACGATCGTAAGGCAAAAACTCGTCTGCACCGATCAAGGTGGCGGGGCCTTCATAACCCTCGCGTCGCAATATCTCGGCTGCGGCGCCGCCAGCTGCGCCAGCACCAACGATCACCACGCTCGCTGGCGATGATTTGGGTTTGCGCACCGGTTTCTCGTCGCTCTTGCCAGTGACGAAAAACTGCTCCCCACGTTTATTGATCTTGTAACACGCGACATTGTTCAGCGCCGGCGCAGCAATCGCTTCTCCCGTGCGCAGATCGAAACGCGCGTGGTGCCATGGGCAGCGCACGGTACAATCCACCATCAAACCTTTTGCCAGTGGGCCTCCGTAATGGGTGCAGGTTGCGCCGATGGCAAAGAGCTCGTCGCTGCGTCTGGTCACGAGAACCGCTTCACCAAACGCATGGCCTAACAACATCTTTCCGTCCTCTACATCATCAATGTTGAAGCCCTTTTCGAAATCTGGGCCTTCGAGGCCCTGCAATGCTTCAGCCATAACGTTTCGTCTGTTGTCTTAATTAGAATCGCGCCGGCGCGATGCAGTGCGCGTTATTCCAACACCGTGAGGAAGAGTTCACTGGCCGGAACTTCCCCTCACGGGTTCTGCCACCGTACTCTTTGTTCCCGAAAGCAGATCTACACGAATGAGCGGATCAGTCGGCAGCACCGTTGGGCCTTCCCACCGGAGGAAACCGGCTGGCGCGGGACTTGTCAGCCAAATGTTTGTGTCAGGCACGTCAACAAACAATTTTGCCAGGAAAAAAATTTCCGGATGAACGATGAACCGATCGCCTTTGAGCAAGCGCCCCGACATTCTCATGCGATCGAGCCCGCCATGGGAAATTGTCACGGTCACAACCTGTGGGCTAAGCGTTGGGAATGGCGAGAAGCCGACTGCCTTGAGTTGAACTTGTTCGCCAGTAAGAAGGCGTTTGCGGAGATTACTCAATGCGATGGTAACTCCGAATCCGGCAAACGTTCGACCCGGCTCAACGTTTATCTTTCCCGACACATCCTGATTTTTCTCTTCACGGACGTGTGCGCTGGCGATTCCGGACAGAAAATCTGCGGTGAATTCACGTTGCGACTTTCCATCCTTCGATTCTTTCCAGGACCATTTTTCCTGGATCAGTTCTGGCTCTTGTCGAAATTGCGCCTGTTCCTCATAACGTTCCCCATCTGGGAAGTGATAAGTGATGACCACATGTAGCCGCTTGTTCTCCACCCATTGCCGGAATTCGCCGTCAGCGACTTTCTTGCCGTTGATACTGCACAAAGCCGGATAACCATGCGCTGCTCCCGCCGGCTCAGTTACTTCGAGTGCAAAGATTGGAGTGGCACAGAATCCGGCGGCAACGATCGAGACGAGGCGCACCAATTTTTCCATCAGCATGCGTATCACTAGTATCGCCAGGCGTGATACACATGGCTGCCAGTGCTAGGTAGCCGTGCATCTGCGATTTGGTAACAGGAAAGTTACCTGCACAAATTCGAACTCGACATCTGCAGGATCGCCGTTAGTGTGGTCGGCGATGAGCGTCGATATTCTTTCAGATCTCCGAAGGCCGCTGGCCTTCGCGTTGGCGCTCGTTTGGTGGCGATAGAAAGCGACCGTTTCTCAACGGGACGCTGATTCTTTCTCTTTTTCTCAAGAGAAGAGCTGGCGTTTGCACCAATGAAACTAACCCAAACCTTGCAAAACCTATGTTGATTGTCATGAAACCCAGCGCTGCTCCGCAGGAAGTGGACGCAGTTTTAGATGTAATCCGTAAAATTGGGCTGCGCCCTCATCCGATGCCAGGCGCCACGCGAACAGCCATCGGCATCACCGGCAACCAAGGTGCTATCGACGGCAGGCGTTTTGAAAATCTGCCGGGCGTCGCAGAAGTCATACGAGTCACCAAACCGTACAAGCTGATCACGCTTGATCTGCGTCCGGAAAAAACAGTCGTGCGAGTTGGGAACGCCACCATTGGAGGCA